>NZ_JBQQCB010000148.1:0-23365 GCF_052246675.1 Nonomuraea sp. KM90 | reverse complement strand
GAAGACGTTGCCGGCCCACACGTCGAAGTGCACCAGCCGCGGCGTCGTCACCTCGTCCAGCGCCGGCGCCGCGGCCTCGCACACGGCCATGATCTCCGCGGCCGGGCGCGGCAGCGGTGTCGGGTAGCGCTCGGTGTCGCCCAGCAGCGCCGCCACCATCGCCAGGAACGCCTCCCGCCACGTGGCGCCCACGATCCCGGCGTGCGGGTAGCCGAACACCTCGCCCGTCACCGTGTTGAACCGGGCCAGATGCCCGCCCAGCTCCCGGCGCAGCGCGGCCTCGCCCTCGGGCTTGACGTCGTTCCACGACACCCCGTCGAGCGCGGCCAGCAGCAGGTAGTCGCCGCCCAGCACCGGGTCGTCGAACCCGGCCCGCAGCAGCCCGGCGACCGGCACGCCGGCCTCCAGCGCCAGGCCGATCGCGGCGGCCTCCATGCGCAGCAGGTTGCGCTCGTAGCTGAGCTGCTCCAGGTCGGGCGGGGGAGCCAGCTTGAGCACCGCCTCGCGCCCGTCGTCGAGCTTCAGCCGCCAGACGGCGTTGGCGTAGCCGTCGGTCAGCTCGGTGGCGGCGGTGATGCCCGTGCCCACCGCCCGCCGGACCAGCGCGTCCAGCTCTGCCTCCGATAACCGGCGCTTCGTCCTGCTGTCCACGGCACCTCCCTGTCGATGTCACATGGCGCCCCGCCCCCGCCCCCGCCCGGGACCGCGGCGGGCCGGGGCGCTTCCCCGTCAGGCGGACTCGCGGCGCACCAGGTGCGTGTCGAGGATCACGACGGGCTGGCGCAGCTCCCGGCCGTTGATGCGGGCCACCAGCAGCTGGGCCATCTGCCGGCCCATGGCCTCGGTCGGCTGGTGGACGGTGGTCAGCGGCGGGTCGGCGTGCAGCGCGGCCTTGGAGTCGTCGAAGCCGATCACCGCCACGTCGCCGGGGATCGCCCGGCCCGCGGCCTTGAGCACGCGCATCGCGCCCAGCGCCATCGGGTCGGACGCGGCGAAGACCGCGTCGAGCTCGGGATGCGTCCGCAGCAGCTCGGTCATCGCCGCCGCGCCGCTGTGCTCGGAGAAGTCACCGTAGGCCACCAGCTCCGGCAGCCCCGAGGGCAGCAGCGCGTCGCGGTAGCCCGAGAGGCGGTCGACGCCCACGCCCATGTCCTGGGAGCCGGCGATCGTGGCGATGCCGGTGCGGCCCAGGCCCAGCAGGTGCTTGACCGCCTGCCGGGCTCCTGCCCTGTTGTCCATGTCCACGTAGCTGTAGGGGTCGAGGCCGACGGGGCGGCCGCCGAGCACGGTCGGCACGCCCATCGCCTCGAGCCTGCCCGGCAGCGGGTCGGCGCCGTGCAGCGACAGGAGCAGCACGCCGTCGACGTGCTGCCCCGTCAGGTAGTGCTCCAGCCGCGCGTGCTCCTCCGGGGTGCGTGCCATCGCCAGGATGAGCTGCAACCCGGTCTCGGCCAGCGCCGAGCCGATGCCGCGGATGGTGCCCGCGAAGTACGGCTCGTCGAAGACCCGGAACTGGGACTCGGACACCACCAGCGCCACCGTGTCCGTGCGGCGCGTGACCAGGGCCCGCGCCGCACGGTTGGGCACGTAGCCCAGCTCGCGGATGGCCAGCTCAACGGCCTCGCGGGCCTTGGCGCTGACGTTCGGCGAGCCATTGATGACTCTCGACACCGTGCCCCGGCCTACCCCGGCCCGAGCCGCGACTGCCTCAAGAGTCGGTCGGTTCATGGCGCCTATTCTGCCGGATGATCTCCGAGTACCAGAGCGCGCTGTCCTTGAGCAGCCGTTCCTGGGTCTCGAAGTCCACATGTACCAGGCCGAAGCGCTTGCCGTAACCCCAGGCCCACTCGAAGTTGTCCATCAGTGACCAGGCGAAATAGCCCTCCAGGGGCACGCCCGCCTCGATGGCCTCCTTGCAGGCGCCCAGGTGCGCCTCCACGTACGCCTGCCGCTCCCGGTCGTGGATCCGGCCGTCGACGAGCACGTCGTCGAAGGCGGCGCCGTTCTCCGAGACCACCATCGGGATCGGCGGGTAGTCCCGCGCCACCCGGGTGAGGATCTCCACCAGGCCGCCCTCGTCGATCTCCCAGCCCATCGCGGTGACGGGCCGGCCGCCGTTGACGAAGGACACGTGCTCGCTGCCCACCCACGGAGAAGCCGAGTCCGTGGGGGCCGCCGCCGCCGACGCCCTGCCGCCTGGTGCTCCCGAGACCGTGAAGCGGCTGTAGTAGTTGACGAGCAGCACGTCGATGGGCGAACCGATGGTCTTCATGTCGCCCGGCTGGATGACCTCCGGGTCCATCCCCAGGTCGTCGAGCACGTCCTGCGGATACTGTCCGGTCAGCAGGGCGTCGAGGAAGAACCGGTTCTGCAGCCCGTCGATGCGCCGGGCCGCGTCCAGGTCCGCCTCGCTGTCGGTGGCGGGGGTGACCGCGTACAGGTTCACGCAGCCGCCGACCCGCCGGGCGCCCATCGCCTGGACGGCCAGCCCGTGCGCGAGGTTGAGGTGGTGCGCGCCCCTGATCGCGTTCTGCGGCTCGCGCCTGCCCGGGGCGTGCTCGCCCGAGGCGTAGCCGAGGAACGCGGCGCACCATGGCTCGTTGACGGTGCTGAAGGTGTGTACGTGGTCCTTCAGCGCTTCGTGCACCGCCGAGGCGTACTCGGCGAAGCGGTAGGCCGTGTCACGGTTGGGCCAGCCGCCCTGGTCCTCCAGCGCCTGGGGCAGGTCCCAGTGGTAGAGGGTCAGCCAGGGGTCGATGCCCTGCCGGAGGAGCTCGTCGGTGAGCCGCCGGTAGAAGTCGAGGCCCTTCTGGTTGACCGCGCCGGAGCCGGTCGGCTGGATGCGCGGCCAGGAGACCGAGAAGCGGTAGGCCGTCAGGCCCAGGTCCGCCATGATCGCGACGTCTTCCTTGAACCGGTGGTAGTGGTCCATGGCGACGTCACCATGATGGCCGTTGAGCACCCTGCCCGGGGTCTTGGTGAAGGTGTCCCAGATGGAGGTGCCGCGGCCGTCCTCGGCGACGGCGCCCTCGATCTGGTACGCCGACGTCGCCGCGCCGAACGCGAAGCCAGTGGGGAAGCGCAGGCCGGAACGCGTCTGTTCCTCTTGAGTCGTCACGCCTTGACCGCACCTTCCATGAGTCCGCCGACGATCTGGCGGCCGAATGCGATGAATACCGCGATGAGCGGAATGATGGACAGCGCCGTACCTGCGAAGATCAACGTGTAGTTCGTGGAGAACCGCTCGTTGAGGTTCGTGATCGCGGTCTGCACCGTCGGGTTGTCCGGGGTCAGCACGATCAGCGGCCACATGTAGTCGTTCCAGATGAGCATGAACGTGTTGATGCCGAGCACGGCCATGCCCGGACGCACGGCCGGCAGCACGACGTTCCACCAGATGCGCAGCGTGGCCGCGCCGTCGACCCGGGCGGCCTCGACCAGCTCCATCGGCACGGCCTGCCGGGTGTACTGGGTCATCAGGAACACGCCGAACCCGTTGAGCAGGTAGGGCAGGATCACCGCCGTGAGCGTGCCCGTCCACTCCAGGCTCACCATGAGCCGGTAGAGCGGCACCACGCCCATCTGCTGCAGCGGCACCGCCATCGTCAGCAGCACGAGCAGCAGCAGCAGGTTACGACCCTTGAAGCTGAGGTTGGCGAAGGCGAAGCCGGCCAGCGTGGAGATGATGACCACGGAGACGGTGACGACGCTCGCCACGATGAACGAGTTCGTCAGGCCGGTCAGGAACTTGGCGTCCTCGTTGTTGAGCACCGCGACGATGTTCTCGCCCAGGTTCCCGCCCGGCAGGAACACGGGCGGCACCGCGATCGCGTCGGCGTTGGTGCGCGAGGCGATGACCAGCATCCAGTACAGCGGGAACGCCGACAGGACGATGGCCACGGCCAGCATGACCCTGGTGATGATGGTCGGTGACCAGTTGGTCATTTCGTGCCCCCGATCCTGCGCACGACCAGGAAGTTGATGAGCGCGCCAACGAGAATGAGCAGGAACAGCAGCCATGCGGCCGCGGAGGCGTAGCCGTAGTCGTACTCACGGAAGCCCTGCTTGTAGATGAACATGGCCACCGTCTGGAACTGTCCCTGCGACCCGCCGTCGGGGTTGCCGTTGTAGAACGTGATCGGCTCGGCGAACAACATCAGCCCGCCGATCGTGGAGTTGAGCACCACGAAGATCATGGTCGGGCGCAGCATCGGCAGCGTGATCTGCCAGAACTGCCTGCGCCGCGAGGCACCGTCGATCGCGGCGGCCTCGTACAGGTCGCGCGGGATCGTCTGCATGCCGGCCAGGAAGATGATCGCGTTGTAGCCGGTCCAGCGCCAGTCGACCATGGTGGCGATGGCGATCCACGACGGGATCCGCTCGGCCCGCCAGTTGGTGGTCTCCATGCCGAACTGGCCCAGGATCCAGTTGACCAGGCCCCAGTCGCGGGCGTACAGCTGCGTGAACACCACCGAGACGGCGACCACCGACGTCACGAGCGGCAGCAGCACGCTCATGCGGATCGCCAGGCGGAACCGGAAGCGCTTGTTCAGCGCGTTGGCCAGGAACAGCGCGAGCAGCATCTGCGGGACGGTGGCGAGCACGAACATGCCCACCGTGTTCACCACGGCCCGCCAGAAGTCGTCGTCCCCCAGCAGCGCGGTGTAGTTGCCCAGCCCGGCCCACTCCGTGGTCCCGGCGAGGTCGTAGTCGTAGAGCGAGTAGTAGAGCGTGAAGACCAACGGGAAAAGCCCGAAGGCGGCGAACAGCAGGAAGTAGGGAGACACCAGGGCGTACGGCATCGCCTTGACGTCCATTCTGGAACGCCAGCGGCGGCCGGGCGGGCGGTCACGGCGGTGGGTGTTCCGTGCCGCCCGCGGAAGGGTGTCGAGGCTCATAACAGACCTTTCAGCGGCAACATGCCCGGCCCGCTCCTGGCGGGCCGGGCGGGGAGATCAGCCCGCGGCCTTGACCGCGTCGTCGACCAGCTGCTGCCAGGCCTTGTCGTAGGGGACGGAGCCGTCGTCCATGCCCTGGATGACGGACTCGATGGCGTTCTTGACCTGGGCGTGCTTCACGCCGAGGAAGACCGGCTGGAGGCTCGACGCCGACTTGGCGAAGATCTCACCGATGGGGGCGTCGTTGAAGAACTCGTTCTTCGCGCCCTGCACGGCCGGGTCCTGCTGAGCCTTGGTGTTGCTCGGCATGTTCCCGAAGTCGGTGAAGATGCTCGCCTGCGTCGTCGCCTGCGTCAGGTAGTCGGCCACCTGGGCCGCTTCCTTCGGGTGCTTCGACTGCTTCGGCACGGCCAGCCAGGAGCCGCCCCAGTTGCCGCCGCCACCGGGCACCGCGGCCACGTCCCACTGGCCCTTGCCGGCGTCGCCCGCGTTGCCGCTGACCACGCCGAGCATCCACGACGGGCAACCGACCGTGGCGAACGCGCCCTTCTGGGTGCCCGCCGCCCACTCGTCGGTGAAGTTGCGCAGCTTGGCGGTCAGGCCCTGCTGGCTCATCTTCTGGGCGAAGTCGAAGCCCGTCTTCACCGCCGGGTTCTTGTCGACGATGAGGTTGTTGCTGGTGTCGAAGTAGCTGACGTTGCCGTTCTTGGCCGCCTCCTGGTAGAGCACCACCTGGTAGAGCGTGTTGGTGCCGTCAGCCCACTTGGTGTCCTTGACCTTCGACTGGAACTGCTGGCCGACCTTCATGAACTCGTCCCACGTGGGCCACAGCGCGCTGACCTTGTCGCGGTCCGTGGGCAGCCCGGCCTTCTTGAACAGGTCGGTGCGGTAGCAGATGCTCATGCCGCCGATGTCGGTGCCCAGACCGAACACCTTGCCGTCGGCCGCGACGCCGTTCTCCCACTTCCACGCGGGGAAGTCGGCCTTGCGCGACTCCAGGCCGTACTCCTTCAGGTCGGCCCACCACTCGCTGCGCGCCTTGGCCAGGCCCATGCCGCCCTCGTCGATGCCGACGACGTCGCCCGCGCCGCTGCCGGCCTGGAGCCACTGGATCATCTGCGGCCAGTACTGCTGCTCGAACTGGTCGGTCAGGTTCTCGTACTTGATCTGGATGTCCTTGTGCTCGGCGTTCCACTTGTCGACGGCGTTCTTGTAGCCGAAGTTGGAGCCGCCGCCGAACGTCTGGACGCGAATCGTGACCGGCTCAGCCGCCGCTGACGACGCTGGAGCGCTGGACTCCGGCGTGCTGCCGGAACCACAGGACGCGACGGCCAGCGCCGCCGCGGCCAGGGCCGAGGCCGCGGCAAGACCGCCGCGACGCTTGCTGATCATCATGGTGGACCCCTTCTCGGGTGAATGGTGGGGAGGTGCACCGCGGCACGCGCTCCGCCGCGGTGGGAGACTTTGGGAGCGCTCCCACAAAGGGTGCACTTGCGGGGTCTGGACGTCAATCCCGCGAAACGCAACCGTTACCTATGGTGCGGTTTACAACTGTGAAACCGGATTTTCCACGATAAATAGCCCAAAGAGCTGATTGGGAGCGCTCCCACCACAAGAGACATCTTTTGTGTCGCATCAAGGGCATGTCACCCGCACAGCCTGCCCTTGCCCCCGCTGACAACCGGCAGTCACGCCGCCGGGGGAGTGCGGCGGCGGGGCCGTCGCGTCCCGATCTCCGTCCAGATAGTGAGAAGATTTGTCTCGTGTGGTGGGCCTATCGCCGCCCCCAGAAGGCGTACGGGTCCCGCCCCGGCCGGAACCCGTGGGCCGCCGCCATGTCCGCCGCCTCCCGGAACCCGTGGGCCACGGACGAGGGGTCGTGGGCGTCGCTGCCGAAGGTGACAGCGTCCCCGCCTTCCTCGTGCCACCACCGCACGATCGCCGGGTTCAGCGGCAGGCGCGTGTTGATCTCCAGAGCCCGGCCCGACGCGGCGGTCGCCCGCAGCGCGTGCCGGAACTCCTCCTCGAACACCGCCAGGTCGAACGGGCCCGCCGTCCGTTCCGGCCAGTAGCGGATCGGATAGTCGATGTGGGCCAGCACCGAGAACACGTCGCTCCCGGCGACGAGCCGGGCGACCTCGGCCAGGTAGTCCCGGACGACGTCGGCCGCGGCCCGGCGCTCGTAGTGGCCCGGCGGTTCGGCGAAGCCGTCGCCGATCGGGAGGCAGTGCAGGGAGCCGAGCACCAGGTCGAACCGGCCGGCGCCGAGCACCTTCGCGACGGCCGCGGTGTGCCGGTGGGGCTCCCCGAGCTCCAGGCCGGTCAGGATCCGCAGGTCCGGGAACAGGTCCCGGCACCTGTCGATCTCCTCCAGGTAGCCGAGCGCGTCGAACGCCGGAGGGGTCAGCCGCCCCTCCGGCGTGGTCAGCGTCGCGAGGTGGTCGTCGGGGTCGGGGACGATCGTCCAGACCGTGTGGTCGACGTGCTCGGTGAAGGCGATCGCCGGCAGGCCGAGGTGCACCGCCCGCGCGCAGGAGCGTTCCATCGAGCCCGCCGGGGCGTCCCAGGACCACTCGCTGTGCACGTGGCCGTCCAGTGATGGCGTCAAGGGTTCCACTACTTCCGACACATCGATCCAAGGGTCACAGGAGCAGCTCGCCCACCGTCTCGCCGTACAGCACCTCACCCGTCGGCTTGAAACCGAGCCGCAGGTAGAACCGCTCGGGCCCGCCCGTGCCGCGCTCCCACAGGACCGTGACGCGCCGATGGCCGCGCCGCCGGGCCTCCTCGCACACGGCCCGCACGGCGAAGCGGCCGTAGCCCTTGCCCTGCTCCCCGGCGGCCACGTTGAGGCGCCAGATGCCGCAGCGGAAGGCGCCGATCTCGTTGCCGGGGTCGAAGTTGCCCATGACGAACGCCACGGCCCGCTCCCCGTCGCGGACCAGGCGGGGCCAGGCGGTGTGGCGGGCGGCGTACGCCTCGGCGAGTGAGGCCATCACCGGGGCGACGAACGCCTCCTGCTCCGGGCTCACCTTGATGCCGAGGGCGGCGGAGAGGTTGCCTGGGGTGATCTCTTCGAGTCGTGGTGGCACGGGTCTCCTCACAGCTCCGGGGGTTTCGCCGCCGCGGCACGCTCCTCCAGGAGGGCGCGTTCGCGGGCGTTGCGGGTCATGCCCGCCGCCCGCTCGAACTCCGACCTGGCCTCCTCCATCCGCCCCAGCTTGAACAGCAGGTCACCGCGCACGCTGGGCAGCAGGTGATAGTCCTTGAGCGTCGGCTCGTCCACGATCTGGTCGAGGAGCTCCAGCCCGGTCGCCGGCCCGTACGCCATCGACAGGGCCACCGCCCGGTTGAGCTCCACGACCGGGGAGCGGGACATCCGGGCCAGCGACTCGTACAGGCTCGCGATCCGCACCCAGTCGGTGTCCTCCGCGTCGACGGCGCGGGCGTGACAGGCGGCGATGGCCGCCTGCAGGGTGTACGGCCCGGGCGTGCCGGCCAGCTCCTCGGCCCGGTCGAGCGCGGCCAGCCCGCGGCCGATGAGCAGCCGGTCCCAGCGGGCGCGGTTCTGCTCCAGCAGGAGGATGGGCTCGCCGGACGGGCCCACGCGGGCGGCCGAGCGCGACGCCTGGATCTCCATGAGCGAGACCAGGCCGTGCACCTCGGGCTCCTTGGGCATCAGGCCGGCCAGCACGCGGCCCAGCCGGAGCGCGTCCTCGCACAGCGCGGGGCGCATCCAGTCGTCACCGGCGGTCGCCGAGTAGCCCTCGTTGAAGATGAGGTAGATGACCTCCAGCACGGACGACAGGCGGCCGGCCAGCTCCGCGCCCTGCGGCACCTCGAACGGGATCCGCTGGTCGGCCAGGGTGCGCTTGGCGCGGACGATGCGCTGGGCCACGGTGGACTCCGAGACCAGGAACGCCCGCGCGATCTCGTCGGTGGTCAGGCCGCCGAGCACGCGCAGCGTCAGCGCCACCCGCGCCTCCACCGACAGCGCGGGGTGGCACGCGGTGAACACCAGCCGCAGCAGGTCGTCCTCGATCTCGTCGACCTCGGGCAGCTCCTCCTCCAGGTCGAGGCGGTGGCCGAGCTCGGCGAGATTGCGCTGGAGGCGTTCGTTCCTGCGGATCAGGTCGATGGCGCGGCGCTTGGACACGGTCATCAGCCAGGCGCCGGGGTTGCGCGGCACGCCGGACGCGGGCCACTGCTCCAGGGCGGCGACCAGCGCGTCCTGCGCCAGCTCCTCGGCCAGGCCGACGTCGCGCACCATACCGGCGAGCCCGGCGATGAGCCGGGCCGCCTCGATGCGCCAGACCGCTTCGATCGCGCGATGGGTGTCGGAAGCCGTCACGGGCCCATGAGACCAGCCCCGCGCCCGCCGTCGCAACCCGGTCCGGTCAGGGGGTCAGGCGCCAGGGGGTCAGGCGCCGGGGTCGTCCACGCCGAGCCGCTGGCGCAGCGCCTCCTCGCGCTCGCGCTCCTCGGCGGGCATCGAGTCGTCCGGTACGTCCGAGGCGTCGAACACCCGCCACACGTCCAGCCCGATCCCGTCGTGCCCCGGCGGCACCGGAATCCGCAGGGCCCACTCGATGGCCTCCTCGCGCGACTTGACCTGGATCAGCCAGAAGCCCGCGATCAACTCCTTCGCCTCGGTGAACGGCCCGTCGATCACGCTCGCCCGGCCACCGCTGTAGGCGATCTGCGCCCCCTGCGAGCTGGGGTAGAGGCCCTCGCCGGCCAGCAGCACCCCGGCCTTGGCCAGGGACTCGTTGTAGGCGTGCATGTTGTCCACGAGCTCCTGGCTGGGCAGGACCCCGGCCTCGGTCTCCGCGCTGCCCTTGCCCACGATCATGAACTTCACCGCTGTGCTCTCCTCCGCTTCCGTGGCGGCCCCGGGAGCCGCCCTCACCCGACGCGTCGAACGGCCGCGCCGCGGATCGACACGCTCCCGGCGCGTTGTTCCGCGTTGTTTCCCGCCGAGCCCGGGCCGCGATGCCGTCCAGAACGTACTCGAGTCAGGTCTCGAACGGCTCCCGTCCGTAATAAATCTACAGTGTAAAGGCGGCCAGCTCGTCCAGGAAAGCGCGCGCCGTGGGCGCGCAGTCCTCCGGCGACGGGACGGCGAGGGCCAGCGTTCGGGTCATCGCCGGCTCCAGGGGCCGGGTGACCACCGAGCCGAGGTCGGCGGGCAGGCCCAGCGTGGGCACGATGCTGACCCCCAGGCCGGCGCCGACCATCTCCAGGATGGCGGCGGGCCCGCTCGCCTCGAGGGCGATGTCCAGCCGCACCCCCTCTCCCGTCGCCGCGCCGGTGATCAGCGGCCGGCAGCCGGCGGTGGTCAGGATGAACGGCTGGCCGGCCAGGTCGGGCAGGCGCACGACCGGGTGGGCGGCCAGCGGGTGCCCGGCCGGCAGCACGGCCACCATGTCGTGGGTGCTGAGGTGCGTGGTGTGCAGGCCGGGGGCGGGCAGGGTGACGACGCCGATCTCGGCGGCGCCGCGGTGCAGCCAGTCGCGGATGTCGTCGTCCACGCCCTCGAACAGGCGCACCCGGACCTGCGGGTAGCGGTCGGTGAAGGCGCGCAGCAGCTTCGCCACGATCGTGCCGGTGGCACTGGGCAGGCTGGCCAGGCGCAGCTCGCCGGTGATCTGGCCGTTGGCGGCGGCCACGTCGGCGCGGATGAGGTCGAAGTGCCGCAGGGCCTCGCGGGCCCGGGCGAGCGCGCGGCGGCCGGCCTCGGTGAGGGCGATGCCGTCGCGGTGGCGGACGAACAGGGTCGCCCCGAGCTCGCGCTCCAGCGTGGCGACGGCGCGGCTGACGGCGGGCTGGGACATGCCGAGGTGGTCGGCGGCGGTGGTGAAGCCGGCGTGGTCGGCGACCGCGACGAGCACTCTGAGCTGCGCCAATGTCATGCCGACATACCCTAGTTGGTATTTGACCGGGGCTGGAGCAGAACACGATGGTTATGCCATGACCACGCGAGAGACGATTGACGTAGACGGGCGGCGGGCCGGCTATCTGACGGCCGGGGAGCGGGGCCCGATGGTGCTGCTGCTGCACGGCACGTACTGGAGCCGGGTCTGGGCGCCCGTGATCGACCGGCTGGCCGCGGCCGGGCTGCGGCCGGTCGCGGTCGACCTGCCCGGTCTGGGGCGCTCGGAGGGGGAGTTGACGGTCGAGACGGCGGCCGTTCCGGCGCTGGCGGAGTGGGTGGCCCGCTTCGCGGCGGCGGTGGGGGCGGAGGAGCCGGTGGCCGTGGCCGGGCACGACATCGGGGGCGCGGTCGCGCAGCACCTGCTGGCCGCGGGGCCGGTGCGGGTGCGCAGGCTGGCGCTGGTCAACTCGGTCACGTACGACTCCTGGCCGGTGGCCGCGGTGGCCCGCTACCGCGACCCGGCGGTGGCCGCCGCGACGACCGCCGAGGACGTGCTGGCCGCGCGCCGCATCGCCGTAGGTGCCGCGCTGGCCCGTCCGGCGACGGAGGAGGAGCTGGCCGACTACCTCGACCCCTGGACCGACCCGCGGGTCTGCCGGTCGTGGCTGGCCCTGGCGGGCGCGGCCGACAGCCGTTACACGCTCGACCTGGTCCCGGCGCTGCGGGCCGACCGTACGCCGAAGCTGCTGGTCTGGGGTGAGGACGACCAGTTCCAGCAGGTGCGGCAGGCCGAGCGGTTCGCCGCCGAGATGCCCGCCACCAGGCTGGTGCGCATCCCGAAGGCGGGTCACATCCCGATGGAGAACGACCCGGACGGGGTCGCCGGGGCGCTGGCCGCGTTCTTCCTGGAGTGAGCCGGGCTTATCCCGATGTGCCCGCATCGGTTTGACCCGCCGAGCGCGGCGGGGTTACCGTCGGGCACATGGCATACCAATGTGATCGCATTGGATTGGCGTGAGGGCTGTCCGTCTCGCCGGCCTGCTGCCGCTGGCCGGGCCCTGCCGCCTGGTGCCGTTCGGCCTGTTCGGTGCGGGCGCGGCAACGCTGGGCCCGCTCGGCACGGTGCCGCTCGGCCGGCTGGTCTCCCACGGCGGCGCCGCGCCGCTGATCGCGTTGCTCGATGCGGGAGGCCCCGCTCCTGCTGGTGCTGGACGAGCCGACCGCCTCCCTCGACGCCCCGGCCGAGAGCGCCGTCTTCGCCCGCTACGCCGAGGCCGCCCGCCGCCACCCCTGGACCGTCACGCTGCTGGTCACCCACCGCTTCCCCACGGTGCGGACGGCGGACCTGATCGTCGTGCTCGACGGCGGCCGGGTCGTCCAGCGTGGCACCCACGACGACCTCGTCGCCCGCCCCGGCCCGTACGCCGAGCTGCATGCCATCCAGCGCGACGCCTTCACGGCGGCCGACGGGCTGTGACGCGGGGAGCGCCGCGGGTCATCGCGAGGCCCGCCGGCGCCCGAGCAGGGGTGCTGGTGAGCATGCCGCCACGCCGAGGACCGGTGCCCGGCACGCTCATGGCGGGCATCGGCATCGCCGGGGGAAGCCGGGAAACGCGACGAGCGCGCGTCCCATTCGGGGACGCGTGCTCGTCGAGTTCAGGGAAGGCGGGGGAACCCCCTCAGCCAGAGTCCGTCAGGCGCGGTACTGCGGGTAGCCGTAACCGAAGACCTTGGACTTCGGACGGATGCGCTCCTCGACCCGGCCGTTGCCGGTGTTGCCCTCGATCGTGGAGATGGTGCCGTTCTGGTTGTCCTTCACGACGAACCCGACGTGCTGGATGTCGCTGAGGCTCTTGCCGCCGTCCCAGGAGAAGAAGACCACGGCGCCGGGCTTGGCGACGGTGCCGAAGCGGTGGTTCGCGGCGAACCACTTGGCGTGGGCGACGGTGTAGGCGTCCCAGCCGACCTGCGGGCGGGCGCCGGTCTGCTCGCCGACCCAGGAGACGAACATCGAGCACCAGGCGGCGTTCAGGTACGCGGCGCGGTTGCCGCCGTCACGGGCGACGGTCTCGGCGGCGCGCTTGGAGGCGGCGTACCACTGCTGGTACTTGGTGCCGCCGCCGTAGGCGTTCTCGGAGGTACCGACCTGGGCCCTGGCGAGGGCGAGGACCTGGTCCGCGGTGACGTTGACCTTGGTCTCCTCCACCCTGTCGCCGGCCTTGTGGGCGGCGATGGCGGTGTCCGGGTGCCTGGCGGCGGTGGCCGCGGCGACGCCGGTGGCGGTGTCGGCATTGGCGGCTACGGCGTTGGCGCCGAGGGCCGAGGCGATGACGGTGGCGCCGAGGACGGCGCGGGCGATGGTGGTCTTCGAGGCAGCGGAAATACGGTGCTTGGCCATCGAGGGGGTTACTCCTTGCTTCCATGCCGCTTACCGGGTTAGCTGACGGGTTCGGGCGTGGAAGCTGCCCTACGGCACCGGAGTGCCGATTCACCCCAAAGGACATGGGTCCCCGGTTCCGCGCGGACGCGGATTCAGCGGTCACAGGGCGATCCTGTGATTTGTCGTGCGATGGTCAGACATAGCCGGACAAACCGGACGTATGCCTCAAGTTGCCCCATAAGGTAATACATGAGGCAAGAGGATTACAAATCCATAAAAGCGCGGCTAGGCAAGTTGCCTGCGTGCGTCGGCCAGAAGCCCCATCATGGCAAGGGATTCGTCAAGCGGCATGATCGAGGATTCGGTCCTGCCTTCGGCCGTGGCGGCGCGGACTTCGCGGAGCTCTCCGGCGTATCCGTTGTCCGCCGGATCGAGCACGTGCTCTTCCGGCTCCATGGAGGGCCCGGTGAGCAGGATCCGCTGCGGGGCCCAGAACGGCGCCTGGATGTCCGCCCGCATCTGAGTACCTACAACACTGGCCTGGTTAGGGTAATTCCCCAGCAATGAGGTGGCCACGAGAGCATGCCTGCCACCGGGGTAGAGCAATACGCCGGCCGCCTCCGCGTCCACCCCGTTCGGGGCCAGGGAGCCGGTGATGCGCAGGTCAGCGGGCATGCCCAGGAGGAGCTGGGCCAGGCCGAACGGGTAGATCCCCAGGTCGAGCAGCGCGCCGCCGCCCAGCTCCGGCGCCCACAGCCGGTGCGCCGGGTCGTACGGCAGGGCGAAGCCGAAACTGGCCTGCACGGAGCGGATCTCGCCGAAGCGCGGGTCGGTCGCGATCCGCCGGATGAGGGGGTTGAACCTCATCCACATGGCCTCCATCAGGAACACGCCCGCCTCGCGCGCCAGGCGCACCATCTTCTCCGCGTCGTCCACGGTCGCCGCCAGCGGCTTCTCGCAGAGCACGGCCTTGCCCGCGGCGATGGCGGCCTCGGCCACCCGCAGGTGCTGCGCGTGCGGCGTCGCGACGTAGATCGCGTCCACCGCCGGGTCGGCGCACAGCTGCTCATAAGAGCCGTACGCCGACTCCGCCCCCAAAGTCGTGGCCAGGGCCTGCGCCCTGGCGAGGTTCCTGGATCCGACGGCGGCCACCCGCATCCCGGGCTCCGCCACGATGGCGGCCCCCACGGTACGCGCGATGCCGCCGGTCGCCGCAATTCCCCATGTGAAATCTTGCACGCGGCAGATCGTATACGGACGGTAAAAGGTGACTTATGGCGGCGTCATGTAACGGTAATTCCTTTACGTCACATGAGCCACTCCGGTCACTCACGTCATGTTGAAAGTCTCGGGATCGGGGCCGATGCGCCTGCTCCTGTTCATCGCGCCGATGGCCGCCATGTCCTCGGCGTCGAGGATGAAGCTGAACACGTCGATGTTCTCGGCGATCCGCGCGGGCGTCACGGACTTGGGGATGACCACGTTGCCGAGCTGCAGGTGCCACCGGAGCACGATCTGCGCGGGCGTCTTGCCGTACTTCTCCGACAGCACCGCCAGCGCCGGGTCCGCGAGCAGCCCCTTGCCCTGCCCGAGCGGGCTCCACGCCTCGGTGAGGATGCCGTTGGCCTCGTGGAAGGCCCGCATCTCCCGCTGCTGCAGGTAGGGGTGGAGCTCGATCTGGTTGATGGCCGGGGTGATGTCGGTCTCGTCCATGAGCCGGGTGAGCGTGTCGACGGTGAAGTTGGACGTGCCGATGGCCCTGGCCCGGCCGTCACGGTAGATCTTCTCCATCGCCTTCCACGCCTGCACGTACTTGTCCTGCTTCGGCACCGGCCAGTGGATGAGGAAAAGATCTACGTGGTCGAGGCCCAGCCGGGTCAGGCACTCGTCGAAGGCCGCCTCCGCGCGGGCGTGGTCGCCGTTCCACAGCTTCGTGGTCACGAATACCTTCTCGCGGGGCAGCCCGCTCGCGAGCACGGCTCGCCCCACGCCCTCCTCGTTGCCGTAGGCCGCGGCGGTGTCGACGTGCCGGTAGCCCGCTTTGAGCGCGGTCGCGACCGCGTGCTCGGCCTCGTCGGCCGGTACCTGCCAGACGCCGTACCCGAGCTGCGGGATCTGCACGCCGTCGCTGTTGAGCATGAGCGAATTCATACCCTCCATTGTTCACGTCGCGTTTCTGAGAGCTTAAGCCGGTGGGGCTAGCTTGAAGCGGTCGTGAACGGGCCATCACCCCGCTGGGAGGGCAAGGAGTGGTCGAACAGGCGTCGGCCTGGGTGGAGTCCCCGCTCCAGATGCTGTGCGCCGTCGAGGCCCACCACGCCGGGCTCCTCGGACCCGCGACGGCCATCGTGCCACGTGCGGGCCTGCGGCCCCTGAAGGCCACGCGGCGCGAGCTGCGCGCCCTGGGGCTCCCGGAGGGCCTCGAGCTGGCCGAGCCGCGCGAGCGCATGCCCAGGCGCGTGCAGGCGGTCGGAGACGCCTTCTCCGGCAAGGTCCAGCTGCGCTGGCTCACCTCCAGGCCCGGCCACATCGTCATCGTGGACGACGGGCTGGCCACGCTCCGGCTGCTGGAGCTGCTCGCCGCCGGCCCGTACCGCCCGCTGCTGCGCGCCCGCGCCCAGCCCACCCGGCTGCGTGCCGCGCTGGGCGTGGCGGCCGCGCTCCGGCTGCGCATGAGCAAGGTGTCGGTCTTCACCGCCCTGTCCGTGGACGACAAGCTCGAGGAGGCCGTCCGCCGCGCCGGGGTCGACCTCGTCCGCCACGACTTCGCCTGGTTGCGCGCCCAGCCGCTCAGCGCCGAGGGCCCCGCCGAGCGCACGGTCGTGCTCGGCACCTCGCTCGTCCGCAACGGCCTGGTGCACCGCGACCACTACCTGCGCTGGCTGACGGACCTGGCCGCGCGCGAGCCGCTGGCCTACTACCCGCACCGCCGCGAGGACCCCGTGGACGTCGCGCTGATCAGGGAGCGCCCCGGCATCACCGTCCACGACGCCGGCGTGCCCGCCGAGCTGACGCTGCGCGGGCTGGATGCCGGGCAGCGCGTGCTCAGCCTTCCCTCGACCGCGATCACCTCGCTGCGGGTGCTGCTCAGCCCGCGCGGTGTCGCCGTCGAGCCCGTGGACGTTCCCGATGACTGGTGGACCAGCAGGGCGGCCCCCGCCCTGCGATCACATTTGACTGGAGTGTCCGGGTGAGAGTGTTGGCGGTCGCCGACTCCGACTCGTATCTGAAATGGGCGGCCTGCCTGCTCGGTGACCTGCCTTCGGGCTGCGTGACAGAGCTGGTCGTGGTGCGCACCCCGATCGCCCCCTCGCCGGAGCAGATCGCCGCCGCAGTGGGCGGGCGGGAGGCGCCGACGGTGCTGTCCGCGCGCTCCGTGCGGCGGCTGGCCGAGCGGACGCAGCCGGACGTCATCCTGGTGGCCTGCACGGGCCCGGTGGTGGACGTGCTGGTGGCCGAGGTGCTCAACGGGCTGCGTCCGCGGCCGGTGTTCGCCAGCGGGCTGCCGGGCATCTCGGTGCCGGCGACGGAGAAGGCATGGTTGTTCCGCAGCGGCTGCGACCTGTTCGTGGTGCACAGCGAGCGGGAGGTGGCCGAGTTCTCCGAGATCGCCGCCCGGCTCGGCGGGGGAGGGGCGGTGGGCCTGGCCCGGCTGCCGTTCCTGCGGCCCGAGCTGACCTCGCGGGGCGGCAACCGGGTGGTCTTCGCCACCCAGGCCAAGGTGCCGCGCGAGCGGGAGCAGCGCGAGCGGATCCTGCAGTCGCTGGCCGAGCTGGCCGGGCGGCGGCCGGACCTGGACGTGGTGGTCAAGCTGCGCGCGCTGGAGGACGAGCGGCAGACGCACAACGAGCGCCACCACTACCAGCGGCTGTGGCGGGAGATGGGCGAGCCGGGCCGGCTGGCGTTCGAGGCCGGCTCGATGCACGACCAGCTGGAGCGGGCGGCCGGGTTCGTCACGGTGAGCTCGACGGCGGCGCTGGAGGCCATCGCCATGGGCGTGCCGTCCCTGGTGCTGAGCGACTTCGGCGTGAGCGCCGAGATGATCAACCTGGTGTTCGAGGGCAGCGACCTGCTCGGCACGCTCGACGAGCTGGCCGCGGGCGGCTTCCACGACGCCTCGCCGGCCTGGTGCGCGGCCAACTACTTCCACCCGGCCGAGCGCAACGACTGGGCGGGGCTGCTGACCGGGCTGGCGATCGCCAGGCCGCGGGTGCCCGCCAGGTCGCTGCTCGACGGGCCGGAGCACGCGGCGGGGCGGCGCAGGGCCCGCCTCCGGGTGGAGGTGCCGCCCAAGATGCTCCGGGCGGGATACAAGGCCAAGCGCCGCATGCGCCGCTACCTCAGATCGCTGACCTGATCTTCCTGCGGATCCTGGTGAGGGCGCTGGGCTTGTCGGCGAAGCCCAGCGTCTCCAGGCGCTTGCGCTTGAAGTAGCGCGGATCGAAGTCGATGCTGTCCGGCCGCAGGTCCGGGTAGGTGTCGGCCTGCATGCAGTAGCCCACCGCCCGCACCAGCGCCGGCAGGTCCGTGACCGGCGGGCGGTCGAGGCCGCCCTCCGCCGTCAGCCGGGGCAGCAGCGCGTCCACGATCGTGGCCGGGATCCGGTTGCTGTTCTCGTACGGGGTCAGCCGCTCCAGCACCAGGTCCGCGCCGTACGACGCCACCGGCAGCCCGAAGTAGCGCTGCGCGGTCACCAGCCCGGTGGAGAAGCAGCCCACGACCAGCTCGGGCCGCAGCGCCGCGAAGCACACCTCGGCCGGCACGCTCTCCCCGGCCACCGACAGGCGCACCCCTAACGAGCCGGCGGCGGCGCGCAGGAGCTGGGCGTGCCGCCGCCCGGCGGCCGGGTGCGGCTTGAAGACGACGTTGGTGCAGCCGCGGGCGGCCAGGGCCTTGAGCATCGTCTCGTGCAGCCCCGCCTCCTCCTCCGGCGTGACGATCTCCAGCGCCGACAGGTACTGGCCGAGGATGATCGCCTGCCCGGCCAGCATGTCGGGGGCGGTGGCGGTGACCTCGTGCACGATCGACAGGAACCGCTCGTCGGGCAGGATCTCGGGGGCGACGCCGTACTCGCTGAGCAGCAGCGGCTTCAGCCCCGGCACCAGGTCCAGGTGGATCAGGCGGCCGATGCGGCGGAAGATCTCCGCGGGCAGCGGGTCGCGGGTGGGGCCGTAGCTCATCAGCCCGTCGGAGTAGACCGTGATCGGGCAGTCGCGCACCAGCCCCGCGATCGTGCGGGCCGGCGGCACCGCGATCGACTCCAGCACCAGCTCCTCGACGCCCTCCAGGCCCCAGTGGGAGCTGATGAGGCGCTCCATCATCGGCACCTCGATGACGCGCGCCCGCCAGTCCGACGGGTGCAGCGGCGCGATGAGCTCGTTCCACGAGTGCACCTCGTCGAAGCGCGAGCGCAGCACGGCGAAGCCGGGCGTCTTGTCCAGCGGCGTGGCCACCTCGGGGATGGCCGCGTTGGTGGACACGACGAGCACGCGGCGGCCGTCGCCGAAGCGGCCGTCGTCGATCGCGGCCGCCAGCGACATCGCCCCGAACAGGGTTGAGGCGTAGAAGAGCTTCACCTAGGACTCCTCCCGGTCACGGCGGACCCGGACGTGCTGGCTTGGGGGCAGGTCGGGCACCAGGGCCCGCAACGTGGCCTCGCGTTCGACGGACATCCGCGCCACCGACTCGGCCACCAGCTCCGGCGGCAGCGCCCGCACCATCTGCGCGCCGCGCTCCTCGAAGCGGGCCCGCAGCGCCGGGGTGAACCGGTCGCCGATCTCCAGGTGGTGGGCGAGCAGGGCGCAGAAGTTGCGGGCCGCCTTGGGCAGGAACTCCGGCTCCAGGTCCTTCAGGACCAGCTCGAACGCGTCGAAGAAGTGCAGCTGGCGCTCGTCGCCCACCTGCGTCAGCGAGCCGGACACCAGCCGCCGGTAGAACACCCCGGCCAGCGACACCACCGCGAACGAGGCCGCCTCCCGGTGCAGCCGCCAGATCCACGGCCGGTCCTCCGCGGTGTGCAGGGAGCCGGGGAAGTGCAGCAGGTCGCCCAGGGAGCGGCGGTAGATCCCCGCCCACGCGTACGGGTAGTCCACCATGGTCCGCACGCTCGCGGGCAGGATGGCGTCGCGGGGATCGAGCACCACGCCCCGCCGCGCCAGCGGAGCGCGGTGCACGACCCGTTTACGGCCCTCGACCTGCACGTGGTCGGCGCGTACGAAGTCGCAGCCGAGCCCGTCGATCGCCTCGACGAGCCGCGTCAGGTAGCCGGGGGCGAGCCAGTCGTCACCGTCCATGAACGTGACGTACCGGCCCGTCGCGGCCGACAGGCCCGTGTTGCGCGCGTCCGCCAGCCCCACCGGAGCGGGGTTGCGGACCACGGTCAGCCCGGGGAGGTCACCGGCGAAGTCGTCGATGATGTCCCCCGTGGCGTCCACGGACCCGTCGTTCACGACGATGAACTCGAAGTCGTGGCGCGCGTTGCGGGACAGGGAGGTGAGCGCGTCGGCGATGAAGCGCTCGCCGTCCCGTACGGGCACGACGACCGAGAGCGTGATCAATGTGCGTTTCTCCTGATGGGAACGGTCAGACGGTCACCCGGCGCAGGCGGGCCTTCGGAGCCTCCTCGCCGGGGAAGACGCGCTTGACGCCGTCGCCCATGGCCTGCTCGATGATGCGGATGTCGCGGACCAGGTGCTCCAGCCCGGACGGCTCCAGCGAGGCGGCGTGGTCGGAGCCCCACATCGTCCGGTCGAGGGTGATGTGCCGCTCCACGCAGACCGCTCCGAGCGTGACGGCGGCCAGGGAGATCTGCAGACCGCGCTCGTGCCCGGAATAGCCTACGGGGACACCGTACCGCTCCTTGAGCGTGGTGATCGTCCGCAGGTTCGCCTCCTCGGGAGGCAGCGGGTACGTGGACGTCGCGTGCATCATGATCAGCTTCTCGGTGCCGAGGATCTCGACGGCCGCGTCGATCTCCGACAGCGTGGACATGCCGGTCGAGAGCATGATCGGCTTGCCGGTGGCGGCCAGGGCGCGCAGCAGCTCGTGGTCGGCCACGCTGGCCGAGGCCACCTTGTGCACCAGGACGTCCATCTCCTCCAGGAACTCCACCGACGGCACGTCCCACGGCGAGGCGAACCAGTGCAGCCCGCGCTCGTCGCAGTATTTAGCGATCTGCCGGTACTCGTCCCGGCCGAACTCGGTGCGCTCCTTGTACTCCAGGTACGTCATCTCGCCCCACGGCGTCTGCCTGATCTGGCCCTTCTGCTCCTCGGGCACGCAGATCGCGGGGGTGCGCTTCTGGAACTTGACCGCCTGGCAGCCGGCGTCGGCCGCCACGTCGATGAGCTGCCTGGCCAGGTCGAGGTCGCCGTTGTGGTTGATGCCGATCTCGCCGATGACGTACACCGGCTCGCCGTGGCCCACCATCACCTCGCCGATCGCCACCGGTCCGAGGCGGGGCCGCGTGCGGATCTCCGAGGCGGGCGCGGCGGGCAGCTCGGGCCGGGCGGCCACCACCCGGTCGCACAGCTCGCGCACCGCGCCGGAACCGCCGGGCCTGGTCAGCACCACGCGGGCGGCGGCGCGCACCCGCGGGTGCGCGTCGGGGGTGGCGACCGGCCAGCCGACCTCCGCCATCGGGCCCAGGTCGTTGACGTCGTTGCCGACGTAGGCCACGCGGGCCGGGTCGAGGCCCTCGATGCTCAGCCAGTCGCGCAGCACGGTCCGCTTGTCGGCCAGCCCCTGCAGCACGGGCACGCCGAGCTTGCGGGCGCGGGCGGCCACCACCGGGTTCTGCTCGGTGGACATGACCAGCACCTTCACGCCGGACCGCTTGAGCAGCGCGACGCCCATGCCGTCGGAGCGGTTGACCAGCACCATCTCGCGGCCGTCGGAGTCGACGTAGGCGCGGTCGTCGGTGTGCACGCCGTCGAAGTCGGTGATGACGGCGTCCACGTCGATCGGCTCGGGCGTGTCGATGAACGGGGCGAGCGCGCGCACGAGCTCCAGGTCCTCCGGGTTGTCGATCTCGATGGCGTGCTTGGTGGGCACCGGCTGGACGGCGATCTCGCCGAAGAAGCGGTGGCCGTGCTCGCGCAGGCCGGCGGTGCGCATGACGTAGAAGGCGCCGTTCTCGCGGAACTCCGGCGCGCGGTCCTGACGGCGCTGCCTGACGGCCGGGTCGTGGTTGATGCCGCCGCCGGTCGCCGTCCACAGGAACTCGTGCGTGGGCAGCCCGGACACGACGGAGTCGGCCTCGCCGTCGAGCACCTTGCGCACCGCCGCCGACAGGTCGTCGGGGTCGATGAACGCGCTGGTGGCCTGCACCAGCACGACGACCTCAGGGTCCTCGCCCAGGGCGTCGAGCGCGTGCAGCACCGCGGACTCGCTGGAGGCGGTCGCGCCGCTCAGCTCCGCCGGGCGCTCCACCACGATCGCGCCCGCCTCCCTGGCGGTCTCGGCGATCCCGTCGTGGTCGGTGCTGACCACGACCTGGTCCACCAGCTCGGCGCGCAGGCAGGCCCGCACCGCCCGGGTGACCAACGGGACGCCCCCCACCAGGGCGAGGTTCTTCAGGGGTACGCCCGCCGAACCTCCGCGGGCGGGAACTACGGCCAGGACTCGCAAGGTGTGTCTCCTCAGTGCATCGGATTGCACCCAGAAGCTAGAGGGCTGGATTGAACGGCCAGCGTCACCGTCATTAACTTTCCATGGGGATCCGGTAGAGCAACTCTGGCCGACCCACTCCGCCGTACTGCGGGATGCGGGCCGCCACACCCAGCTCGACCAGGTATTCCAGGTAGCGCCGGGCCGTCACACGGGACACCCCGATCGCCTCGGCCACGGCCTGCGCGCCCATCCCGTGCGGGTGCTGCCGCAACCGTGCCACCACGGTGTCCAGGGTGTCCCGCGCCATGCCTTTGGGCAGCTCCGAGGGGCCGCGCAGGGCGCCCAGCAACCGGTCCACGTCGCCCTGCCCGACCGCCAGGCCGGCCTCCTCCTTGAACCGGGCGTAACGCGTGAGCTTCTCGGCGAGTGTCGCGTACGTGAACGGCTTGAGCAGGTACTGGGAGATCCCCAGCGACACCGCTGAACGCACCATGGCCAGATCGCGCGCGGAGGTGACGGCGATCACGTCGCACATCAGGCCGGCCGCGCGCACCGCCCGGCACACCTCCAGCCCGTGCATGTCGGGCAGGTACAGGTCGAGCAGGATGAGGTCCACGGGCCGATCCCTGGGCCGCCCGCGCAGGAAGCGCAGCGCCTCCTGGCCCGACCGGACCACCCCGGCCACCTCGAACCCGGGCACCCGCTCCACGTAGATGCGGTTGGCCTCGGCGGTGATCTCCTCGTCCTCGACCACCAGAACGGAGATGACCGGGCTCGAGCCCGGCACCGGGACGGTCATGATCGGGGCAGCCTCACCGTGAACGTCGAGCCCGCCACCTCGATCGTGCCGCCCAGCCGCCGCACCGCCTGCCCCACCAGCGCCAGGCCCAGCCCGTGCCCGTCGCCCTTGGTGGTCCAGCCCTTCTCGAAGGCCGCCGGGCCGGTCAGCCCGGGCCCGTCGTCGGACACCCTGATCACCACGCCCCGCTCGTCCCCGCTCAGGTGCACCTCCGCCCGGGAGGCCGCGTCGAACGCGTTGTCGATCAGGTTGCCCACGATCGTGACCAGCTCGCGCGGGTCGAGGCCCGGGTCGTCCAGCTCGCTGTCCTGGCTGATGACCAGCTCACTCCCGCGCTCGGCCGCCTCGGCGCTCTTGCCCAGCAGCAGCGCCGCCAGCACCGGCTCGCGTACCGAGCCCACCACCCGGTCGGTCAGCTCCTGCGCGGCCCGCAGCTCCGCGGTGCCCAGGGCCACCGCCTGCTCGGTGCGGCCCAGCTCCACCAGCGTGATGACGGTGTGCAGCCGGTTGGCCGACTCGTGCGCGGCCGAGCGCAGCGAGTCGGCGAAGCCGCGCTCGGCGTCGAGCTCGCCGGTCAGCGCCTGCAGCTCGGTGTGGTCGCGTACGGTGACGACCGTGCCGAGCCTGCTGGCGGCGCTGTTGACGGCCAGCACCCGGTCGCCGACCAGGTGGACCCGCTCCTCGCCGGCGGTGAGCACCTCGGCCAGGCCCAGCTCGCGCACGTGCCGGCCCTCGGCGTCGGCGGGCAGGCCGAGCAGCAGCCGGGCCGCGTCGTTGCACAGCGTCAGCGTGCCGTCCCGGCC
>NZ_JBQQCB010000147.1:0-23388 GCF_052246675.1 Nonomuraea sp. KM90 | reverse complement strand
TGCACGTACGAGGTGTCCTTCTGATTTGGGTTGCTGGAGCGTAGAGAACTCCCATCTTCCCAGGCCAAAGGGCACCTCGCCCTATTTCACAGTTCTTTTGTCAGATTCCCAGCGGTGGATCCAGGCTAAGCTTGGCGAACCGCAGTACAAGAGGGACAGCATGACCCGTACGCCTCTTGGCCGGCGGGAGGACGCCCACTCCGGCGAGTCGGGCCAGCGTCATGACGACGTGCGTCGGGACTGGTTATCGGCCGATTCCGGCAGCATCTCGATACGGTTGCCCAGAGTATGGGGCCGTGCGGAGTCGGAGTTGTACGTCTGCCTGCTGGACGAAGTCACAGCAGGTGATTCGTCAGGGTGCCTCAAGTAGTTCCTCGATCTGCCCAGCAAACCGCGCGGATGTAGCGGGGTATCGTCGTTGTTCAGTCACTCTTTCCTCCGCCGAGCAGTGTGTATGCGTTGGCGATTACTGCCGCGTCGATGCGCTCGCGGTTCGTTTCGGCGCACAATTGCGCGGCAGTCAAAGTGAAGGCGGCCCAATTGCGAAGGTTTCCTTCGCCGTACCGTTTGTTGATCTCCAGGAGAACTTCCGGCTCAACGCCTTCGTAAATTGGGTGATAGCCACTGATGAGTTTAGTGATGCCCCACGGCCGACGCCTGGTCCACCCGCAACGGCAAGGGCGACGGCGTGCCGCTGCAGTGGGGCAAAGGCGGCACCAAGCAGGGGCAGGCCATGGTCGACTTCGCCCAGGACTTCCCGCTCCTGCTCGCCGCGATCGACCCCAAGGCAGAGGCCGAGCTGGCTGGGCTGGACAAGGCGATCGTGGAGGGCGCCTACCTCGGGACCGGGGCGCAGCTCACCAAGTGGGACGTCCCGCTGCTCGCCACCAGCCGGCCCATGCTGGACCAGAGCGAGGAACTCGTCATCAGGCGGCTGCCCGCCGAGGCGACGAAGATGGTCGCGGCCAGCGCACCCGCCGCGAAGGTACGCGCGTACCTGGACACGCACCAGGGCAGCGTGGTCCAGAGAGGCAACCTGCTCTCCGAGGAGTTCTACGAGGACCTCCTTGACACCTGGAAGAACCAGGGCAAGCAGCTCGACCAGATGGTCTACGCGCCGCTGACCCGCTACTGGACGGCTGGCCCGGTGACCTACCGGCGCGACGCGAAGGGGACCCTGGTGCCGCAGCCCGTGACCAACGACGACGAGATCTGGGACGACCCGGACTGGGTGAGCGGCGCGCCCATCGGCTCGGCCGACACCCAGTTCAGGAAGCTGGCCCTGCGGCCCCTGGCCACCGGCATGAACGGCGAGGACGGGCTGGGCGGTCCGCTGCTGTTCAAACTCATGGGGCGCTTCGACGCCACCAAGCTGCCCGGGTTCTCGGAGCTGTCCAAAGTGCCGATGGAGACCTACAACCCGCCCGCCGTCGCGGGCGCCGACACGGAGTCCCGGGACCTGCTGGGCGGCCAGGCTCTGCTGCCCACCGACAACGTGGCCGGCTACCTGCAGGCGCTGCCGCTCCTGCTCACCGATTTGGGCGGGCTGGCCAAGATCGCCGATAGGGACCGGAAGGGCTCGCTTGCCGAGGCGCCGCTCAGCGTGATCAGGGTCAGGGTGGCCGGCGTGACCGGGCCCGACCCGGTCAGCAGGGAGCGCATCTCCGAGGTGGCCCGCAGCATCGTGGCCGCCACCGGCCTGGACGTGGACATCACCATGGGCTCCTCCCCGTCGCCGGTCACCGTCGCACTGCCCAAGGGCGCCTACGGCCGGCCCGCCCTGGCCCTGCAGGAGGGGTGGGTCAACAAGGGTGTCGCCTATCGGATCCTGGAGGAGGCCGACCGCAAGTCCATCGTGCTGTTCTTGCTGATCCTGACCGTGTGCGGGCTGTTCGTGTTGAACGCCGCATCCGCCGTGGTCCGCACCCGGCGTACCGAGCTGGGCGTGCTGTCTTGCCTGGGCTGGTCGCGGCGCAAGCTGTTCGGGGTCGTGTTGTGGGAGGTGGGCGTGATCGGGCTGGTCGCCGGGCTGCTGTCGGCCGCGCTCGCGATGCCGTTGTCGTCCTGGTCCGGGCTGCAGGGCTCGCTACCGCGCGCGCTGCTGGCGGTGCCCGCCGCGGTGCTGCTGGCGGCGGGCGCGGGCCCGGCCTGGCGGGCCTCGACCGTGCCGCCGATCGCTGTCGTGCGCCCAGGGGCACGCTCTCCCCGCCGCGCCCGCTCGCCGAAGGGCGTGACCGGGCTGGCCTTGGCGGGCGTGGCCAGGGTGCCGGGCCGCACGCTGCTCGGCGCTGCCACGCTCATGGTGTGCGTGTTCGCGCTCAGCGTGCTGCTGGCGGTCTCCTACGGCTTTCGCGGCCGCGTCATCGGCTCGCTGCTTGGCGAGGCGATCGTGGTGGAGGCCAGGCCCGCGGATTACGCGGCGATCGCGATCATGTTCGTGCTGGGGGCGCTGGCCGTGGCCGACGTGCTCTACCTCGGCGTACGCGAGCGCGATGCGGAGCTGGCCACCCTGCGCGCCACCGGCTGGCCCGCCCGCACCGTTGCCCGCCTGATGCTCTCGGAAGGCGCGGTCATCGGCCTGCTCGGCGGGCTGGCCGGTGCGGGCGCCGGGCTGGCGGCGGCCGCGGCGCTGGCCGGCGAGCTGCCCCTGGCCGCGGTCCAGGGGGCGCTGGCCGCGGCCGGAGCCGCCGTGCTGCTGGCCGTGCTGGCCTCGGCGGTGCCGGCCACACTGGCCGGACGGTTGCCGCTGGCGACCGTGCTGGCCAGGGAATGACCGGATCGGCTGGCGATTGACTGGGCCGCCGTTCTTACACCGAGGTGAAAGACCGTCACCCGGGAGCTGGGTTTTCTCACCATGCGGCCCTCCGAGCCGGGGCTGGGAGGCGTTCACCGCGGCCGTCAAGTCGGGTGCGTTCGACCTCGACACGCTGAACCGGCAGTCCAAGGACAGCGTGGCCTGACCTTCCGCAGCACAAAGGGCGCCAGGCTCCCGCGCTGGGGAGCGGGCGCTCCTGCCGCGTGCGCCCTCCCGGGATGTCCGGCTCTCAGGTCGGGTCGCCCGGGGAATCGCACCCAATGCCAGCAACTTAAGCGGCGCGGGGATGGGCTTCAAGGCAGGGTGGATCTTGCTGTTCATCTTTGTGTGGCGTCGTGGTTGTGCCGGTGTCCGGGGCGGAGATGGAGAGCTGGTAGCTGACGTTTTGGGAGGCGGGGGCGGTGGATGCCTGCTGGGAGGGGAAGTGGAAGAGCGGCCTTTTGGCCATGCGCGGGCAGGTCCGGCAAGTGACGTGTTTGGTGATCATGCTTCGGGACAGATCGCGATAGAGCTGTTCAGCGTGAGCTGGAGCTCGCCCGGGTGTGGTAGTGATCGCGCCCTGAAGGGCGTCACGCGCAGCGATGAAGGAGATCCTTGCCGGGGCGAGATCCGTGCCGTTGAGGGCGGCGTGGCCGATGACGAGTCGGATCAGTTGATAGACGATGAGGTAGGCCCACAATTCTTGGCGAGCCTCATCAGGGGCGGTAGCGCGCAGGGCACGGTGGGAGCCGCGCAGATAGGTCTTGATTTCCCGGAATCCCGTTTCGCACGCCCATCGTTTGGCGTAGGCGGCGGCAAGCTCGGCGGCGGTCTCGACGGCGGGGTCCAGCAGTGTGGTGATCAGCCGGTAAAGAAAAGTGGGCCAGACCCGTGCGTGTCGCCGCTGGTGGCCATGTAGAAGTCCCCACCTCTTCGAAGTTGGCTCTGGCGCAAAGTCCGTGATGATCGCGAGTTGGTGTGAAACGCCCCGTTGGTGATCACGATGGGGGTCCAATGATCACGATCTCGAGGCTCTCCTTCCGCATCCATCCGACCTCCGCATCGAGCAGATCGCTCTGCAGGGGCCGGTGCGTTCGGATCTCCGCCTCATGCGTGCAGGTCGCCACCTGTTGCCCGGGGTGCGGAGAGCCGTCGGGCCGGGTCCACAGCCGCTATGAGCGGTCGCTGGCCGATTCCGCGACGACGGCTGCCGGGGTGACCGTAGACCTCGTGAAGAGCATGGTCCTACAGGGAGACGTCAAGGGCGTCGCGCCATGCGACGTCGTTGACGGTCTGGCCGTGCCTGGCGAGGTCTACGTTCGCGGCGGTTCCTTGTGGGTTCGGACGTGATATATACACCCATAAAGGGATGAACGAAACTCATGTTCGGCGAAGGGCGCCCTCGGACGCGCTCCCGCCGGCGCTCATCGGCCGCGACGACGCCATGGCCGCGATGGTCGCCGCGGTGTCACAACACGCCCTCGTGCTCGTCGAGGGCGAGGCGGGCATCGGCAAGTCCCGCCTGCTGGACGAGTGCCTAGCCGATCCCGGCTTACGCGGCCGTACCGTGCTGATGGCCGCCTGCCCGCCCCTGCGGGAACCGTTCCCGCTCGGCGCGGTGGTGGACGGGCTGCGGGCCTTCCATGAGCGCCTGGGCGAGCTGGCGCTGAGCCCGCTCGCCGGTGCGCTGCGCACGCTGTTCCCCGAGTGGGCGTCATGGCTGCCGCCGGCGCTGGAGGCGCTGCCCGACCCGCAGGAGACACGCCACCGGCTCTTCCGCGCGCTCGGCGAGCTGATCGACGCGCTCGGAGTGGACGTGCTGGTGGTCGAGGACGCGCACTGGGCGGACGCGGCCACGCTCGACTGGCTGCTCACCCTCACCACCTCGCGTGGCGCCGCGCGCTCGATCGTGGTCACCTACCGGCTGCTCGACGTCGGCGAGGGCTCGCCACTGCTGCGCCTGACCTCGCGCCCGCCCAGGAACATGTCCTGGGAACGCATCACGCTTGAGCCGCTGGACGTGCCGCAGACCGGCGCCCTGGTGAAGTCGATGTTCGCGACCGCAGACGTGTCCGACCACTTCGCGGCCTTCCTGCACGAGCACACCGGCGGCATCCCGCTCGCGCTGGAGGAGACCGTACGCCTGCTTCGCGCCCGGCGCGACATCTTCCGGTCCGAGAGCGGCTGGCGCCGCCGTATCACCGAGGAGCTGCGCGTGCCGCCCACGGTGCGCGACTCCGTCCTGGAACGCGTGACCCGGCTCGACCCGCCCACCCGCGCCGTGCTGGAGGCCGCCGCCGTGCTGGAGGCGCCCGCCGGCGAGGCGCTCATCGCGGCGGTCGCGGGCCTCCACGAGGCCGCCGTCCAGGACGGCCTGGCCGTCGCGCTCGCCTCCGGCCTGCTGCGCGAGGTCGGACGGGGCGCGTTCGGCTTCAACCATGTTCTGGCCTCGCGCGCGGTCGCCGAGGCGACCCCGATCCCGTCGCGCCGCCGGCTGCACCACCGCGCGGCCCTGGCCCTGAGCGAGGGCGAGCACCCTCCCGTCGTACGGCTGTGCCGCCACTTCCGCGAGTCCGGCGACGTCGAGGAGTGGTGCCGCTACGCCGAGGCGGCGGCCGAGCTCGCCATGGAGGCGGGCGACGGCCACACGACGGTTGCCATGATGCTGGACCTGCTGACCGCCGCCGACCACCCGATGGAGCGCCTGGTCCGCCTGGCCAGGCGGCTCGGCGCGGCCGTCTCCGTCACTGCCGAGCCGCTGCTGGGGCTGGGGGAGCGGGTGCGCGCCGCGCTGGAGGAGACGCTCGCGCATCCCGGGCTGCCGGCCGAGGCCAGGGGAGAGCTCGGGCTGAGGCTGGGGCGGCTCCGCTTCCACCTCGGCGAGTTCGAGGCCGCGATGGCCGGCCTGGAGGCCGCCATGCCGGATCTGGAGGACCGGCCCGAGCTCGCCGTCCAGGCCATGCTCCTGCTGGCCAACCCGATGATCCGCGCCTGGCCGCGGGACCGCCACCTGGAGTGGGCCGGCCGGGCGGAGCGGCTCTTCCCGCTGGTCGGCCTGCCGGTCGAGCGGGCCGCGTTCCTGTCCAACCAGGCCGCGGCGCTGCTCTGCCTCGGCGACGAGGACGGCTGGCGCGTGGCGCGCGCCCTTCCCGCCGACGGGGACAGCCGCCTCGAGCGCCAGGAGATCGCGCGGGGGCGGCTGATGGTCGGTCAGTTCTGTACGTTATGGGGCCGGCACGACGACGCCCGCGCCTACCTGGACTCCTCCGCGGCGCTGGTGGAACGGGCGGGCTACCGCCGGATCGAGGACGTGCTGAGGCTGGCGCGGGCACATCTGGCCTGGCACGACGGGCACTGGGACGGCCTGGACGACGTGGCGGCCGAGCTGGCCGGCTCGGAGACGGCCGACGAGGCGACCCGCCTGGAGGCCCGCATGATCCTCGGCTGCCTGGACCTGGCGCGCGGCGTACCGCAGCGGGCCGAGCAGCGGCTGCGCGAGGTCCTGGCCGCCAGCCTGGCGCGCGGGCACGCGGACCCGTTCATCTTCCCCGACGTGGCGCTGGCCCGGATCCTGCTCGCGCGCGGCGAGCCGGAGGCAGCGGTGGCGATCACCGAACCGATGCTGGAGATGATCGTCCGCAAGGACGTGTGGCTGTGGGCCACGGAGCTGCTGCCGGTCCACCTGGACGCGCTGCTGGCCGTCGGGCGGACGGAGGAGCGGGCCGGCCTGGCGGCGGCTTTCGCCGCCGGGATGGCGGGACGTGACGCTCCGGCCGCCGCCGCGGCGGTCGTGACCTGCCAGGCCATGGTCGCCGCCGACCCGGAGGCGGCGGCGGGCCTGTTCGGCCGGGCCGCGGCGATGTGGGCGGCGCTGCCCCGCCCCTACGACGGGCTGCTCGCCGCCGAGCGCCAGGGCCGCCGCCTGCTCGACGCGGGCGAGCGCGAGCGGGCGCTGACGGTGCTGGAGGAGAGCCAGCGGGAGCTGGCCGCGCTGGGCGCGCGCTGGGACGCCGACCGGGTCGCTCACCTGCTGCGCGAGCAGGGGGTCGAGGTGGCCAGGCCGTGGCGCGGCGGGCGCAAGGGGTACGGCGACCGCCTGTCCCCGCGCGAGCTGGAGATCGTCCGTCTGGTGGCGCTCGGATGGACCAACAAGCGCATCGCGAAGAGCCTGACGCTGTCGCCGCGTACGGTGGAGCGCCACCTCAGCGCGGCCATGCGCAAGCTGTCGGTCACCACGCGCACCGCCCTGGTCACCACGGCCGCCGCCGACGGACTGCTGGACGAGACACCGACATAGATTGCTTTTCCCCATTAATTGGGTGATTTCCCGACTCGCGACGTCGGCAGGTCCGCCTGATCCTGATCTTCATGCGTAACGATCAACCGGACGTCGAGCCGGACACAGCGCCCGATGCCGGGCCCGATGCTGGGCGCGATGCTGGGCCCGACGTCGAGCCGGACGCCGTTTCCGAGGAGGGCCTCCTGGGTGAGGCGGCGCCCGACGGCGCACACGAGCCGCTGTGAACCAGCACGTCGTGCGCCTGCCGTACAGGCGCGGTCAGAAAGCGGGACAGAGATGACAATCCACCACCGGTTAGGCCCCGCACGCCTTCCCCGCCTGGCCACGGCCGGCCTGGCGCTGGCACTGGCGCTGGCGGCGGGAGCCGCACCCGCCGCGGCCGCCCCGCCGCTGGACCCCACCCCCCACGTCACCGATCCTGCCACTAGAACGCCTGAGGCGAGCACCTCGACGGTGACCCTGCTGACCGGCGACCGCTTCCAGGTCGACGTCGACGAGCGCGGAGGCCAGCAGGTCAGCAGGCTCCCCGGCGGCGACCCGGCCGGAGGCACGTTCTCGCAGTTCACCCTCGGCGGCGACACCTACGTCGTGCCGTCCGAAGTGGTCCCCTACCTCGGCAAGACCATCGACCTGCGCCTGTTCAACGTCGGCTACCTGGTGCGGGCCAAGCTGGACGACGAGCGCAGCGCCACCCTCCCGGTCACCGTGCGGGCCGGTCGTGCCCAGGCCGAGGCCCTGCCCGCCACCAGCGTCACCGCCGCCGCCGGCAGCGCGGCCACCGCGACGGTGACCAAGAAGGAGGCCCCGGCGCTCGGCAGGCTGCTGGCCGAGACCTGGCGCGATGCGAAGGGCGACGCCGTCGGCACCCTGCCCGGAATCGAGCGGATCGAGCTGGCCGCCCCCCAGGGCGCTCCCGAGCCGCCGCCCTCGCCGCTGGCCGCCGACGCGCCCGCGGCCAAGGCGGCCGGCGGGGAGCTGAGCTACTACATGCTGACCGTCGACTCCATCGCCAGGGACGGCACGCCCGGCACGATGATCGGAGCCGTCCAGAACGTCAGCGACGGGGCCCTGGCCACCTTCGCCTTCACCTACCCGGGCGAGGGCAAGAAGTCGTTCATGGTGCCGGAAGGCACCTACAGCATCATGGCCAGCGTGCTCACCGCCCCGGCCACCGACCTCACGTCGGAGACGGCACTGGTGATCGAGCCCGAGGCGCGGGTCGGCGCCGACACCAGCGTGGTGCTGGACGCCAGGAAGGCGGTCCGCTACCGGCCGACGCTGGCCTCACCGCCGCAGGCGCCGCTGATCCGCTCCGAATCCCTGTCGTTCGTACGCACCAGCGCCGCGGGAGACGAGACGGGCATCAGCCCCTCAGGATTGCTCGCGGGCTTCACCTGGAAGACCTACTCCGACCCGGTCACCGGCAACCCCGACCTCTACGTCACCCCGACCAGGCCGGTCAGGAAGGGCGACTTCAAGTTCACGGGCTTCACGCTGCTGGCCGAGAACGCCGACTCGGGGCCCGAGATGGGCGCGACGTACAAGCTGGTGTTCGCCTACGGCAACGCTGTCCCGGGCAGGCTGACGCCGGTCGTCAGGAAGTCGGAGCTGGCCGCGGTGCGCTCCACGCTCCACAACACGGCCTCCGACGCCGCCTCGCCAGGACCGGTGGGCCGGGCGTCCTTCGTGTTCCTGCCGTGGGGGTGGTCCGACGTGAGCCACGGCTACCTGCCGGCCGCCGGCGAGCGCGTCGACTACGTCTACAGCACCAGGCCCGACGAGACGTACTGGCAGCACGTCATGAACGCCGACACCAACGAGGTCATCCTCGGGGAGCGCCGCAAGTTGCGCCCCGGCCAGGAGATCAGAGAGGTGTGGAACCTCGGCCCCCGGACGCCGTCGGCGGCCGCCACCTACGTGCAGGAGACCCTTCTCGGGATCGGTGGCCCAGGCACCAGGGTGGACAAACCGTGGCTGCAGGTGTGCCTGGCGTGCAGGCAGGGCTCGCTGGGCGCGGTCTACCTGAACGGGTTCGCCGACTCGGTGCCGCTGCACTCGACGTCGGAGGCGTACGCCGCGTCGCGGACGACGTTCTACCGGGACGGCAAGCTCGCCTTCGACCTGGGCACCGGCGGCTACACGCCCTATCGGCCCATGCCGTTGTCGCTGCCGCTGGCGCCGCGCCCGGCCGATTACCGCCTGGTGTGGGACTTCGCCAACCAGGGGAACTCCCAGTCGCCGAGCCGTACCGAGTGGACCTTCCGCAGCGGCCCGCGTGACGCCGCCGCCGCGCTGCCCCGTACCGTGCAGTGCGCCGACTCCACGCGCCCGTGCTCCTTCCTGCCGCTGCTGTTCGTGCACTGGAACCTGTCGCTCGACCTCGACTCCCGGGCCAAGGCCGGGCAGCCGTTCGACGTCGCGTTCCGGGTCTCGCGCCAGGAGCACCAGGCCCGGCCCACGGGCGTGCGGGCCACGGTCGAGGTGTCGTACGACGACGGCAAGACCTGGTCGGCTCCGAAGACCGCCACCGCCAGGCGCGGCGGCACGTTCACCGCGCCGATCACGCATCCGGAGTACTCCGAGCCGGTCCGCTGGGTGTCGCTGCGGGTCAAGGCGCGGGCCGGTGACGGCAGCACCGTCACCCAGACCAACATCCGTGCCTACCGGCTCGCCGGCTGACCGGGAGACCTGACATGCGCACCCATCGATGGACGACGCTCGCGGGCGTGGCGGCGATGCTGCTCACCACGATCGCCCCGTTGACCCCGCTCACCACTTCCGCCGCGGCCACCTCTATCGGGGCCACCTCTGTCGGGGCCACCGTCGCCGCGCCGCCCGCCACGAGCTCGGCCTGCCCCAAGGACGCCGAGGACACCGGGCCGGCGACGTGCCTCCTGCGCGCCGGCACGGGAGGCGGCGACCAGCCGCTGCCGCGCGTCACCGCCGGCCGCGGACCGCTGACCGCCAGGGACCTCCAGGAGGCCTACCGGCTGCCCTCGGACTGGCTGGGCGGCGGCCAGAGCGTGGCCGTCGTCACCCCGTACGACAACCCCGAGGCCGGGGACGAGCTGGCCGAGTACCGCAAGGCGAACGGCATGCCCCCGTGCGACGCCGACTTCCCCTGCTTCAAGAAGATCAACCAGCGGGGCGGCGACACACCGCCCGCCCCGAGCCCCGCCTGGGCGGTGCACAGCAGCGTCGGGCTGCAGCTCGCCGCGGCGGCCTGCCCGAACTGCAAGCTCCTGCTGGTGCAGGCCGACGACCCGTCCCTGGCCAGCATGGCGGCGGCCGTGGACCAGGCCGCCGCGCAGGGCGCCACCGCGGTCGTGCCGATGTGGGGCGTGGCCGAGTACGACGGCCAGAACGCCCTGGCCGCCCACTTCGACCACGCGCCGACCACCGTAGTCGCCCCCTCCGGCGCGGGCTTCAACAGCGGCGGCCGCCAGATCCTGCCCACCGCCTACCCGTCGGTGATCGCCGTCGGCGGCACCCAGCTCTACCGCGATCCCGCCACCACGCGCGGCTGGAACGAGTCCGCCTGGCGCGACACCGCGTCCGGCTGCTCGATGTACGCGCCGCGCCCGCCCTGGCAGCCGGCCGGAGCGTGCGGAAGCCGGCGCACCGTGGCCGACGTCGCGGCGGTGGCCTCCTCCGACACCCCAGTCCAGGTCTACAGCACCAGCCTGGGCGGCTGGGGCACCGCCGCGGGCACCCCCATCGCGGCGGCGTTCATCGCCGGCGTGTACGGCCTGGCCGGCACCGATTCGGCCACCCCGGCGGGCAAGCGGCTCTACGCCGCCTCCCAGTACCTGAACGACATCATCGCCGGAAGCAACGGCACCTGCGGCGGCGGCAAGATCTGCACCGCCGTGCGCGGCTACGACGGGCCCAGCGGCATGGGCACCCCCAACGGCACCGGCGCCTTCTAGGAGGAACCTGATGCGAACACCACGATCTCCCCGCAGGCGGTTGCGCCGGGTCACCGTCGCGGCCGGCCTGACCGCCCTGCTGAGCACCGCCGCCACCTCCGCCACTCAGGCTCCCGCCACCGCCGGGACGGACTGCGTACCGACCTGGACGATGCTCGACGCGCCCGCGAGCGAGGGCGTCGTCGACGTCGACGTGATCTCGCGTGACAACGTGCGCTTCTCCGAGCAACTCGAGGAGGGCACCCGGTCGCTGCGCTGGAACGGCCGCTCGCTGGTCGAGAACGGCCCCCAGATCCCTGTGCCCCCGCGCACCGCGAGCCTCTTCCAGGTGGGCGCCGGCTCGTTCGACATCACCGGCGGCTGGTCGCTGGTCAACCTGCACGGCCCCTTCCAGCCGGATGGGGCAGGCGTGCTGGCCCGCCTCGACGGCGGTCGCTGGACGCTCACCACGGCGGGCGCGTCGCAGAGCCCGGAGACCGGCCCGTCCTGGCTGTCGGACGTCGCCACGGTGGACTCCTCCCAGGCGTGGGCGGTGGGCCGCGTCGACGGGCCCGCGGGCGGCGCGCTCATCCTGCGCTGGGACGGCACGGAGTGGACGACGGTCGACCACCCCGCGGCCCGCCGTGTCTCCGCCAGTCTGAGATCGGTGAGAGCCGTGCCGGGCGGCGGCGTCTGGGCCGCCGGCTTCCAGAAGAACGAGCAGACAGGCTCGTACCAGCCGATGGTCCTGCGCCACGACGGGACGGCCTGGGCCGACGTCGCGCTGCCGGACCCCGGCGCGGAAGGGATGTTGTACGCGCTCGACGCCTCCGGCCCCGACGACGTCTGGGTCGCCGGCATCTCCGGCAGCCAGAGCAGCCCGAGGCCGCTCCTGCTCCACTGGGACGGCCAGAGCTGGACCACCATGCCCGCGCCCGAGCCGGGCCCCTACGGCGGCGACATCTTCAAGCTGTACGCCCCCGCCCCCGGCCAGTTGTGGGCCCTCACCAACGACACCAGCATGGGCGTGTTCCACGTGCGGCACTGGGACGGCGCCTCCTGGCAGGAGGTCAAGCCTCAGGGCGAGCAGCCGGAGGCGTTCGGCTTCATCTTCCACGACGTGGACGGCAGCGGCCCCGACGACGTGTGGGTGACCGGCACCTCCAACCGGACAGTGCCCTCCGACATCGGCTACCCGCAGTTGCTGCCGCGCCGCCTGATCGCCCACCTGAGCTGCGGGAGTGAGTGACGTGAGAGTTCCCCGTAAGGCACCCGCGCTGGCGTGCGCCCTGACCCTGCTGGCCACCGCCCTGTCGGGCACCGTCCCCGCACGGGCCGCCACGGACGATCCGGTGATCGCGCCGGAGGTGCTGGCGAGCTTCGACGCGCGCGCCACCACGGACTTCTGGGTGCGCATGTCGGGCAAGGCCGACCTCACCCCCGCCAGGAAGATCGCCGGCGGTGCCGCCCGCGGCCGGGACGTGGTCGAGCGGCTGCACGCCAGAGCCGACCGCGACCAGGAGCCGCTGCGCAAGCTGCTCAAGGCGGAGAGAGTGGAGTCGACGGCGTTCTGGGTCACCAACGCCGTCTACGTGAAGAACGCCTCGGAGGCGCTGGCCAAGAAGATCGCGAAGTTACCCGGGGTCGAGGAGATCCGCGCGCCCGTCACGTACACCATTCCCGAGCCGATCCGGAGCACGCCCGCCGGGGCCGCCGCCGCGACGGGCCTCACCTGGGGCGTGTCCAACATCAACGCCGACGACGTGTGGGCGCGGACCGGCCGCCGCGGCGAGGACATCGTCATCGCCAACATCGACTCCGGTGTCCAGTCCGACCACCCCGCCCTGGCCAAGAGCTACCGGGGCAACAACGGAGACGGCACCTTCACTCACGACTACAACTGGTACGACCCGCTGAGCGAGTGCCCGAGCGACGCGCCGTGCGACAACAACTCCCACGGCACCCACACCATGGGCACCATGGCCGGCGACGACGGCCAGGGCAACCAGATCGGCGTCGCCCCGGGCGTGCGCTGGATCGCCGCCAAGGGCTGCACCACCGACCAGTGCTCGGAGGAGGCCCTCGTCGCGTCCTCACAGTGGATGCTCGCGCCCACCGACTCCACCGGCGCCAACCCCGACGCGTCCAGGCGCCCGCACATCGTCAACAACTCGTGGGGCGCGAGACTGACCACCCAGCCGTTCATGGAGGACATCCAGCTCGCCTGGGCGGCCTCCGGCATCATGGGCATCTGGTCCAACGGCAACGACGGCTCCGCCTGCCAGACCTCCGGAACGCCCGGCGGGCGCGTCATCAACTACTCGGTGGGCGCGTACGACGTCGACAACAAGATCGCGAGCTTCTCCAGCCGCGGTCCCGGCCAGGACGGCGAGATCAAGCCGAACATCTCCGCACCGGGCGTGAACGTCCGCTCCTCGGTGCCCGGCGGCGCCTACGCGTTCTACAACGGCACCTCGATGGCGGCGCCGCACGTCGCGGGAGCGGTCGCGCTGCTGTGGTCGGCCCGCCCCGAGTACGTACGCGACACCGCGGCCACCCGCCTGCTGCTGGACCTGTCGGCCATCGACACCGAGGACACCACCTGCGGCGGCACCGCAGCCGACAACGCCGTCTACGGCGAAGGCCGCCTCGACGCCCTGGCCCTGGTCGAGGCCGGAACGCGCGGCACCGCCACGCTGGCCGGCACCGTCACGGACGCGACCACCGGCCGGCCGGTCGAGGGCGCCACCGTCACCCTCACCGGCCCGCTGACCCGCACCTCCACCCTGGGCGCCGAAGGCGCCTACCGCTACACCCTCGTCGCGGGGGAGTACCAGCTCAAGGCCGAGGCGTTCGGCTACCAGACCACGACGAAAACCGCCACCCTGGCCAAGGACGGCTCCCTCACCCTGGACGTCGCCCTGCCGCAGACCGAGCGGATCAACCTGACCGGCACCGTCTCCGACTCCTCCGGCCTCGGCCGCGGGCTCGCCGCGAACATCACCGCCGACGACGGCAAGGGCCACACGTGGAACGCCGAGTCCGACCCCGCCACCGGCGCCTACACCCTGTCCCTGCTCCCGTCGACGACCTACACCCTCACCACCCGTGCCACGGAGCCCGGCTACGACCCGTCCGTCCAGCAGGTCACCATGGGTGAGACCGGCCGGCGGCTCGACCTCGGCCTGACCGTCTCCCTGTCCTGCGTCGCCCGCGGCTACGAGGTGATCCGCGACGGCAGCACGGAGCCGTTCGACGGCGCCGCGGCGCCCAAGGGCTGGACGGTCACCAACGTCGACCCCCGCATCCCCAACTACGCCTACCAGCCCGGCTGGGTCTTCACCGACGACGGCGGACGCGGCAACCACACCGGCGGCGCAGGCGGGTTCGCCATCGTCGACTCCCTGCACTCCGGCAAGGGCCACCTCCAGGACACCTACCTGACCAGCCCCGCCTACAACCTGACCGCCCGGACCTCGGCGACCCTGGAGTTCGCCCACGACCTGAAGCCGGCGGTCAACTCCACGACCGGCGTCGACCTCAGCGTGGACGGGGGCCGTACCTGGAAGACCGTGTGGTCGGCCAAGGGCTTCCCCGGCGCTCCAGGACCGGCCGTCCACGTCGTCCCGCTGCCGGACGCGGCCGGGCAGGCCGACGTGCGGATCCGCCTCCACTACCGGGGCCAATTGTCCGGCTGGTGGGCCGTCGACGACCTGTTCGTCGGCGACCGCACCTGCCGGCCCGCGGCGACCTGACCCCACCGCCGCACGCCGCTGCCCCGGGACGGAGACCGCCCGGGGGCAGCAGCTTGGACAGAGGGTGCCGCTTCGACGGAGGGCGCCACTTCAACCGAGGGTGCCGCGGGCCGGGCTCAACGGTGATCTCGGAGTCCCTCCCGGTCGTCGGTCGCGTCCAAGCTGCGGTGTAAACGGGCGCGGCCGTTCATAGGTGAGGCGCCACAGGGTGGCATCCACCGCCGGGTCGGCGCCGGGTCGGCGTCAGTCAGCTTGACCGGCCCGATCAGGTGTGCGGACTCGCCGGCTGGCGATACCGGCAAGGATCTGAGGGCCGATGACGCCCCGCTTGTTGGTCCAGGACTTGAGCTCGAGCAGCGGCGTGTCCGAATCGGCGGCCACCTGGTAGGACCCCGGCGCCGGCGAGAACCGGACCTTCCGCCTCGACCGCGTCGCGGACGCCCGCGCCCTGCCCGGCTCGTTCGAGGCGCCCGCCGGGCCGGAACCGGCGCGGCGCGTCCTGTCGGGCTTCGCCGCAGCGTCCTACCGGCACGAGGTGACCTTGCGGATCCACGGGACCGCCGGGCAGATCCGCACCCACCTGCCCACCGCCGTCCGCCACCCTTGAGGAGGAGACCGCCGTGGAGGCGAGCCCGGAGGGTGAGCGCTGGTTCCGGGCCGAGCTACGGGTCGAACGGCTCGACTGGCTGCCCGCGGTGCTCGCCGCACTCGACCGGCCATTCGTCATCGAACGCCCCGGCGAACTGCGCGACCTCGTCCTTGCGCTCGCCGACCGCCTCGCATCCCGTGGCCGCCTCGCCTGAGAGACATGGTCATCCCCCCGATCCCGTCAAACGGGAGCCCCGGCCGCCGGATGCCGGCGGCGGATCAGGTCGGAGCCCAGCGGAGAGAGGCGATGGATGACCATGTTGGCGTGGCGGCTGCTGGTGATCAGGCCGGCGCGCTGCAGGACCTGGGCGTGGGTGCTGGCGGACGGCAGCGACACGCCGGTGCGCCGGGCGAGCTCGCTGGTGGTGCAGCCCGAGGCGGCGGTGGCGATGCAGCGCAGTACGCGGGCCCGGGTGGGGCCGAGCAGATCGGGCAGCGGATCGTTTCGGCCGGGGTCCTGAGGGGGGTGCGTGATGGGGATGGTCAGCACCGGCGGGAGGCTGGCGTCGGCCAGCGCGATCGGGGTGATGCGGCCGAAGTACGTGGGAATGATCGTCAGGCCGCGGCCGCGCAGGTGAATCTCGTACTGGCCGGCGGCGTAGTCGGCCTCCAGGACCGGTGGCCGCCAGCGCATCGTCGGCCCCAGGCCGGCGAGCATGGTCTCGGCCCCGTGGTCGGTCAGCAGTCGGGTCAGCCTGGCATGCGCGTGCCCCACCGCCTGCTCCATCGAGGTCCGGTTCGGGGCGAGCGTGGTCCGGCAGTAGCGCTCGATCAGCCGGGTCAGGCCACGGATCGCCCGCTTGTCGCCGCGGGCCAGGCCCTCCACGCAGGCAGGCAGCGACAGGTGCCGGCGTAGCTGGTCGATCTCCCAGCGCACCCGCGACGGCGCGGTGTCGGCGATGACGTCCAGGCCGTCCGAAAGCCCGCTCAAGGATTCGTAGGGAGTGAGGAAGTCGGGGAAGTAGGCCTTGATCGGCACCAGCGGCACCAGCGTCTGGCGTACCTGGGGCAGCAGTCCCGCCTCGGCGAGGGATGTGCGCGCCTGTCTGCGCCAGGCACGGTGCGCGGGCGGGCCGCCCGGCTGTTGCAGCAGGTGCAGGCTCAGCACCATCTCCCAGAGTTCGTCGACACGGGTCGCGAGGCGGATGCGGGCCAGGTCCTCGCCCGTGAAGACGATTTTCAGGATTCCCGTAGTCATGCGGTCCATGGTCGGCCACGTGGATCGCAATGTGATCAAAATCCTGCGCCGACCTCTCGCGTCTGCGCTGACCTCGGTGTTTTCGGCTCCGCTGAAACACGTGGAGCCGGAGTCGCCCCGCGTTGTGGACTGGGTGACGGCAAGAGCCTCGCACTTCGGTTCCGGCACGGGGGCCGCGAACCGGATCGACCCGTACCAGGAGAGGAACGCACATGACGCTGCGCACAAGGCGAATGGGAACCGCGCTGGCCGCGATGGCCGTGACGCTCGCCGCGACCGCCGTCACGGCCGGTCAGGCCTCGGCAGCCCCGGAAGACTGCGCGTCGTGGCCGAGCCCGTCCAGGGCGACCGAGAAGGAGCTCGCGGAGACGGCGGTGCCGAAAGACGGGACCTACGTCGGCCTGTGGTTCGGCAAGCTCAACGGCAGGGGCATCGGATGGGCGAAGATCTCCGGCTTCTCGGGTGACAAGTACTGGCTCGACGTCTCCCACACCGGCGGCAGAGACTGGTTCCAGTGCGGTCCCTTCACCTTGACCGGCACCGGTCCGCGCGGCGGTCAGACGCCGGCGCACTACACCGACCCGTCTCCGAGCGTGGTCTTCCGCGCCTGCGGCAGGGCGTACGGCGCCAGCACGTCCCTCTGCACCGGCTGGTACTAGGCAGCTGATGTCCGTCGACATCCGCCCGCGTTCCTCCTGGGCCGTTCACGTGAACGAAGGGCCCAGAAAGGAGCTCGCGGCCGCACCGCCGATACCGTCCCCGAGTCCATGGGAACCCTGGACCGGTGGCGTCTTCATCCACCACCGCGGGGCAGCGACCTTCTTCCCCTTCGATGAGGAGGACTGCCGGCGGGACATCGTCAGCGTCTTCAACGGCAACCTGAACGACGGCTACGACGACATCTACTACAACTTCCTGATCTGCCCGCACGGCAACATCTACGAGGGAAGGGGGCTCGAGCGCGGTGAGGCCAACGGCGCCCAGCACGTGAATCTCGATGGCCGCCTCGTGGGCAACAACACGGGGTTCTACTCCATCTGCGGGCTGCTGCGGTCCTGGGACCACCCGAGCGAGGAGATGCTGCGCTCCTTCCGGGGGCTCATCGCGCACCTGCGCGAGATTCCGCCGGTCAACCGGAGGGCGGGCACGGCCATCGTGCCGCACAGCGTCAACATGCCCACGGAGTGCCCGGGGCAGCTCCTGCCGTACGCGATGCCGGGATCCTCGATCGACCCGTCGGTGCCGTGGAGCGGGAACCTGACGATTGACGTGAAGGTGTGGGAGGCGCAGAAGTGGGTGAATACCCGATATGACGGAACCGCTCCCGGATACATCCGGTGTGCGGAGACCGGCCGCACTGGATGGGGGACGGTGCTCTCGCTGACGCAGGGGCTGCAGCACGAGCTGGGCATCTCACCGACGGTGCAGAACTTCGGGCCGACCACGTTCGCCGCGGTACGGGATCGCTCGCTGCAACCGAGCGTGGAATCCGATCCCGAGATCCGGACCATCTACAACCACACGCTGTGGTGCAAGGGGTATCCGGCGGATTCGTCCTCCATCTGGGCGATCACCTCCGAGGAGTCCCTTCAGGCGCTCGTCGGCCACATGGGAATGTCGGAGGCCGCGATCCGGGGCGAGCAGTGGGCCCGGGTCACCAGGGCGCTGCTCACCATGGATCAGTTCCGTCTCGTTCCCGGCGGCGACGAGACCGTCCGCTCGATTCAGCAGCGCCTGAACAGCCGGTACGTCGCCCAGCACGCCATCCCTGCGATGAACCTCGTGCCGTGCGACGGGATCTACTCGCGCGAGGTGCAGAAGGGCCTCATGATGGCCCTCCAGCACGATGTGGGCATCAGACCGGCCGACATCACCGGCCATTTCGGGCCCGGCACCCAGTCCGGGCTGAAGGGTGTCGGGTCCGGCTCGCTCACCGGCGACCTGCGTCACCTGTTCAGATCCGCGTGCTATTTCAACTCGCCCACATACGTCGACGGGCAGGCGCTGCACTACGCGCCCGAGGACATCGGCGTGGACGCGCAGACCCCCGGCCACGTGAACTGGCTGAGGGCGTTCCAGCGGTTCTCGCAGCTCCCGGTGACAGGCACCAACGACTACGCGACGTGGGCGCAGCTGCTCATCTCGGCCGGCGACGCCACGCGCCCCGCCACGGGATGCGACTGCATCACGGAAATCACCCCGGAACGCGGCCGCCAGCTCAAGGCGGCCGGTTACCAGATCGTCGGCCGCTACCTGGATGAGCACCTCCCGCCGAGCGACCCCTATTACCTGGGCAAGGCGCTCAAACCCGGCGAAGTGCAGAACATCCTCGCCGCCGGGCTGAGAATGTTCCCGATCTTCCAGTACAACGGCACCCAGCTGGCCAACTTCACCTTCGACAAGGGCAACGACCAGGGCCGCATCGCGCACGAGAAGTCCGTCGAGCTCGGCCTGCCGGCCGGCACCTGCATCTACTTCGCCGTCGACTACGACGCGCTGGACACGGAGATCTCCAGCAACATCGTGCCCTACTTCCGAGGGGTCCACGACGCCCTGTCCCGCCTGGGCAATCGGTACACCTTCGGCGTCTACGGCTCCAGGAACGTCTGCATCCGGGTGAGCGAGCTGACGGCCGCCCGCTGGTCGTTCGTCTCCGGCATGTCCTGGGGGTTCTCCGGCAACCTCGGCTATCCCCTTCCTGCCAACTGGTCCTTCAACCAGATCCACGAGTTCGAGTTCCAGCCCGGATGGGGGCTGGACCGCAACGTGTGGCGCCAAGGCGGCGACCCCGGCGTCTCGTCCATCGGCGACCAGCCGTGAAAGGCCTGCCCATGATCACCCGACGCCGCCTCATCACCGCCGCAGGTGCCCTGATGCTAGTCAACGGCACGTTCCCGGCGCCCGCCGCCTCGGCCGCCGCCGGCGGACCCGGCCGCCGGGAATGGACGGGAGACGTCTCGGCCAACGGCTGGCCCATCGGCGGCGGGATCACCTCCCACGCCGTCCAAGGTTCATCGGCTGTGGCGAGCCTGCGCGACGGGGCCGCCGCCGTCGTGCTGCTGCACGTCCTGCGGCGATGGCACTACGAGATCGGCCCGGTGGACACCGGGGAGGGCGGCGCTCTCGTGACCCGCACCACCGATCGCGCCGTGGACGCCGACTTCGAATCGAACCACCTGTCCGGCACCGCCGTCGCCGTCCGCCCGGCCGCGTACCCGCTCGGAGGCACGGAGGGCCTGTGGCCTGACCAGGAGCTCATCGTCCGGGACATCCTCCTGGACTGTGCGGGCACGGTGCGCTGGGGACGAGACCTCACGCCGGCGAAGCTCTCGCACTTCCACATCGACGTCCCGCCGGGCAGCGGGACGCTGGCGCAGGTCGCGCGACGGCTGCGCACCGACGCGCACATCGTGGCCGCGCCCGTGGCCGGAGCGCCCGAGGATCCGGCGACGCCCGGGCGCCGGGCTCGCGCCCGTGCCCTCGAACGCAGACAGTCCGGCTGACCGGTCCCCACGGGTACGGCCAGCAGACCCACTCTTCCCGTGGCCTCCCGTTCCGTGCGGACGCTCCCGTCGTCTCAGCGACGAAGCGGGCGGCGGGGCGCCTCGGACGGTCAACCGCCGCCACAACCGCCCGGGGCGGGGTGGGGCGGAAGCGGACGGTCGTGGCGCATCAGCAGCGTCAGCGGCCGGACGGGCTCATGCTCCCCGACCGCCCCCTCAGGGACCACCGGCCGGCCGGCTGCGTCGAGGGTGTCGTGCCTCGGGAACCCCCAGGGCCGACCGAGCCTCATCTTCTCTGGACGCGCGGGCGTACACCCTGCCACGGACGTCCATGACCAGGTCCGCCGGCTGCCACTGCTCCGGCCAAGCCGGGACCATGCCCGGGACGACGGGTCCAGGGTCGCTCGTACGCACGGGAAGAAGGCGGCCGGTGGCCCCCTTCTTCCCGTGCGGCGTCTCCCGGCGATGATCATGATCAGGCCGGGGATGAGGAAGATGAAGGCGAGCAGGAACCGTCCGCTCTGTTCGCCCGGACATTGAAAGTAGTCATCAGGGAGAAACGCGCTCCCGCACGTATTGTCGCCATTGTGCGGGATGGGGGAAAGCCGATGAAGAGCCCCACGGTCATCACGGCGATGCCCAGCGTGCGCAGCAAGCGCTCCCTGCTCATGTCCCTCCCATGGTCACATGAGATGCAGTCTCACGCCTGCCGGACCTCCTCTCAAGATCCCCGGGCGATCCTCCAGGACCGCCATCGAGCAACTCGCGGACCCCGGGATCACGATCGGCGGGGAGGATCGGGTGCCCGGCTTCCGTCGGGCGCGATGTGATCGCAGATCGGGCGAATCAGCGTGATCACCGGATGTTTGCAGCGTGGATGCCCTGTCCTTCAGGGCGGAGACGGAACGCGGAATGGCGGGCCATTGTGGTGTCCGGGTTTGTCGGTGGTGGTCGGTAGTTTGGTCGGCATGTCCCGCTACAGGCTTCAGCCCTCGCGTGCTCAAGAGCAGGCGCTGCTGGAGCATTGCGGGCACGCCCGGTTCGTGTGGAATCTGGCGGTGGAGCAGCACGCGCACTGGCGGCCGGGCCGCTCAAGGGCGCCGGGGTTTGCCGAGCAGTGCCGGCAGCTCACCCAAGCGCGGGCGGAGAACGAGTGGCTGCGCGCGGGGTCGGTCATCGTGCAGCAGCAAGCCCTGAAGGACTTCGCCCAGGCGATGGCGAACTTTTTCGGCACCACCCATCGCAGGCCCACCTTTCGCCGCCGCGGGCGGGGTGAGGGGTTTCGGATTGTCGCGGTCAAGTCCGGTGACGTGCGCCGCCTGTCCCGCAACGTCGGTGAGGTGAGGATCCCGAAGGTCGGCTGGGTGCGATTGCGTTGGTCGCGCGCCGTGCCCGCGGGCGTGAAGGCCTTCCGCATCACCCGCGACCGTGCCGGGCGCTGGCAGGTGGCGTTCGCCGTCATCCCTGAGCCGACCCCCGCGCCCGGCACCGGCGGGGTGGTGGGCGTGGACCGGGGTGTGGCCGTCAGCGCCGCCCTGTCCACCGGACAGCTGCTGAACGCGCCCGGCCTGCGCGACAGCGAGAAGGCGCGCCTGCTGCGGTTGTTGCGCAAGCTGGCCCGGGCCAGGCGGGGGTCGAGGCGGCGCGACAGGGTGAAGGCCGCCATCGCGCAGCTGAAGACCCGAGAAGTGGACCTAGTCGTGTTGGAATCCCCCGCCTTCAGGCGGGCGGAGGATGTCAAGATCCGCACTTCTCGCAGGCTGACGATCGACGAGATGGACTCCCAGCCGGGCGGCGGTGCGGAGCTGTCGCGACGCCAGTCCCGGAAGTACCAGCGTGTCTCCGAGAACGGCTCTGGCCGGAAGAACAGCGAGCCGTCGATCACCTGGACACCGAGCTGTTCCACCGGCGATGGACTCTTATCGAACTCGGCGTCTTCGACGACGGATGCTACTTGAGCGATGCCACCGGGATACGTGGTGCCGGGCGCGCACGTGATCGTTATCCGGCACAGGTCAGTCATGATCTCTCCTGGGGCATGCGAAAGCGCCACTGGTCCCTCAAGGGGTGATGAAAGGCAGGGAGATTGAGCCTCCGCCGCACCCATGCCGTCGCGATCCCACCAGGGATGATGAGCGAGCCGAAGCCCGCAGGTACGAGATTACCGTTCCTTGCTGGGAGGCAGCCGCCTTCGGCCGGTCCGGCGCCAGGAGCTTCTTGCGATGTCCCACATCGCTCGGTCATCGGGGTTGGTCAGGAGGTGTAGGCGTACAGCTCCAGCCAGCGGCGCGCTGCGGTGCATTGCGGCTGGGTGGCCTGGCATTCGGGGCAGCGGCAGCGGTAATGCGCGTACGTCCAGCGTTTGCCGTGGTTCAGCGCCGAGTCGCGGCCGTCCATGAGCGCCTGGTAGAGCCGGTTGCGGAAGCCGGTGTCGCGGCGGGCCCGCCCGTAGGCGACCTCGTCCGGCAGGCCGAGTGTCTCCATCGCGGCGTCGAGCGGGACGCCAGCGGCCACCGCGGTGAGAACCTGCTCACGCATCCCGGTGGGGTAGACGGCGTCCATCTGGGCCCGGTACCAAGGGGTGGTGCGGTGCATCGGCATGTCCTCCTGCGATCACGGCCATGGGCGTGATGACCCCTCGCAGGGGCAATGAGGATGATGCGCGGCGAGACGCCGAATGCGCCGAAGTGATGACCCCTCAAAGGGCCGATGAGGAATGGGCCAGCGTGCGGGCCCGAAGTCAGCCTACCGGCTGGCGCACGTGCGGAACTGACTACGCGTCAACGTACAGCGGCGCCAGCGCGGCGGAACCTGTCAATTTGATCAAGGCAGCTGAGCTGGACTAATTCTGTGTCGAGTTCTCTGTGGTGACCTCTTGGACGGCGTTCTTGGGCTTGTTGATCCACGCCGGGCCGGGTAGGTCAGGCGGGACGGGAGTGCCGCCGCTGGCGAACCGCTCGGGATGGGCGCTCTGAGCGGCCGTCAAGAGAGCGGCGCGCCGGTCGCGGATGGTGGCGGCGCGGCCGTAGTGCACGTCCACCGGATGGTGGTAGCCGATCCCCGAGTGGTAGTGGTCGTGGTTGTACCAGGCGTAAAAGCGCTGGCAGAAGGCGCGGGCGTCCTCGATGGAGCCGAAGATGGCCGGGAAGGCGGGGCAGTACTTCAGCGTCTTGTTGTGAACACGAACGCGGGAGGCGGAGAAGCGATGGCGCTTCACTGAACGCGGTGCTGTGTGAGAGATGGAGGTTTGTTGGCCCTCCAGAGCCGCTCTGCGGGGAGAGG
>NZ_JBQQCB010000146.1:0-23392 GCF_052246675.1 Nonomuraea sp. KM90 | reverse complement strand
CCAGGGCCAGCCAGTCCCAGACGGTCGGGCCTGGGGCCTGGCGGTGAGCATATTTACGGAAATTTCGTATCAGGTGCGACTCGACGGCCGCGTAGTCACCCCGGAGCCGGGCCAGGCCCGACATGTGCGAGTACGTGCTCCGGGCCAGGCCCCGGAAGACCAGCGTCGAATGCGCGGGCCCGCCGCCGTCGCACCTGCCGGCCTCGCTGATCGCATCGTCCAGCTCGCGCCAGGACGACACCGTAACCACCTTCACCATGGTCCCGTTGCCCCTGACCACGCCCTCCACACCTGCCCGCCTCCTCCCCCGTGGCCGCACCCCACGCCCAGGGACCCCCGGGGCGCCCACCCACCGCTGCCGCTTTCGCACCGCACTTCGGCCGAGGTCCAGTGGGGGAGGAGGCGCGGCCGGGGCGCGGGCCCGTCCGGAGCGCAGGCCCGTCCGGGGTGTGGGCGGCTGCGGCGTGCGGGCCTTCGCGGAAAGGGGCAGGGTGCGGTGACGTGCCCGAACGGGCCTTGGGGTGCGCAAGGCGTCCGGGTCTTCGGGGTTACGGGGTGAGTGTGGCTCGGTTGCCGGTGTCGGCGGGGCGGACGTGGATGGGCTCGCCGATGGGCTCTCCCTCCGACAGGAAGGTCAGGGTGCGCTCGTCGTCCGCCAGGGCGAGGAAGCGGCCCCCGCCCTCCACGCGCCCCACCACGAACCCCGTACGCCTCCCGTCCCGCCGGTGCTTGACCGTGCAGGTCTCGATCGTGGCCCGGCCGTGCGGCTGAAGGGCCTGCTCGACGGGGGCCCAGGAGTCGATCTCGGACTGGAGTTCGGCGCTGCGGTCGGCCCGCCAGGGCGCGGGCGCGGCGGAGTAGACGCCCGCGGAATACTTGCTCAGCGCACCCCCGTTCGCCCCCACCAGCCCGTACGCCCCCGGCAGGGCCCGCACCCGCCGCACCACCTCGGCGATGGCGTGCATCGAGTAGTTGTTGCCCGCCCCGCCGAAGAAGGGCAGCCCGCCGGTGACCGTCAGCTCTCCCGACCCGTCCACCGGCAGCCCGAGCCCCTCGCAGACGTTGGAGACGGCGATGGGGAAGCAGCTGTACAGGTCGATGGCCGCCAGGTCGGAGGCCGCGACGCCGGCCTGTTCCAGGGCGTGCCGGACGGCCATCGTGGCGGCCGGGCTCGTGCTGAGGTCGGCGCGGTCCAGCAGGTCGCGTTCGCGCAGGTCGGCGTGGCCGTGCAGGAAGACCCAGCGGTCCTCGGGCACGCCCAGCCGCCGGGCGGCGGCCACGGACGTCAGCACGACCGCCGCGCCCTGGTTGACCTTCTCGCGGGCGACGAGGTAGCGGGTGTAGGGGTCGGCGATGAGGCGGTTGCTCGCGGTCGGGGTGACGAGTTCGGCCGCGCCGCGCTCGACGGGGGCGGCGGCGTGCGGGTTGACCGCGGCGATCTTGGTGAACGGGGCGAAGAGGGCGCCCATGCCGGCCGCGTACTCCTGCCGAGTCTGGCCGAGCCGGGCCCGGCGCGCGTTGTCGAACAGCGCGTACTGGCTGGGCGCGTCCGTCAGCCGGTGCACGATCTGCGCGGCCGAGACGAGCCCGTCGAGGCCGTAGCCTCGGTCCTCCAGGGAGCCTTCGACGCTCTCGCCGAAGTCCGGCCTGTTCTGCGGCGCCGCCCCGGCCAGGTGCTGGGTCGTCGAGATGGCCTCCGAGCCGAAGAGCAGGACGACCTCGGCCGCCCCGGCGGCGATCGTCGCGGCCAGCTCGTTGACCAGGTGCTGGGGCGCCTGCCCGCCGGCGGTCTCGAGGACGGCCCGGCGCGGGGCGGCTCCCACGCGGCCGGCGACCGAGCGCGGGTAGTTGTTCGACCTGCCGAGCGGCGAGGGGATGCCGGGCGCGGAGATCTCGAACTGCCGCACCCCGGCCACGGTGTCGACGGCCGCGGCGACCTCGGCGGGGTCCGCGCCGGTGTCGGCGAGCGCCTCCCTGGCGGCCTCGGCGGCCAGCTCGACGGGCGACAGGCGGCGGTAGCCCGGCTCGCCGATCCGTTCCGAGGACTGCCCGGTCCCGACGACGATCGGCGTAAGGGGGTCAATGCCCGAGACAATCATCCACACGCTCCAACAGACGATATTTCTAGACAATAACCGTGATGGATCCTACGTTCGAAGTGAGGTGGATCACTGCCCGCGCTCCCCCGATGAGGTGACCTCGCATGTCCCTTGACCACGCGACGACCCGGTTCCTGCAGGAGATGGCCGCCGCCGGCGGCGCCCCGCTGCACGAGTCGACCCCCGAGGAGGCGCGCACCGTCAGCGCGGCGCTGAGCGAGATGTACGGCAAGGGCCCCGACGTGGAACGCGTCGAAGAGGTCACCATCCCGGCGGAGGACGGCGCCTCGTTCCCCGCCCGCGTCCTGGTCCCGTCCGAGAGCCCGCGCGGCGTCATCGTGTACTACCACGGCGGCGGCTGGGTCCTCGGCACCATCGACGAGTTCGACACCCTGGGCAGGGAGCTGGCCGCGCGGACCGGCTGCGCCGTCGTCCTGGTGGGCTACCGGCTCGCTCCAGAGCACCGCTACCCCACCGCCGCCCGCGACGCCTACGCGGCGCTGCTGTGGAGCGCCGCCCGCCTGCCCGGCCTGCCGATCGTCGTGGCGGGCGACAGCGCGGGCGGCAACCTGGCGGCCGTCGTGACCCGGCGGGCCAGGGACGAGGGCGGCCCGGCCATCGCGCTGCAGGTGCTCGTGTACCCGGCCACCGACTGCGACCTGGACAACGCCTCCTACCGCGACCCGGAGAACCAGCTCCTGCTCACCCGGGACACCATGGTCTGGTTCTGGGACCACTACGTGCCCGACCCCGCCCAGCGGACGAACCCCGACGCCTCTCCGCTGCGCGCCGCCGACCTGTCCGGCCTGCCGCCCGCGGTGGTGCTGACCGCCGAGCACGACGTGCTGCGCGACGAGGGCGAGGCGTACGCCGAGCGGCTGCGCCAGGCGGGCGTGCCGGTCGAGTTCAAGCGCTTCGAGGGTCAGATGCACATCTTCTTCACGATGGTGAACGTGCTGCCCGCCAGCGCGGACGCGCTCGTCATGGTCGCCGCCGCCATCGAGCGGAGCGTGGCATGACACCCCAGGCGAGGTACGACGCCGTGGTCGTCGGGGCGGGCTTCGCGGGCCTGTACATGCTGCACCGGCTGCGCGGCCTGGGCCTGTCCGTACGCGTCTTCGAGACCGGCGACGGCGTGGGCGGCACCTGGTACTGGAACCGCTACCCCGGCGCCCGCTGCGACGTGGAGAGCATGCAGTACTCCTACTCCTTCTCCCCCGAGCTGGAGCAGGAGTGGGAGTGGACCGAGCGTTACCCGTCCCAGCCCGAGATCCTCCGCTACCTGGAGCACGTCGCCGACCGGTTCGACCTGCGGCGCGACATCCGGTTCGGGACCCGGGTGACGCGGGCGGCGTACGACGAGACCGAGCACGTGTGGCGGGTGGAGACCGACCGGGGCGACCGGGTCGCGGCCCGCCATCTCGTCACGGCGGTCGGCTGCCTGTCGGCGGCGCGCGTTCCCGACTTCCCCGGCGCGGCCTCCTTCCGGGGCCCCAGCCACCACACGGGGCGCTGGCCGCACGAGGGCGTCGACCTCACCGGGTTGCGGGTGGCCGTCATCGGCACGGGCTCGTCCGGCATCCAGTCCATCCCGATCATCGCCGAGCAGGCCGCGCACGTGACGGTCTTCCAGCGCACCCCCAACTACAGCGTGCCCGCCTGGAACCGGCCGCTGGAGCCCGAGTACCAGAGCTGGGTCAAGGCGAACTATCCCGGCCTGCGGCGGGCCATGCGCGAGTCCCACACCGGGCTGCTCGATCCCGGCAACCCGGGCTCGGCGCTGGAGGCCGGCGACGAGGAGCGGGCCCGGGAGTTCGAGGCGCGCTGGGCCAAGGGCGGCGTCACGTTCCTCGGCGCGTACGGCGACATCGGCATCAGCTCCGAGGCGAACGAGCACGCCGCCGAGTTCGTCCGCGCCAAGATCCGCGAGATCGTGGCCGATCCGGAGGTCGCGGAGAAGCTGTCGCCCAGGAACCATCCGCTCGGCACCAAGCGGATCTGCGTCGACACCGGCTACTACGCCACCTTCAACCGGCCGGACGTCACCCTGGTCGACGTCCGGGAGGACCCGATCGTGGAGATCACCCCGACCGGCGTGCGCACCGCCGCCGCCGAGCACCCCGCCGACGTGATCGTGTACGCCACCGGCTACGACGCGATGACCGGCCCGCTGCTGGCCATCGACATCACCGGCAAGGGCGGCCTGTCGCTGCGCCGCAAGTGGGAGGCGGGCCCGCGCACCTACCTGGGGCTGATGACCGCGGGCTTCCCCAACCTGTTCACCGTCACCGGGCCGGGCAGCCCGTCCGTGCTGAGCAACATGATCGTCTCGATCGAGCAGCACGTGGAGTGGATCGCGGACTGCGTCGCCCGGCTGCGGGCCGGCGGCGTCGCGGCCATCGACGCCGACCCGCTCGCCGAGGACGCCTGGATGGCGCACGTCAACGAGATCGCCGGGCAGACCCTCTTCGTGCGGGCCGACTCCTGGTATCTCGGGGCCAACATCCCCGGCAAGCCGCGGGTGTTCATGCCGTACGTGGGGGGTGTGGGGGTGTACCGGGAGAAGTGCGACCAGGTGGCGGCGGCCGGCTACGAGGGGTTCGTGCTCTCCTCGTGAGTCAGCCGGCGAACAGCTGGGTGAGCTTCAGGAACAGCTCGTACACCCCGTACGTGAAGGGCAGCCCCACCCACGCCCACGCCAGCACCATCAGCCCGGTACGCCGGCCCGTCTCCTGGGGGTTCATACCGTCTGTCCCTTCTCCGTCGCCTGCGGGTCGAGCCGCTGCGCGGGCCGCTCGTGATACCTGTCGTGCACGGGCCGGATCAGCTCGTTGGCCAGGAAGCCCACCGCGAGCAGCCCGATCATGATGAACAGCGAGGTGGTGTAGAGCTCGGGCCCGGACCGCCCGGCGGCCTTCTGCGCGTCGGCGATGGCGTTGACGATCAGCGGGCCGAGCACCCCCGCGGTGGACCAGGCGGTGAGCAGGCGGCCGTGGATGGCCCCGACCTGGTAGGTGCCGAAGAGGTCCTTGAGGTAGGCGGGCACGGTCGCGAAGCCGCCGCCGTAGAAGGACAGGATGCCCAGCGCGGAGATGATGAACAGCGGCTTGGACGCGTCGCCCCACAGGGCGATGACGAGGTACAGCAGCGCGCCGGCGCCCAGGTAGACGCGGTACATGTTCTTGCGCCCGATCAGGTCCGAGGTGGAGGACCAGACGAAGCGGCCGGCCATGTTCGCCAGCGACAGCAGCGCGACGAAGCCCGCCGCCGCCCCCGCCGCGACGGCCGCCGTGGTGCCGGTGAAGAAGTCCGTGATCATCGGCGCGGCCTTCTCCAGGATGCCGATGCCGGCGGTGACGTTGCAGCACAGCACGACCCACAGGCAGTAGAACTGCGGGGTACGGATGGCGTTGCGGGCCGAGACGTCGGCCGTGGTGATCAGCGGGCGCAACTTGACCGTGCGCGGGCGCCGGCCCTTCGGCGGGGACCAGCCCTCGGGCGGGACGCGTACCAGGAGCACGCCCATCGTCATGAAGGCGGCGTAGACCAGGCCGTGCACGAGGAACGTCGTGGCGATCCCCGTCGTACTGGGGCCGAAGGAGGCCAGCATCTGCGCCGACCAGGGCGAGGCGATCAGGGCGCCGCCGCCGAACCCCATGATCGCGATGCCGGTGGCCATGCCCGGCCGGTCGGGGAACCATTTGATCAGCGTCGAGACCGGCGAGATGTAGCCGATGCCGAGCCCGATGCCGCCCACGACGCCGTAGCCGAGCACGACCAGCCAGTACTGCCCGGTGGCCACGCCCAGCGCCGAGAGCAGGAAGCCGGAGGAGAAGCAGGCCATCGACACGAACATGGCCCACCGGGGCCCGTTGCGCTCCACGAGCGTGCCGCCGAAGGCCGCCGACAGGCCGAGCATGACGATGCCGAGCTGGAACGGCAGCGCGCTCTGCGTGCCGGAGAGCCCGAGCGAGGATTCGAGCGGGGGTTTGAAGACGCTCCACGCGTACGCCTGCCCGATGGCCAGGTGCACGGAGAGCGCCGCCGGCGGCACGAGCCAACGGCTCCAGGTGGGCGCCGCCACGCTACGGGAACGACTGAGGAAGCCTGCGGGGCTCACGGACCTCGAACTGTCTGCCACGCCCCACCGGTATCACATACGGTATGCAGTATTGAAAAGGCGGATGATCTTTACGGCGAACGGTCAAATCTCGTCGACGAACGGCCAGGGTAGTCCATCGTAATCTTGGGACGAACGAGAAGGGGTGGGCCGCATGGAGCCAGAGGTCAGGACAGCGGCGGGCGGCCTGCGGGGCCGGGCCGAGGGCGGTGTGGCGGTCTTCCGCGGCATCCCGTTCGCCCGGCCGCCGCTCGGCGAGCTGCGGTTCGCCGCCCCCGTGCCCGCCGAGGCGTGGGACGGCGTGCGCGACTGCCCGGGCTTCGGGCCGCCACCGCCCCAGGCGCCCTCCCCGGGCGGCGCGCCCGTGGCGGAGCGGAGCGGGGAGAGCTGGCTGACGGTCAACGTCTGGTCGCCGTCCCTGGACGCCGCGGCCGGGCTGCCGGTGATGGTGTGGATCTACGGGGGCGCGTACCGCGGCGGTGACGCCGGCGAGTCCGTCTACGACGGCGCGGTGCTCGCCCGCGAGGGCAACGCGGTCGTGGTCACGCTCAACTACCGGGTGGGGATGGAGGGGTTCGCCCACATCGAGGGGGCGCCGGCCAACCGGGGGCTGCTCGACCAGGTGGCCGCGCTGGAGTGGGTGCGGGACAACGTGGCGGCGTTCGGGGGCGATCCGGGGCGGGTGACGGTGTTCGGCGAGTCCGCCGGGGCCGGGTCCGTGGCCGCGCTCATGGCCATGCCGAGCGCGGCGGGGCTGTTCGGGCGCGCGATCGCGCAGAGCGTCCCCGGCACGTACTTCTCCGCGCCGCTGGCCGCCGGCATCGGCGCGGTCCTGGCCGCCGAGCTGGGCCTGCGGCCCACCGTCGCCGACCTCGCCGACGTCGCGCCCGACCGGCTCGTGGCCGCCGCCGACGCGGTGACGGCCAAGATGCCCGAGTACGAGGACCGCTGGGGCCCGGTCGCCCGCACCGTCACCCCGTTCTCCCCCGTCGTGGACGGCGACGTCCTGCCCCGCGACCCCTGGGCGGCGCTGGCGGACGGGGCGGCCCGCGGGGTCGAGCTGATCGTGGGCCACAACCGGGACGAATACCGCCTGTTCACGCAGACGGGAAGGTCGGCGGGGCCTTCGGCCGACGTCCTGCTGCGTACGTTCGCGCCCGGGCTGCCCTACCGCGACGCCTTCCCCGGGGCGGAGCCCGAGCTGCTGGGCGAGCTGGTCCGGTCCGACTGGCTGTTCCGCATGCCCTCCCTGCGCCTGGCCGACGCGCAGGCGGCCGGGGGCGGCCGGGTGCACGCGTACGAGCTGACCTGGGCCAGCCCTGTCATGGGCGGCGCGCTGGGCGCCTGCCACGCCCTCGACGTGCCGCTGGTCTTCGGCAACCTGGACAGCGGGATGGGCCGGTTCTTCCTCGGCGACCCCGCACCGGCCGAGGCCGAGCGCGTGTCGGCCGATTTCCGCCGCACGTGGACGGCCTTCGCGGCGGGCGAGGGGCCGGGGTGGGCGGCGTACGAGCCCGGGCGGCGCCTGGTCCGCCTCTTCGACACCCAGCCGTCCGTCGTGCCCTACCCGGAGGAGACCTCGCGCCGCCTGTGGTCCGCCCACCGGTTCGGCGAACTCCCCCTCCTCACCTGAGACCCCTACCGAACATTATTCTGTAGTGTGGTGTGGCATGACGGACATCTTCGACGACCTCGCAGCCGAGTACGAGCAGCTCGACGCCGTCCTGGCCACCCTCACCCCCGCCCAGTGGGCCCACCCGTCGGCCGCCGCCGGCTGGACCGTCTCCGACGTGGTCCTCCACCTGGCCCAGAGCGAGGAGCTGGTCATCGCCTCGATCGCCGGTGAGCTGGCCGACCGCAGGTCCCCCGGCGAGGTCGACGCCATGGCCGACGCCCTCGTGGCCGCCGAGCGCGCCATCTCCCCCGCCGACGTGCTGGCCCGCTGGCGCGCGGCCACCTCCGCCACGCCCGGCTCCCTCCGCGCCCATCCCAAGGGCAGCCGCCTGACCTGGGTGGCCGCCTCCCTGTCCCCGGCGACGCTGGCCACCACCCGCCTGGCCGAGCACTGGGCCCACGCCTACGACATCACCGCGCCCCTGGGCATCGCCTACCCCGACACCTCGCGGCTGCGCCACATCGCCTGGCTGGGGCACCGTACGCTGCCGTACGCGTTCGACGTCGAGGGCCTCTCGGGCGGGCCCGTCCGGTGCGAGCTCACCTCGCCCGACGGCGACCTGTGGCACCTCGGCGACCCCGACGCCCCCTCGGTCATCACCGGACCGGCGGCCGACTTCTGCCGGGTGGGCGCCCGCCGCCTCGCCCCCGCCGACTCGGCGCTGAAGGCCACCGGCCCGCACGCCGCCGAGGCCCTGTCCGTCCTGCGCAACTACGCCTTCTGACCTCCCTTGCCGAGCTACGGCCGAGCCGGCATCCCGAGCATGTTCCACTCGTCGACCAAAATGGCCACAGGCTAGGGAAACCCCTAGGTCACCTCCTCTGGCGGAGCCGCGCGCCCGGTGAAAGCGTTCCGGTATCCGGGCGCGGGAGCCGATCCCCCGCGCCCGCACGCGGACGACGACCCGGGGTGGGTGGAAGACATGACCGAGCCATCAGGTGCGGCGGCGAAGCAGGAGCTCCAGGACTTCCTGCGCACGGCGGACAGGTTGACGCTCGACGACAGGAAGCTCCTGGTCCAGCAGGCGCTGCTGCTCATCGAGCAGAACTACGTACATCTGCCGCTGAAGGCCGCGATGCACGCCGTGAACCCGGTGCAGCGGCTGCGGCTGCTCGCCGTGCGGCTGAACCGGCAGACCCCGAGGACCATGGGCCCGGAATGGCGCTTCCACGCGGAGATATCGGAGATCTTCCACTCCGTACGCGACCTGCACACCAACTACATCCTCCCTCTGCCGTACGCCGGCAAGATCGCCTACCTGCCGTACCTGATCGAGGAGTACTACGTCGGCGAGGAGCGCCACTACGTGGTGACCAGGACGGTCGCGGGCTTCTCCGCCCCCGGGTTCGCCCCCGGCGTGGAGGTCACCCACTGGAACGGCATCCCGATCGACCGGGCGGTGGACATCAACGCGGCCCGGTTCGCGGGCAGCAACCCGGCGGCCCGGCACGCGCGCGGCCTACAGTCCCTGACGATCCGGCCGCTGCGCCTGCATGTGCCGCCGGACGAGACCTGGGTCGTGCTGACGTACGTCGGCGCCGACGGCATCCGCCGCGAGCTGCGCGAGAGCTGGCGGGTCGACGACAACCAGCCGTCCTTCGTGGACGCCGACCAGCTCAGCGTCGCCGCCGTCGCCCAGGGCCTCGACCTCGGCGCGGACGAGATCGGCCGGGCGCTCAAGATGTTGTACATCCCGGAGGCCGTCTCGACGCAGGAGATCGTGGGCGGCACCGAGCTGACGGCCGAGCCCGCCGCGCCGGGCGCCGACATCCCGACGTCCATGCCGGGCTTCTTCCGGGCCAAGAGCGTCGACACGCCGTCGGGCATCTTCGGCCACATCCGCATCTTCAGCTTCAACGTCAACGACCCGGACGCGTTCGTAGGGGAGTTCCTCCGGCTCGTCGCGCTCCTGCCGCAGAACGGGCTCATCGTAGACGTGCGCGGCAACGGCGGCGGGCACATCCACGCCAGCGAGTTCCTGCTGCAGACGCTCACGCCGCGCCCGATCGTGCCGGAGCCGACGCAGTTCATCACCTCGGCCCTGAACCAGCGGATCTGCAAGCAGCACCAGGAGAACCCCACCGGCCAGATCGACCTCGGCCCCTGGTGCCCGTCCATGGAACAGGCGCTGGAGATCGGCGCCGTCTTCTCCGGCAGCTTCCCCATCACCCCGGCGGGCGGGGCCAACGCCATCGGCCAGCGGTATTTCGGCCCGGTCGTCCTGGTCACCAACGCCCTCTGCTACTCGGCGACCGACATCTTCGCCGGCGGCTTCCAGGACCACAAGATCGGCCCGATCCTCGGCACCGACGACAACACCGGCGCGGGCGGCGCCAACGTGTGGACCCACGAGCTGCTCAAGGTCCTGCTCGAACTGCCCACGCCCGTACCCGACAACCCCTACCGGCCGCTGCCCGGGCAGGCGAACATGCGGGTGTCGGTACGGCGTACGCTGCGGGTCCACGAGCTCGCCGGCACGCCCGTCGAGGACCTCGGGGTGGTGCCCGACTTCCGCCACCAGATGACCCGCAAGGACGTCCTGCAGGACAACGCCGACCTGCTCACGCGGGCGGGGGAACTGCTCGCGGGGCGGCCGGTGCGGCGGCTCGACGTGCAGGTCTCCGGGGCGGCCGGCGAGCTGACGCTCACGACGCGGCTGGTGGACCGGGCCGACGTCTACCTGGACGGCCGGCCGGTGGCGTCGGTGAACGTGACCCGGGAGGTCACGACCGTGCCGGTGCCCGGGGCAGGGTCGGCTCACGTCATTCGGGTGGAGGGCTTCCAGGACGGCGACCTCGTCGCCTCCCGCACCCTCCCGCACTGACCTCCCGCACTGACCTCCCGCACGGCCCTGCCGCACGGTCCCACCACCCACCGCTCAGTCGCCCCATCGCCCTGCCGCCCCGCCGCCCCACCGCCCTCGCCAGCGGCTCCTGGCGCGCGGAGGGCACATGCGGGCTCCGTGCGCGCAGGGCGTCGGGCACGCAGGGCGTCGAGGCAGGGGACCCGCGGAAGGCACGGACCGCGCGAGCGGCGCGGGCGCGTCAGACCCGAAGGCATCGGGGGCGCGGGCGCGCGGGGGCGGGGGGCGGGCACACGGGGCGCGCGGGACAGCGGGGAGCCAGGCCCGGCGCGGGGCCAGACCCGCGGGATCAGCGGGGGGCGCGGGACCGGCGGAGGCCCGGGACAGGCGGAGGGCCCGGGACAGGCGGAGGCCCGGGACCGGCAGAGGCCCCGGGGGCTCCAGGTGCTCATCGGTCAGGGCGGGGGCCTGGGCGTGGGGAGCGACGGCCCGGTCTGGTGGGTGGAAGCGGGTGGCCGGCCATGGCGCTGTCGGCCTCGGCGACGAGCGGGCAGGCGCGGTGGCGTTGCCACCCGTCCCGGAGGCGGCGGACCTCGTCGCGCACCCGGGCCGAGGCGATCAGCCGTACGTCGTCGCTGAGGCCGAGGGCGGTGGCGGCGGCCTGCTCCGGGTCGCCGGCCCGCAGGTAGGCGTGCGCCGCCCGCAGGCCGATCAGGGCACGGGTGCGCAGCTCGACGGGACGGCGGGCGTTCATGGAGGCGGTGAAGTGGCGGGCGGCGGTGGCGTGGTCGCCGAGCTGGGTGAGGGTCAGGCCGATCTGGTGCTCCAGGGATTCGCGCCGGTAGTTGCCCGTCCACTCCGTCTCCGGCGGGGAGTCGGCGCGTTCGAGCTGGGTCTCCGTACTGCGGAGGAGGTTCAGGGCGTCCCAGCGGGTGCCGGCCGCCGCGTGCGCCTCGGCGCGCATGCCGGTGATCCAGGCCAGCGTGCGGCGGGGGCCGTGCCCGCCGAGGGCGGAGGCGGCGGCGTCGGCCAGCGCAAGCGCCTCGCCGTCGTGCCCGAGCTCGGCGGCCTGCACGGCCATGCTGCGTAACGCCGTCGCCCGCAGCACCAGGTCGCCGGCCTCGTCCGCGAGCCGTACGGTGCTGATGTAGTAGCGCTGGGCGAGCACGTTCGCGCCGGCGTCCATGGCCATGTAGGCGGCCAGGTAGCTCAGCTCGGCCGCGGCGGTGAACAGGTCGGGGCGGGTGCGGCCGGTCGCATCGTGCAGCAGGGGCGTGACCTCGCGCGACAGGTACGCGGCGACCGCGACGCGGGCGTGGCCGCCGCCGTACTGGTCGTCCAGGTCGGCGAAGCTGGCGGTGGCGGCGCGGATACGGGCCACGTCGCCCGCGCCCACCCTGCCGGCGGGGCCCGGGGCCCGGACCGCGGCTCGGTGGCCGGACAGGCCGGAGAGAGCGGCCAGCGTGAACGTGCCGGCGGTCAGTACGGTACGGCGGTTGAGCAGGTCGTCCTCCCCCAGCGTGGCCAGGCGGGCGACCGGGTCGCCGCGCCACGGGTCGTCGGCGGGCGGCGCCGTTCCGGGATCCGGCCAGCCGAGATGCGTCGGGGAGAGCTCCGGCCGGGCGAGGCGGCGCCGGAACGCCTCCACGGCGGCGCGGATCGCCTCGGGCCTGGGAACGGTGCCGGTCAGCCAGTGCCCCACCGCCGAGCGGTCATAGTGGATCCGCTCCCCGGTCTCGGCGGCGACGGCGTTGACGTGCTGCGCGGTGGCGGCGTGCGTCCAGCCGGCCTCCTCGATCAGCGCGGCGAGGGCCCCGTTCACGACGGGGCGGGTACGCCGTGGCGGCATCGCAGCTTCACATCGCTTCACATCGCGGTGCTCTCGACGATCCGCCGTACGCAGCGCACCGTCAATAGTGCGGACCGTGATGCCCACGGCATCAGCGGTCTCCCGGACCGGCCGATACGAGGATGGTGCACGAGTGAGCGGTCCCGCGGACAGCGGCCCCTGGCGCATGAGCCGCGACAGCGGCCCCGAACGCATGAGCTGCGACAACGGCCCCGGGCACGCCGGCAGCGACCCCGAGCCCGGCCACCCGGCCCAGGACGACGAGCCTCGGGGGCGCGTGAACCGCGACCCCGAACCCGGCCACCCGGCCCAAGACGACGGGCCTCGGCGGGTGAACCGTGACGGCTGGCAGCCCGGGATGGAGGCCGGGGCGCCGGCCGAGGTGGCGCAGGCCGAGTTGCTGGCCGCGCTGGCGGGCCGGCCGCTGGTCTCCGTCGGCCGGTTCAGCACCGCCCTGCGTACCGGCTACACCGGCCCCGCCCCCATCGAGGCCCTGCGTCCCGCCCTGAGCATCGGCTGCTACTCGGCGTGGGACCCCGCCCTGCCGGGCATGGTCGTCGCCGCCGAGGACCGCACCCGCGTACGCTCGGTGGCCGAACGGCAGGGCTGGCTCCGCCGCGTACGCCACGACGCCGCCCGCCACCTGGTCAAACTCGACCGCCCACCGGTCATCTCCGCCTGGTACGCCGGCGCCCAGCTCCACGAGCTGGCCGGCCCCGGCGGCACCGTCGCGGCGATCGACGCCGGCGTACGGGCCACGATCGAGGCCAGGCACCTCTTCGACGACCTGCTGCGCGCGGCCGGCGTGCCCGCCGTGGCGCGGATCCGTTGCGTGCCGGCCGAGCGGCTGCCGAGCCTGGCGGAGCTGCGGCGCGCGGTGGGCACGGAGCGGGTCGTGGTGCAGGCGGGGGCCGGGTCCGGCGGGCACGGCACCGTGGTCGTGTCGGGGGAGGAGGACATGGCGCGGGCGGCGCGGCTGCTGGGGCCGTACCGGGTGGCGGCGTACGTGGACGGCTGGCCCTGCGCCGTCACCGTCCTCAGCGTCCCGGACGGCGCCGGCGGGGTGAGCGTGTACGTGGACCGGCCGTCGCACACGGCGGCCGGCGTCGCCGAGCTGGGCGCCGCCCCGCTGTCCTGCGCCGGCCACGACTGGTCCCGCCCCTGGCCGGTCCCGGCCGCCGCGCTGCTCATCGAGTGCGCGGAACGCATCGCGATCTGGGGCTGGCGCCGCTACGGCGTGGCGGGGCTGTTCAGCCTGAACGCCCTGCTCACGCCGGGCGAGCGGGTCTACCTGTCGGCCATCAAGTGGCGGCACGACGCGAGCACCGAGGTCTCGGCGGTCAACCAGCAGGTGATCGGCGTGCCCCCGTTCGTCCTGGCCCACCTGGCCGTGATGCTGGGCGGCCCGGTGAGCTGGCTGGCGGACCCGCAGGAGTTCAACCAGCTCAGCCTGCTCCGGGCCACCCAGCGCGGCGGGCCGTTCTCGATCAGGGTTCGCCTGAGCCGCGAGTCGCCGGTACGGGTGGCGACCGGCCAGGGCTCGGGCGTGTACCGGCTGGACCGCGCCGACCGCCCGCGCTGGGTCCGGCGCGCCGCCCACCCGTCGGACGCCCGCGCCGACCAGGGCGAGTTCCTGCTCGCCGACCTGCCGGCGCCGGACGTCGTCTGCCACCCGGGCGCCGACCTCGCCACCATCGAGGGCGTCACGGAGGGCGTCACGCAGCCCTTCCACGGCCCCGCCAGCGCCTCCCCCTTCACCCGCCGCGTCGCCGCCGCCCTCGACCAGCTCCTCGTCCCCCACCACCCCTGACGGCCCCACGCCGCCACGCGTCCGCCGGCCTCAGTCTCAGTCTCAGCCTCAGCCTCAGCCTCAGTGGAGGCCGATGGCGCTCTCCCAGAACCAGTTCCACCGGATCTCGTCGCGGAACCGGGCCGCTCCCGCCTCGTACAGCACACCGATGGCGCCGTTGCCGATGAGCGTCATGTCCGAATACCCCGCATGATCGCTGTCGATCCGAACCCCGGCGTTGTTGACCGTGTCGTTGTAGTTGCGCCAGGTGGCCCCCTCGTCGAAGGACGAGCGCACGCTCATGCCCACCGGGTTGTTGTCGGTCTTCGGGGTGGCGGGCGCCGACAGCAGGACGCGGGTGTACGGGCCGCCGTCCCAGCGCTGGCGGAGCAGGGCGGGATGGGTCGGGGGCGCGGTGACGGCGTTGTCGGCGCGGAACCCGCCGTCGAAGGTCTGGCCGCCGTCCGTGCTGACCCCGCGGGCCAGGCCGTGCACGGAGGTCTGGTCGGGGACCGCGCCGTTGCGGGCGATCACGAGGATGCCGCCGTCCGTCCGCTCGACCAGGGTCTGCTCGCCCAGCTTGAGCACCGACTTGTCGTACGTGGCGGTCGCGCCGGTCTGCCAGCTGCCGCCATGGTCGTCGCTGTAGACCAGGCGCACGCTCTGCTGGTTCCCCACCGCGAAGTAGACCGGCACCACCAGCCGGCCCACGTGGTCGCCGCGCGTGAGCTGGATCCCGTGCCCGGGCCCGGTGGCGAACCAGTCGCCGGGACCGGCGGGGGCCTTGATCTCGTCCGACAGGTCGTCCGGCGCCGACCACGTACGCCCGTCGTCCCTGCTGACCTGGACCTTCGGGGTGCGCGGCGTGGTCTGGGTGGCGGTCGGCTCCGAGGTCGTGAACAGGAACACGGGTCCGGTCGAGTCGGCCACGACGGTCGCGTTCCCCTGGAGGATCGCCCCGGCGGTGCTTGCCAGGACGGTCCTGCTCGCCTCCCAGGTGACTCCGTTGTCGGTGGAGCGCCGCATGACGACGTCGAACGCGCCGTGGTCGGCGCAGTTGTTCCGGTTGCGCCGCTCCGCGAAGGCGAGCAGCACGTTGTTCCTGGTCTTCACGACCGCCGGGAGCCGGAAGCAGGTCACGACCGCCGCTCCGGTGGCCGGATCAGTGGTCGAGTACTGCTTCCAGAGGGTCTGCTTGTGCCAGGTGTACGTGGGCGGCTGCGCGGCAGCGGCCGGTGCCGCCATGATCGCCACCGCCACGACGGCCCCGACCGCGGCGCCTAAAGTGCGAAACATACGCATGGATGCCTCCATCTCGCGCGTTCGCGGTCATGATCTCATCGGCGGCACCGCGATCAACCCTCATGAACCGGCGAGCTCCTTAACCCACGGTGAACCGCCGCTCGACGTGCCGGGGCACCGCCCGGGACGCCGGACGGGGCACCGCCCGGGACGCCGCTCGAAACGCCGGACGGGACCTCGGACGGGACGCGTGCTGCGTCCCGGGTGAACGCCGTGACCTGGTGGCCGCGCCGCGCGGCCTCCGCGACGACCCGGGACCCGATGACACCCGTGGCGCCGAACACCCGATGCGCACAGCGTCCTCCAAGATCCATAGACACCGTTCAAAAACACAGGGTGTGGGTGAGAGCCTGCAGCGTGTCCACGGGGGTGCCTGGGGGCGGGGAGACGCGGAGGACGGGTTCGCGCAGGTCGAGCGGCGCTCTGGCCGTCGGTACGACGCTCACGAGCAGGGACGCCTCGGCCGCCCGGGCGGCGGCGCGCTCGGCCGTGTCGCCTGGCGGGGGTATGAGCGTCACCAGGGCCGACGGCTCGTCGAGCGGCTCGGCCACGCGCCAGCCGCCCGCCCCGTCGAGCAGCTCGCGGGCCGTGCGTCCGAGCTCGGCCAGGTGCGCGTGGACGGCCGCTGGGCCGAGCGCGTGGTGCTCCAGGACCGCCACGCCGAGCCCGGCCCGGGCCGCGACGGCCGCTTCCGAGCTCTCGTAACGCGCCGCCCCGGGCACCGGCACCGGCTCCCCGCCCTCCCACGACGCCTCGCCGCCTCCGCGCGCCCACACTCCCCCGTCCCGTGACAGGCCACCGGCCTCCGGCGCGACGTCCCCCCACGACGCCTCGCCGCCTCCGCGCGCCCACACTCCCCCGTCCCGTGACAGGCCACCGGCCTCAGGCACGACGTCCTGCCACGACGGGTCGTGCCACACGTGGCCGCCGAGTGTCGGGGCAGGGGCGTCCATGGCGGGGGTCAGGCCGGGGGTGATCAGGAAGCCGACGCCGCGCGGGCCGGCCAGCCACTTGCGCGACGTCCCCACGTACGCGCCGGCCCCCGTCCCCCGCACCTCCACGTGCCCCAGCGACTGGCAGACGTCCAGCACGAACGGCACGCCCGCCCGGCGGCACAGCGCCCCGATCTCGACCGCCGGCTGCACCACCCCGCGATGGGAGCCGATGTGGGAGACCACCACCAGGTCCAGGCCCGCCGACAGCCGGGCGCGCAGCCCGTCGGGGTCGATGCGGGTGTCGCCGTCCACCGGCAGCTCGACCAGGTGCCAGCCGTGCCGTGCCGCCAGGCGGCGCAGGAGCATGAGCGTGCTGCCGTACTCGGTGCGGGCGCAGCCGACGCGGGCGCCGGCACCGAGCCGCCAGCCGCCCAGCAGCGCCGCCATCGCCGCCGTCCCGCTCTCCAGGAACGCCACGTCGCCCGGCCCGGCCCCGACCAGCGCGGCCAGGGCCTCCCGGGAGGTGGCGAGGTCGGGGACCGCCCCGTAACCGCCGCGCTCGCGCTCCAGCCGCAGGTGCGCCACGACCGCGTCGAGCACCCGGTCGCTGGGCACGTTGCAGCCGGCCGCGTCCAGGTGGCCGGGCGGTGCCACGCTCCTGGCCGCCCGCCACGCCTCCCCCACCCCTGCCCCCGGCGCGGGGCCGGGAGCGTCGGAAGGCCGGGGAGCGCGGATGGGGTCGAGGGTCACGCTTCGGCCAGGATCAGGGTGAAGTCGCCGGCCGGGTCGGTGTAGCGGCGCCGTACGTGGAAGCCGGCCGCCTCCAGCTCCTCCCGCAGCCCCTCCGGCCGGAACTTGGCGCTGATCTCCGTACGCATCTCCTCCCCCGCCGCGAACTCCACCTCAAGCCCGAGCCCGCCGACCCGCACCCGCATGGCCCGGGTCGCCCGCAGCCGCATCTCGATCCAGTCCTGCTCCGGGTCGTACACCGCCACGTGCGCGAACGCCTCGGGGTCGAAGTCCGCGTCCAGCTCCCGGTTGATCACCCGCAGCACGTTCCGGTTGAACTCGGCCGTCACCCCCGCCGCGTCGTCGTAGGCCGCCACCAGCCGTCCCGTGTCCTTCACCAGGTCGGCCCCCAGCAGGAACGTGTCCCCCGGTCGCAGCGTGGCCCGCAGATCGTTCAGGAAGGCCGCGCGGGCGACCGGTTCGAGGTTGCCGATCGTGCCGCCGAGGAAGGCCACCATCCGCCGCCCCGTGCGGGGCAGCAGCGCGAGGTGCCGTTCGAAGTCGGCGCACACCCCGACTACGGCCAGCCCGGGATAGCGCCCGGCCAGCCGCCGCGCCGCCGCCTCCAGGGTGACCGCGTCCACGTCCACCGGCGTGTAGCCGCGCAGCGTGCCCGCCGCCGACAGCGCGTCCAGCAGCAGGACGGTCTTCTCGCTGGTGCCCGAACCCAGCTCGACCAGCGTGTCCGCGCCGGCCACCGCCGCCACGTCCTTGGCCCGTGCCCGCAGGATGGCCAGCTCGCGGCGGGTCGGGTAGTACTCGGGCAACCGGGTGATCCGGGAGAACAGCTCGCTGCCGGCGGCGTCGTAGAACCACTTGGGCGGCAGCCACTTGGGTGACGACGTCAGGCCGTTCCGAACGTCCTTCTCCAGGGCCTGGCGCAGGTAGTCGCGGTCGAGGTGGTTGATCACATGCACGGTGGACTGGCTGACGGGCACGAAGCCTCCTGGAGTGAGATCACAACGGCTGGACGCGTACGTCGTCGCGGGTGACGGTCAGCAGGCTGCGCTCGGGTACGGCCTGCCAGCCCGGCAGGTCGTCGAGCGGCTCGCTGGCCACCAGCACGCCGTCGTGGGTTCGATGGTGGAACAGGGTGTCGCCCCAGACGGTCGCGGCGATGGACGCGCCGTCGCAGGCGAGCAGGTTCAGGCGGGCGGCGGGGTCCTTCTCCCCGGCCCGTACGACGACCTCGGCCAGCGCCTCGCCCAGCCCGGCCCCGGCGCGCCCGCGCTGGAACACGGCCGCCGCGACCCAGGCGGCGTCGCAGGTGCTCTCGGCGCCGTCGGCGAGATCCTTGACCGCGTCCCTGGCGACGCGGCCGTTGTGGCTGATCAGCCAGGTCCGGTCGGCGAACGGCGCGGTGGCGCTCTCCTCGACCGGCATGCCCACGGTGGCCGAGCGCACGGCCGCCAGCAGGCAGGTCGAGCGGGCCACCTCGGCGAGGGCGGGCAGGTTGGCGTCGGTCCAGATGGGCACGGCACGGCGATAGCGCACCGGCTCGGCGCGGCGGGGGTCGTACCAGCCCATGCCGTACCCGTCGACGTTCATCAGGCCGGCCCGCTGGCGGCGGGGGGCGTACGACTGCTTGAGGAGCCCGTGCTCGGGCTCGTGGATCAGCGAGGTGAGCGGGCGGGCGGCGCCCAGCCAGGCGGCGTGCCTGCACACCTCAGACCAGCTCCGACCGGGCGCAGCGGAAGCCGGTGAAGATCTGCCGCCGGATCGGGTAGTCCCAGTTCCTGAACGTGGTCCGCACCGCCGCCGGGTCGGCCGCCCACGAGCCGCCGCGCAGCACGCGGTACTCCTCGCCGAAGAACACCTCGCTGTACTCCTTGTACGGGAAGCTGCGGAAACCCGGGTAACCGCGGAACCAGGAGTCGGTCCACTCCCACACGTCCCCCACCATCTGCTCGGCGCCGTAGGCGGAGGCCCCGGCCGGGTACGCGCCCAGCGGCGCCGGATGCGCGGCGCGGTGGCCGAGGTTCGCCAGGGAGGGCCCCGGGTCGGCCTCGCCCCAGGGGTACCGGCGCGAGCGCCGCTCCCGGGGATCCCAGCCGCACGCCTTCTCCCACTCGGCCTCGGTGGGCAGCCGCTTGCCGGCCCACCTGGCGTAGGCGTCGGCCTCGTACCAGGACACGTGCTGGACGGGCTCGTCCATCGGGACCGGCTCCGTGCGGCCGAAGCGGTTGCGCCACCAGGAGCCGCCGTCCCTGGTCCAGAACAGCGGGCCGGTGGCGCCGCTGCGCTGCCGCCACCGCCAGCCCTCGGGGGTCCACCAGCGCGGGTCGTCGTACCCGCCGTCCTCGACGAAGGCCGCGTACGCGCCGTTGCCGACGGGCAGCCGGTCGATCCAGTAGCCGGGCAGGTCCACCCAGGTGGCCGGCCGCTCGTTGTCGTAGGCCCAGGGCAGCGTGTCGGTGCCCATGAGGAAGGGGCCGGCCGGGACGTGCACCTCCTCGGGGCCTCCGGCGCGGCCGGGCGGCAGGTCGCCGTCGCGTACGAGGCCGGGCTGCCCCGAGAGCTGGAGGGTGGCGAGCATGGTCTCGTCGTGCTGGTGCTCGTGCTGGATCACCAGGCCGAACACGAAGCCGTCGCGGTGGAGCGGGGAGGGGGCCTCCAGGTCGACGGCGTCGAGCACGTCGAGCACCCGCCCGCGCACGCCCTCGATGTAGCGGCGGGCCTCGGCCGGACCCAGGAAGGGCAGGCTGGGGCGGTCCTTGCGCGGGGTCTTGAACGCGTCGTAGATGTCGTCGATCTCGGGGCGCAGCGGCGTGATGCCCCCGGCCTCGCGCAGCACCCAGAGCTCCTCGTAGTTGCCCACGTGCGCCAGGTCCCACACCAGGGGTGACATCAGCGGCGAGTGCTGGCGTACGAGAAGGTCGTCGTCCGCCTCCGTGTAGGCGAGCGACCGGTCGCGCACCGCGATGAGCTCCTTGGCGATGCGTTCCTTGAAGTCGTTCATAGCAGTCCTTCGTCGAGCCAGGCCGGGGCCGCACGCCCCGGCGTCGGGTCCATCAGGTCGGCCGCCGGCGAGCGGCCCGTCGTCACGTGCCGGTCGGCGAACGCGGCCACCTCGCCGGCCAGGCCGGGGCCCGCGCCGAGGCGGGGCAGCGCCTCCAGCGCCGCGCGGAAGGCCACCTCGGCGGCCCGGCGCAGGCGGGGATCGGCCAGCCCGCAGCGCGCCGCGCTGCCCCAGAGGTCCGGGTACGCCCCCCGGTACGGCTCCACGGCGGCCATCGCGGCGTCGGCGGCCCGGTCGTCGGCGATGAGGGCGTGGGTCACGGCCACGCAGACCGGCCAGGCCGCCGGTTGCTGCGCGTCGAGGTAGCGGATCTCCAGCCAGCCGCGGGGGCGGACCGGCGGGAAGACGGTGGTGGCGTGGTAGGCCAGGTCCTCGGCGGTGGGGCGGCGGCCCCCGGCCCCGTCCAGCCAGTCGCGGAACGTCGAGCCGTCGCGGACGGGGCGGTAGCGCTCGTCGTCCTCGCGTACCAGCATGACGCGGGCGTCCAGCAGGTATTCGGCCCAGTCAGCGGCGGGGTCGCCCGTGGCGGGCACGGGCGAGGTCCTGGTGGGGTCGAGGTTGTCCCAGACGGCCTGGCGGCCCGACATCCAGCCGCACGGCCGGCCGCCGCTCAAGGGCGAGTTGGCGAAGGCCGCCAGCAGCACGGGACCGAGCTCGTGGGCGCGTTCCCACCGGGTCGCGGGGTGCTCGCCGAAGTCCAGGTTGACCTGGATGGACGCGGTCGAGCACATCATGAGCGCCCCGTACGGCACGCCGAGGTATTCGGCCATCGCCTCGTACCGGGGCAGGGTCAGCTGGCGGCGGGCCGCGCGTACGGGATCGAGGCCCACCCCGGCCAGCACCAGCCCGGCCGCCCGCAGCGCGTCGCGCACGGCGGCCACGTCGGCGGCCAGTCGGGCCACCGTGCCGGGCAGCGGGCCGGCCGGTCCGGACAGTTCGAGCTGGCCGCCCGGCTCGAACGTCACCCGGCTCCCGCCCGGCAGCTCCGCCGGCAGCGCCCGCTCGGCCCGGGCCAGCGGGACGTGCCTGGCGGCCTCCGTGCGGTCGAAGATCAGGAACTCCAGCTCGACTCCCACCTGGTCAGTGGGGGCGGGACGGAAGCAGCGGCGCGCGAAGTCCGCCACCTCCGAGGCGTCCCGCAGCGGTGCGCTCTCGGCCGTGACCCCGATCATCGTCTCCCCCTCGCCGCAGACTCCGGAGCTATAGATCCGCGAGGGGCGCGATCGTTACAGACGAATTTCGTGTAACGGATGGGGTGTGCCGGGCACTAGTTCACATGGAGCTGCGACCAATGGGCTGCGACGAGGTGCTGACGCTGCTCACGGACTTTCTGGAGGAGGCGCTCCCGGCCGGCCGGCATCGGGTCGTCGCGGACCATCTGGGCGCGTGCCCGGCCTGCTCGGGGTGGCTGGCGCAGGTCCTCGCCACGATCGCGGCCATGAGGTGCCTGCGCGACGGCGTCGTCCCGCCGCCGGTGCTGGCCGCTCTGCACGAGAGCTTCGCCAGGTGAGGAGGCTCAGGACCGGTGGTGCTCGCGGAAGGCGGACATGAGCCGGTCGCGCACGTCCGCGGACAGCTTCTCCGGCGGCTGGTCGCCGAGGGCCGTGATGGTGGCCCGGAACTGCCCGAAGTAGCGCTCGCACCCCTCGCAGCAGGACAGATGCGCCTGTACGCCGTCGCGTGACGGCCGGTCGAGGGCGTCTTCAAGGTAGGCGGTGAGGAGTTCCACCAGTTCGTCGCAGGTGAACCGCTTCACGACGTTGACCGCCCTTGTCTCTGGGATGAACCGTTTCACATATTGTCGCCGCTGCGCGGACCGGATGGCGCGCCGCGGTTTTCGGACCCGCTATTCGGGCTGCTTGACCGAGTCGTAGTAGTCCGCCAGCCAGCCGCGTACAGCCGTGCGGGCACGGTGCAGCAGGACCCGCTGGTTGGCCGCGGAGATCTCCAGGATCTCGCAGACCTCGTCGGAGGTGCAGCCCTCCACGTCGCGCAGGGTGATCACGATCCGCTGCCGGGGCGGCAGCCGGGCCAGGGCCTCGGCGATCAGCGCGCGTACCTCCGCGGCCAGCGCCTCGCCCTCGGGCGTCGGCCAGACCGCCGTGAGATCGCTCCACCCGCCCGGCGGCGGGCCGCCGTCCTGCTCGACGGCGCTCCACGGCAGCGTGCGGCTCTCCCGCACGCCGCGCTTCTTCGCGGAGTTGACCAGGATGCGGTAGACCCACGTCTTGACCGAGGACCTGCCCTCGAATCCGCCGATCCCGTCGATCACCGCCAGCCACGTGTCCTGGACGACCTCCTCCGCGGAGTGGTCGGTGGACACGTAGGACCTCGCGACCCGCAACATGCCCCTGGACCAGGTGTCGAGCAGCGCCGCGAACATCGCCTCATCGCCGGCGCGCAGGGCCGTGACGACGACGTCGTCCGAGGGCAGCCCGCCGCCCGCGAAAGACACCACGATCGCTTCCCCTCCGGTCGAACAATGGGACCTCGCCTCGGAGCCGAGCCGGAGCCCGGCGCCGCCCCACGTCGGGACGACACCGCTCAGGCTAATCTCCCCCTCTGACATTTCCCTGCCACGCCGGAGCGTAGCTATTCCTATGCGTATTCTCAGGAGAGCGGTCCTGGCGGTAGCCGGCGGGCCACGTCCCGGCGAACGGGTGAGGAGCATTCCATGCGGCGGCGGTCGGAAAAGCTGCTCTACGCGGCGAACGGGGTCGACCTGCGGGTCGCGGACGTCGAGCTGACCGGCGGTGGGCGCGTGGAGCAACCCTTCATCCGTACGCCGAGAGCCGCCGGCGCCGTCGTGTTCCATGGCGGTCGGGTGCTGCTCCTGTGGCGGCACCGGCCGATCACCGACACGTGGGGGTGGGAGATCCCGCTCGGCGAGATCGGGCCGGACGAGGAGCCGGAGGAGGCGGCGGCCCGGCACGTGGAGGAGCAGACGGGCTGGCGGGCGGGGCCGCTGCTGCCGCTGATCCGGATCCGGCCGGCCGGGGACGTCGCCGACTG
>NZ_JBQQCB010000145.1:0-23423 GCF_052246675.1 Nonomuraea sp. KM90 | reverse complement strand
CCGGACGAGCCCGAGCTTCCACGCCGCCGCCCCGGCAGTTCTCCCGGGCGATCGCCGTCAGGTAGGCCGCCCGTCCCCGGTCTGCCATCTCGGGGTAGCCCTTCCCGGCCCGGCGGCAGCTCTCCGCGCGCGTCGCCCGCCACAGCGCCTTCTTCGACGCCGGGTCGGGCACCGCCCCGGCCGCCTCGCCCGGCAGGTCCACGCCGGTCGGCCGGCCGAAGCCGAACCCGCGGGCGGTCTTCTGCAGGGCGTCGGAGCCGCGCTGCCAGAGCTGGTCGGCGAGCCGGTAGAAGATCGTGTCGCACGACTGCACGAGCGCCCCGTGCATGGTCATCAGGCCCAGGTCGGCGCTGCCGAAGTTCCGGAACACCCGGTTGCCCACCGTGTAGCCGCTCGGGCAGTCGTAGGTGGCGCCGAGCCCGTACCCGGCCGTCACGGCGGCCGCCGCCGAGGCGACCTTCCACGTCGAACCGGGCGCCCACTCACCCTGTACGGCCTGCGACAGCAGCGGCAGCGCCTTGTACTCGCGGGCGGTCACGCCGTCGGTCCACACGGCCGGGTCGTAGGCCGGCCGCCCGGCCAGCGCGACCACCCGGCCCGTCTCCGACTCCAGCACCACGGCCGCGCCCGAGGAGCCGCCGCTGCTCGTCAGCGCCCGGCCCAGCGCCTGCTCGGCGATGGCCTGGATGCGCGAGTCGATGCTGGTCACGAGCGTGTTCCCGGGGACCGGCGGGTCCTGGCGGATGATCCTGGTGACCTGGCCGGTGTTGTCCACGGCCACGTCCCGGCGCCCCGCCCGCCCGGCCAGCTCCCGGTCGTAGACGCCTTCGAGGCCGTCGCGGCCCTTGGCGCCCTGCACGTACCCGAGGGTGTGGGCCGCCGCCGCGCCCCCCGGGTGGACGCGGACCGGGCGCAGGTCCGTACGCACGCCGGGGAAGTCCTGCTGCCGCTCGCCGATCTGCAGCGCGACCGGCACGGTGACACCCTCGGCCACGGGGATCGGCTCGTACGGCGAGCCCTGCCAGCACGGCTGCCGCACCTGCGGCGCGCACAGCCGCACCTTCTCCGCGATCTGCCCGTACGGCCGGCCCAGCAGCTTCCCCAGCCGCGTCAGCACCTCCCGGCCGCCGTCCGGCTGGTGGGCCAGCGCTATGGCGTCCACCGTGACCACCGGCCGGGTCCGGTTCGTCACCAGGGGACGCCCGGCCACGTCGAGGATCTGCCCCCGGGTCGGCGGCAGCGCCACGGTCCTGATCCGCACGTCGGCCGCCGCGCGGACGTACTCGTCCCCGCTGACGACCTGGAGGAACCACAGCCGCCCCACCAGCGTGGCCAGCATCGCCGTGACGACCAGCCGCAACACGAACAACCTGGCCCTAGACACGGCGCGGCACCTCCGCGGGTGGCCGCCGCCGGACGAGTACGGCGCCCACGACGGCCCCGAGCGGCACCGTCCACGCCAGCACCAGCGGCAGCCCGGTCACCGCCGAGCGCCACGGCTCGTCCCCGAGCGCCACCGCGGCGGCGGCCTGCAGCACCGTCCCCAGGGCGGCCGCGGCGCCGGCCACCAGCAACGGCCTGCGCTCGCGCCAGTGCCCCGCCAGCAGCCCCGTCACCGACAGCACGAGCGCCGCGCGCCCCACGGTGCCGTCGGCGGGCGGCGTCACGTCGGCGGCCAGCCCGGCCACCAGCCCGGCCACGCAGCCCCAGACCGGACCCCTGGCCAGCGCCAGCCACACCACGGCCAGCGTCACCAGGTCGGGCCCGCCCCACGGGGACCGATTGACCAGCAGCACCTGCAACAGCGGCGCCGCGAGCAGCAGCAACACCAGGCCCACGACGTCACCTCCCTGGGGGTGGCACGATCACGGCGACCAGGTCGAGCGCGGACAGCCGGGCGGCGGGCCGCACCAGCGCCGTACGCGTGGCCGCCCCCGGCACGTCCTCGATCGCGGTGACGGTGCCGATGGGCACCCCGGCCACGTACGGCCGCGCGCCCGCCGAGCCCAGCGTCTCCACCACGTCACCGACCTTCAGCGGCGCGTTCGGGTCGAACAGGCTGAGCCGCAGCCGCCCCTCGCCCGGCACCCCGGTCACCACCCCCAGCTCGCCCGACTCCGTCATGCGCGCCCCCACGGAGGAGGCGGCGTCGGTGACGAGGGAGACCGACGCCGTCGCGGCGCCCGTCCAGGTGACCTTGCCGACCAGGCCGTCGGCGTTCAGGACGGTCACGTCGCGCACCACTCCGGACGAGCTCCCGGCGTCGATGGTGACCTTCTGGCCCCGGCCGAACCCGACCACGTGCGCGGCCACGCCCCGGTGCCGGGCCGGCACCGCGGCGGTGCCGCTCGCTGGGCCACTCATTGAGCCGGTCGCCGGGCCGCCCGCTGGACCGCCCGCCGCGCGGGCGCCGGAGGACAGCAGGTCGGCGCGGAGCGCGGCGTTCTCCCGCTCCAGGGCCCGCAACCGCCCCTCGCCGCCGAACGACCTGGTCACCGTGCCGAACGCGCTCTGCGCCGTGCCGTACACGGTCGCGCCCGCCTCCCGCAGCGGGGCCAGCGGCGCCAGCGTACGGTCGATCACGACGAGCAGGACGGCGGTGGCGAGCACGAGCAGGACGAACGCCCGCTTCACCGGCGCGACCAATCGGGCAGCAGCACGTCGCGCATGGCCTGGAAGCGCTCGACGCAGCGGCCCGCGCCCAACGCCACCGAGTACAACGGCTTGTCCACGACCCGGATGGGCATGCCGGTGGCCTCGCCCATCCGCTCGGCCAGGCCGCGTAGCAGGGCGCCGCCGCCGGTCAGCACGATGCCGTTGTCCAGCAGGTCGCCGGCCAGCTCGGCCGGGCACTGGTCGAGCGTCGTCTGCACCGCGTCGATGATGGCCTGCACCTCGTTCTCGATGGCCTCGCTGATCTGCTCGGCGGTGATGGTCGCGGTCTTCGGCAGGCCGCTGACGAGGTCGCGCCCGCGTACCGGGGCCGACGCCTTCGGCTCCAGCGGGCGCGGCGCGGCGGCCGGCGTCCCGCTCTCTGGCTTCGGCCGGGACCGGAACGGGTTCCAGCCGCGCGGCGCGGGCGGCGCCGGCGGCTCCTCGTCCTCCGCCGCGATCGGCTCGCCGTCCTCCGTCACGGTGACCACGCCGACCCGGTGCCGGCCCTTGGGGACGGGATCGGCGTCGCGGGCGGTCACGGGCGCGGGCCGCGCCATGCCCAGGTCGATCTTCAGCCGCTCGGCGGTACGGTCTCCGAGCAGCAGCGCGTGCTCCTTCTTGATGTGGGTGATGATCGCCTCGTCGAGCTCGTCACCGCCGACCCGCAGCGACTTGGCCACCACGACGCCGCTCATCGAGACGATGGCGACCTCCGTGGTGCCGCCGCCGATGTCGACGACCATGTTGCCGGTGGCCTCGCCGACCTTCAGCCCGGCGCCGATCGCCGCGGCCATCGGCTCCTCGATGATGTGCACGCGCCGCGCGCCCGCCTCGTACGCGGCCTCCTTGACCGCCCGCTGCTCGATCGAGGTGGTGCCGCTCGGGACCGCCACGACGATGCGCGGCTTGGCCAGGAACCGGCTCGGGTGCGCCCTCTGGATGAACATGCGCAACATCCGCTCCGCAGCGTCCAGATCCGCGATCACGCCGTCCTTGAGCGGCCTGATCGTGGCGATGTGCGGGGGAGTACGGCCCATCATGCGCTTGGCCGCCTTCCCGACGGCCACGACGGTGTTCTTGTGCAGGTTGATCGCTATGACGGAGGGCTCGTTCAGCACGATGCCCTTCCTGCGGACGTACACGAGTGTGTTGGCTGTTCCGAGATCGACCGCTATGTCATGACCGAGAAGAGCCCATGCGAACGCCATTACCGCACAGCCTTTCGACCGGGAAGGGCAGGGGGACACTGCCCGCCTTCGCGCTGCCCGAGGCGATCTAGCCACAAACGCGATAAATCTGTATCCGCCGTCGTCCGCGCAGGTCAGCCGGGGTCGTAGGAGCAGCGCACGCCGGTGCGGACGGTCGCGCGCAGCTCGGCCCCGATGACGGGATCGGCTGCCGCGATGCGATCCACGGCCCGCCGGATGGCCTTGCCCACGGCCGTACGGGCCCGCTCCCCGCCGGGCGCCAGCGTGCGTGCCCGCCCGCTCAGCCCGGTCGCCGAGGCCAGCTCGGTGATCAGCCAGTCGCGCTCGGCCCGCCGCCCGTGCGCCTGCTGGCGCTGGTGGTTGGACTCCAGCTCCTGGATCTCCGCGTCGAGCTGCGCCAGCCGGTTCTTGTACGCCCGGCCCGCCGGCCCGTCCAGCAGCCGCTGCGCGGACTCCGGCCCCGTCGCCGGGCCGGCCGAACCGGCGGCCAGGTCGGCGGCCGGGATCTCCCTGCCGGGGTCGGCCAGCAGGGCCGCCAGGTGCAGCATGCCCACGCAGTGGTCGACGAGCGCCGTCCGCGCGCCGAGCTCCACCCGCCAGCGCGGCCCCGACGGGCGGCAGGTCACCCGGCCGGCGACCTGGCGGGGCAGCGCCATGCCCAGCGCCCTGGCCTCCTGCTCGGCCAGCGCGAGCTGCCTGCGCGCCGCCTCCTGCCTGGGGCCGTCGCGCAGCACCAACGCCTGGCCCAGGCGCGAGCGGGACAGGGCGACGGCGGGCCAGTGGCCCAGCGCCAGGTTGTCGTCCACGGCCCGGCGCAGGTGTCCGATCGCCCGGTCGAGGTCGCCCGTGGTGATCGCGGCCACGCCCAGGCTGTGGCGGGCGGAGCCGAAGCAGGCGATGCCGGGGCCGGTCATGACCGGCAGCTCCGCGTACGGGGCCAGCAGCGCCCCCGCCCTGGCCGCCAGCTCCGTGTCGGCCAGCAGGTCGGCCGCCTCCACGACCGCGTACATCGAGACCAGCCAGGTTCCCGTGCGCGGCCCGTCGGCCAGGACGCTGCCACGCAGCCTGGCCAGCATGCTTCCGGCCAGCCGACGATCCCCGGCCGCGGCGGCGGCCACCGCCAGGCACGCGTACGGGGAGTCGTCCGCGCCGAGCATGGGAGAGTTCAGCAGATTGGTGAGCCGGGGGACGAGCTCGCCGATCCGGCCCTGGTACCAGCGGACGGCGGCGAGCTGGCAGCCGTGCCGGCCGGTAGCCTCGTGGTCGCCGGCCGCCACGCCCCGCTCGTGCCAGGCCGCGGCGCGCTCCTCGGCCTGCCCGAACCGGCCGGCGCGCAGGTCGAGCATCACCTCGATCCCGCCCAGCACGACCTCGACGGCCTGGTGCCCTTCCCCGTCCAGCGCGTCGCGCAGCTCGCCCAGGGCCCGCTCGGCGTGCGGGTCGGCCGCCAGGAGCAGGTCCACGGCGTACCAGAGCAGGCCGGTCAGCAGGTCGGAGCGGCGGCCCGTACGGGAGGCCACCCCGATCAGCTCCCTGGCCAGCTCCAGCCGCGCGGCTCCGTGCTCGGGGCCCGGCGCGCACTGGTGGGCCAGGCTCAGCGCCTCGGCCAGCGCCACCGGATCGCCCGCGGCCCTGGTCTCGGACACCATCGCCAGGATCGCGTCGTGGCCGCCGCCGCGGTGGTCGTCCTCGGCGGCCAGCCTGATCCGCAACCGCAGCGCGACCGGCGAGTCCGCGTCGAGCAGGGACAGCGCCTCCCGCTGGCGCATCCGTACCATGGCCGCCCCCGCGGCGGTCCGGTGCTCGTGCACCCACATCCCGCCCAGGCCCAGCGCGGCCCGGGCCGTCGCGGGCCGGTCGCCCCGCCGCACGGCCTCGTGGTAGGCGACGTGGAAGAGTTCGCGCGCCCGCCGCAGGTCTCCCTCGACGAGCAGCGCGTGCTCTCCGTCCAGAAGTGCACGTTCCAGCGCTTCGATCACTGGCCCTACCCCCGTGGCAAGACGGATTCCTCTCGCAACACCTGTGGGGCGGCGGGCTCCCCTCCGCTTCCCCCATGCCGATGAACGCAGCCGATGAACGCAGCCGATGAACGCAGCCGATGAACGCAGCCGATGAACGCAGCCGATGAACGCCCGGGTGGACAATCCCGACGACGGCTCCCATCCGTCGTCGGTTCAATTCCACCGCAATCCGGTAATTTCCGAAACCTAATTAGTAAGAGGGTTCAGCGCGCGGTGCGCCAGCTCTGCTCCTCCACCAGCTCGGTGCTGCGCCACCCGTCGGGGGTGCGGAGCATGAGGTGGTGGTACCAGCCGCCGCCGTGCAGGAACCCCTCGGTACGCGCGGCGACCATCTCCCGGGTCGGGGCCAGGGTGTCGGTGAAGGGGGCGCTCACGCGGGCCCGCGTGCCGTCGAGGAAGTCGATGTGCGCGGCCCCGACCAGGTGGAGGCGGGCCGGCCAGTGCGCCAGCACCTGGGCCAGCCAGCCCTTGACCTCGTCGCGTGAGCCCCTGATGCCGCCGGAGGAGCTGTAGTCGATGACCGCGTCCTGGCAGAACACCTCGTCGAGCAGGTCCCACTGCCCGGTGTCGATGGCATGGGTGTAGCGGGCCAGCAGCGCGATGATCTCTAATCGGTCGCCGATCTCCTGAGTGTCCATGAGCTGATCGTCGCGCTAAGAGAGCTCGATGACCAGATCGGCCAGCGGCAGCCGTCCCTGGGGGATGGCGGGCGTCCCGCCCGGGGCCGGGGCGGGGCGGCCCAGCGAGATGCCCGTACGGATCCGCCACGGCTCCCCGAGCCCCGCGAGCGCGGTGGCCGCGCGGGCCTTGGCGGCGGGGAAGAACGAGGCGGGGCAGCTGCCCAGGCCGAGCGCGTGGGCGGCGAGCATGAGGTTCTGGGCCGCCCGCCCGGCGTCGAACTCGGCGTCCTCGGTGCTCAGCGTGGCGTCCACGGCCAGCAGGACCGCCACCGGCGCCCCCGCCAGGTGCCCGGCGTAGGCGCCGAGCCGGCTCAGCTCGCCCAGCAGGCCCCGGTCGCGTACGACGACGAACCGCCACGGCTGCCGGTTGCGCGCGGACCCCGCCCACCGCGCGGCCTCCAGGACCGCCGTCACCTGCTCGCGCGTGACGGGAGCGGAGGTGAAGGCACGCGTCGCCCTGAGGCTCGTGATCAGTTCCAGGCCCATGCGGGAAGGCTAGCGGCGCAGCAGCCCGGTCAGCCTCCCGTCCGGCACCCGCACCGTGAACGGGGAGCAGGGGGTGCAGAAGTAGTCGCGTCCGAACGTGAACTCCACCGCTCCCACGGCCAGGTTGACCAGCAGGCGGTCGCTGTCCACGCTCACGGTCCTGGGGTTCTGGCCCTTGGGCATGAGGGGCCGCAGCGCGTCGGCCATCTGCCGCCGCCCGGCGGGCGTGAAGGCGTGCGGCACGAAGAGGTCCCGCACGGTGAGCACCTCGCCCGCCGCCACGTCGTACGTGACCGCCCGCCCGATCTCGCCCGCCAGCGCGTAACGTACGGAGACGACCTCGGCGTCGGCGCGCACGACCACGAAGCTGCCGGTCACCGCGCCGGGGCCGGCTCCTTCGCGATGCCGCCGCAGCGCCTCGTCCACGTACGCCTTCACCGGCGCCATCAGCGCCGCGTCGACCCGGGCCGTGTCCGGCCCGCCCCTGGCCCGCGGGTAGGAGACGTCGATGACGAGCCCGGGGAGCCGCTCCCGCCAGGCCCCCGGGACGACCGCGACCGGCTCGCGCGGCGGGGCACCCCGTACGAGCGGTGCCAGCGCCACCAGGACGAGCACCACGCCCCCGGCCAGCAACACCCGCCGGCGCGCCGCCACCACCAGCCCCGCCACCGCGAACGGCCCGGCGACCAGCCCGAGCTGCATCCCCGCGGGCGTGGCGAGCGCCGCCGCCGCTCCCGCCACCACGGACAACCCCCACACGGTCAGCCAGACCGACCAGCGGCGCTCCTGGAGGTTCACCTTCGTCAGCGCCGCGTAGACCAGCCCGGCCAGCAGGACGAGGTAGAGCGCGCCGGTCAGGTTCTCGGCCGCCGGAACCCCGGCGGACAGCACGGGTGCGGCCAGGAACACCCCGCTCCCCGGCAGCTCGGCCTGCCCGCCGCCGCCGAACGCGCGTACCGCCCCCGCCGCCACGGCGAGCACCAGCGCGCCCCCGGCCGCCCGCGCCGCGATCAGCCCGCGCTCGCGCCTGCCCGGCACGTGCCCGCTCACCTGCTCCTTCCACGCCCGGTACCTCTCGGTCACCTTCTCCCACGTCTGCTCGCCCTCCAGCTCCACGATCCCGGCGAACCTGGACACCCCCACCTGCGAGTGCACGATGAACAGCAGCGCCCCGAACACCGGCACCACGAAGGCGCAGAACTCGGCCGCCTCCGCCGCGGGCGAGATCCCGAGCGGCCGCTCCCCGGTCAGGGCGTGGCCGATCACGCTGCCCGCGTTCCACGCCAGGGCCGTGGCCAGCGCGAGCGCCGCGACCAGCACCAGGTAGGACGTCGCCGGGAAGACCCGGACGAGCTGCCCCCGCACCGCGACGTACACGAGCACCGCCGCCGACACCCCGAACACCGCCGCGACCGCCCATAACCACACCACCACGGTCCGGCCCAGCGCCGGGTCGGGCGGGGCGAGCAGGGCCAGCGCCCGCACCATCACGGGCGTCTCCGCGTCGAACGTCCGCCGCGTCAGCAGCGGGAACCGCGACGTCACGGCCACGCAGAAGTACGTCAGCGCGACCGCCGCCCCCGCCACCAGCAGGCTCCAGCGCCGGTCGGTCCGCACCGGATCCGGCTCGGCGGGCGGCCCCTGCCGGTGCGGCAGCGCCTGCTGCACGCCGGTGGCGACCAGCGCGAGCAGCAGCGGGGGCACGGCGACCTGGGCGGGCTGGGCCACCAGGGCGGCCGTCATGTCGCCGGCGTACTCGGCCACCCACGCCGCGCTCAGCGGCCGGGCCAGCAGCAGCTCCCGCATGCCCCGGTCGATGGCGACGACGGCCGCGTACACGACGGGGGCCACGGACAACGAGATCCACGCCAGCACGAACGCCCGCCCGGGCCGCCCCTCGACGGGCAGCCGACGCCGCAACACCCCTTCGAGCGACCCGGCCGCGATGGTCGCCAGCACGACGGCCACCTGGTCGAAGTAGTTGAGCGACAGCGGCAGCCAGGCCAGCAGCGGCTGCTCCGCGCGCAGGAGGACGCTCCAGACGATCGCCCACCCGGCCGCCAGGCACGGCAACACCCACGAACGGGGCCGGAACGACCACCGGCTCTCGCCGGTGGAGGCCCCCTCAGGTCCGGCCGCGGGCTCCTTCCCGCCGGCCGGCTTCGCGGTGGAGACCCGGACCGCGCCCGCCTTCGCGCTGCCCGCCTTCGTGGTGGCCGCCTTCGTGGGCGTCTTGGTGGCCGTCTTCGTGGTGCTCGCTTTCGTGGTGCTCGCTTTCGTGGTGGCCGTCTTCCCGGCAGCGGCGGGCTGCTTGGCGGTGGCGGAGGGCTTCTTGGGTGCGGCGGCGGGGTCCTTCCTGACGGGCTTCACGGGTTCCCCGGAGCCGGCGGGGGTGCCGGGGGCCTTCGGGGCGGGGGTCGCGGGTAACACCCGGGTCGCGGCCAGTGCCAGCAGCGCGGCCAGCAGGGCGGTGGCCATGCCCCACGAGGCCGCGTACCGGGCGTACGCGTCGAACGGCACCCCGTGCCACCGCACCCAGGCCAGCACCGCCACCACCCCGGCCGGCCCGCCCGCCAGCCCCCAGCACACCAGCAGCCCGATCCAGGACGCGCCGAATCCGGACCACCTGAACGCGAGGTAGGCCAGGCCGGTCAGCCCGACGGAGAAGGCCGCGAGCGCGCCGGCCGTCGCCACCGCCGGCCCCTGGCCCAGCCCGGGGAACACCAGTGCGGCCGCGATCGCCCGCCCCAGCAGGAACCCGCCGACGGGCGGGAGCGCGCACAGGGCGGAGATGCCCAGCGCGGAGGTCAAAGCAGCGAGCAGAAACGTCCGGGTCGTCTTCGCCACACCCCGTCCTCTGCCCCCCACGGGCCGTCCCGCACGGCGGTCACCGTGAAGTGACCACCAGGTGACCGCCCGCCAGCACCCCACCGCCGACCCAGCACCCCACCGACCCCGGCACTACCGCCCGCCCGGCACCGCACCGCCCATCAAGGGCACCCCCACCGCCCGCCCGGCACCGCATCGCCGATCCGGCCCCGCACCGCCGATCCGGGCACCGCACCGCCCTGCCGGACGCGGCGCCTGCCTGGACACCGGGGCGGGGCACAGCGTTGGCGAGGCGATCGGCGGCGGCGGCAGCCGTTACGGCGTCACTGAGCGCGTGACCGTCCTGAAGTCGCGCCCGTCCCTGAAGACCAGCGCAAACAGAAAAGGCCGGGCCCGCGATCTCGCGAACCCGACCTCTCACCTACCGCCGGAACCTGGTGGACGATACTGGGATTGAACCAGTGACCTCTTCCGTGTCAGGGAAGCGCTCTCCCGCTGAGCTAATCGTCCTTGCAGAGGTGGCGACGGGATTTGAACCCGTGTGGACGGCTTTGCAGGCCGCTGCCTCGCCTCTCGGCCACGCCACCGAGCCGGAAGCTCCGAGCGGAAGACGGGATTCGAACCCGCGACCCTCACCTTGGCAAGGTGATGCTCTACCACTGAGCCACTTCCGCATCCGCCCCGGCGACTGCCGGGCGACGAGAGAACTCTAGCGAATCCTGGCCGAGTCCCCAAACTGGATTGCGCCCGCCCGGGTCACGTGTGGCCACCGTTGACGGTGATGCGCTGGCCGGTGACGAACGCCCCGCCGTCCGAGGCCAGGTACGACACCGCCGCCGCCACGTCCTCCGGCGTGCCCATCCGCCCCAGCGGCACCTCCGCGAGATATTCGCTCTCGTCCAGCCCCGCGTGCCGTTCCACCGGGATCCAGCCGGGTGCGACCACGTTCACCGTGACCCCGTACGGCCCCAGCTCCCTCGCCCACACCTCGGAAATCGCGTGCTGAGCCCCCTTGGCGGCGATGTAGGCGGACATGCCGGGCAGGTTGCGGTCCACGATGTCGGAGCCGATCTGCACGACCCGCCCGCCGCCCCGCTTCTTCATGCCGGGCAGCACCGCCTGCACGAGCAGCGTCGGGCTCTTGACGAAGAACGTGAGCTGGTCGAGGTGCGCCTGCCAGGTGAGGTCCTCGAACGGGACGGACGGCTGCGGCCCGGTCGCGTTGAGCACCAGGACGTCCACCGGCCCCAGCCGCTCGGCGACGGCGGCGGCCAGGCCCGTCACGGCGGCCTCGTCCGTGACGTCGGCCGCGAACGCCTCGGCGGTGCCTCCGGCGGCGCGGATGCCGCTCACCACCCGCTCGGCCCCGGCCCGGTCGGAGTGGTAGTTGACGGCCACGGCCAGGCCGTCGGCGGCCAGCCTGCGGGCGATCACGGCCCCGAGGCCGCGCGAGGCCCCGGTGACGAGGGCGACCGATGGCGAAGGGGTCATGGGGCCCGACTCTAGCGACCGTGCCCCGCCGCGCAGAGGTCCACTCCGGGTCTAACGGCTGAGTTGCAGGCCCGCCGGGTGCGGCCCCTCCGTCTCAAGCCGGTACTCCCGCCCCGAGATCGCCCGGTTGTCGTCGATGACCTGCTCCGACGGCGGCTTCTCCCCGCCCATGACCGCCTCCTGCATCCGGGTGAAGCGCTCGTGCGCCTCGCGCACGTACCCCGTGCCCAGCGTCGTGCAGTCGATCTGGGTGGCGAGCAGCTCGCGGATGTAGCCCTTGTTCGGCTCGAACGTCACCGGCGGCGGCAGCGCGGGGGCGAGCACCTGGTCCGGATCGCGCCCGTCGAACCGCTTGAACAGCTCGGCGGCCAGCCGCAGGTGCTCCAGCTCCATGTTGAGGTGCAGCTCCCAGATGTTCTTCACCTTGGGATCCGACTCGGTCTCCATGAACGAGTAGTAGAGGTAGCACTCGTTGTACTCGTGGTTGAGCAGCTGCTCCCACAGGCTCTCGCCCGGGTCGACGAGGGACTCGTAGTGGGTGACGTGCTCCTCCTCGATGAGGCCGATCTCCTGGTAGAGCCGGCGCGCGATGGGCTCCATGTGCATGGGCCCGACGTTCATGTAGAAGTTCATGGTCTGCTGCTCGGCCGACATGATCGTCAGGGCGTGCAGCCGGGACAGCGGCTCGGTGACGCTGCGGTCGTACGGCTGGCGCACGTTGTCCTTCGGGTCGCGGTGGTGCAGGTAGGTCGGGCGGCCCGGCATGACCTCGGTGAGCTGGTCGACGATCTTCTCGGCCTTGCGGTGCTCGATCATCTCGTACAGGTTGGCGTAGCGGTAGAGGTGGTCGAAGTCCTCCAGCACGCCGAACTGGTAGGCCTGCGTCAGGTAGGAGTCCGGCTCCATCCGGGCCACCCACGCGGTCAGGTCGACGGCGACCTGCTCGTAGGCGATGGTGGTCTCCAGCACCGAGGCCAGGCCGGGCAGCAGCCAGTTGACCACCTTCTGCTGCTGGGCCTCGATGTAGCGGACCCGGGCCAGCTGCTGCTTGATCTCCAGGTCCGGGCAGTGCCGGGCGAGCTGGTGGCTGAACAGGATCGCCTCCACCTCGATCCCGTTCATCGTGATGATCCGGCACCGCGTGTACGGATCGGCATGATCGGGATCGATCGGCGTGACGTTCAGCTCGCGCCAGTTCCGCAGCTGCTCGTCCAGCGGGATACCCCGCTCCTGGAGTGGGTCGAAGGCCATGTCGCTGCGCGTACCCGCGGCCGGGCCGGGCAACCTCCGCGTTCGGTCCTCGAACGGCCCGCGTTCGGTAAGGGGGCGCGTGCCGGCCGACGGCTCGGGGTACGGGCGCTGACGTGGCTGAACAAGATGTCATCGAGCTCCTGATGGCCCAGCACGGGCAGATCAGGGACCTGTTCGACGAGGTGGAGCAGGCGCCTCCGGACAAGGTCGGCGAGGCGTTCGCGCGGCTGACGCGCATGCTGTCGGTGCACGAGACCGCCGAGGAGGAGATCGTCCACCCGTACGCGCGCAGGAAGCTCGACAACGGCCAAGGCGTGGTGGCCGACCGGCTGACCGAGGAGAACAAGGCCAAGCGCCTGCTCCTCGACCTGCACCAGCGGGGCGTGGACCACCCGGGGTTCTGGGACGGCCTGGCCGAGCTGCGCGCCGCCGTGAGCGCGCACGCGCGCAGCGAGGAGCGGTACGAGTTCGCCAGGCTGCGCGCGCACACCTCCACCGTGGAGCGGCGGGCCATGGCGGCGGCGGTGCGGGCGGCCGAGTCGCTCGCCCCGACGCGCCCGCATCCCGGCACGGAGTCCATGACCAAGAACGTGCTCATAGGCACGCCCGTCGCGGTGATGGACCGGGCGCGCGACCTGATCCGCAAGGCCCTGGGCAAGCGCTGACATCAGCAGGCGCCCGTCGGGCAGGGGCGGCGACGTGCCCGGGCCGGTCCGTCAGGCCCCGGGCGGCCCGCCTGGGGACCCTTCGACGCGCGGCGAAATGTCGGGGTATTAGCGTCGGAGACATGGAGTACATCGCTCGTGACGCCGACATCGCGCCCGTCGCCGCCCTGATCGCGGACCCCACGCGGGCCGCGATCCTGACCGCCCTGCTCGGCGGGCGGGCGCTGGCGGCCGGGGAACTGGCCAGGATGGCCGGCGTGAGCCCGGCCACGGCGAGCGCCCACCTGTCCAGGCTGCTCGACGGCCGGCTCGTGGACGTCGTACGCCAGGGCCGCCACCGCTACTACCGCCTGGCCGGGCACGAGGTGGCCGAGGTGCTGGAGGTGCTGGCCGGGATCAGCGCCCGGCCGCCGGTGCGCTCGCTGCGCCAGTCCCGGCAGGCCCGGCAGCTGGAGGAGGCCCGCACCTGCTACGACCACCTCGCCGGGAAGGCCGGGGTGGGGCTGCTGGACCGGCTCAGGGAGGGCGGCTACTACACCGGGCACGACCTGACCGAGGCGGGGGAGCGGCTGCTGTCGGGGCTGGGCGTGGACGTGCCGGGCGCGCGGGGATCGAGGCGCCGGTTCGCGCCCGAGTGCCTGGACTGGACCGAGCGCCGCGCGCACCTGGGCGGGGCGCTGGGGGCGGCGATCACGGAGGTGCTGTTCGAGCGGGGCTGGTACCGGCGGGGGAACGTGCCCAGGGCGGTCGTCCTCACCGACGAGGGCAGGGAGGGGCTGGCGAAGCTGTTCTCCGGTAAGGAGCTAACATCGGTTACGCCGGTTACCTAAGTGAGAGAGACGCAACATGCGCGACAACGGAGTCGTGAACGTCGGTCCGGAGCCGCTGACCTTCGACGACGTCATCAGGGTGGCCCGCCACGGAGCCCCCGTCCAGCTCACCGACGACGCCATCGCCGCCGTCTCGGCGGCCCGCCAGCGGGTGGACGAGCTGGCCGAGAGCCCGACGCCCGCGTACGGGATCTCGACCGGGTTCGGGGCGCTGGCCACCCGCCACATCGACCCGGCGCTGCGGGCGCAGCTGCAGCGCTCGCTGGTGCGCTCGCACGCGGCCGGCAGCGGGCCCGAGGTGGAGACCGAGGTGGTGCGCGCGCTCATGCTGCTGCGCCTGCACACCCTCGCCACCGGCCACACCGGCATCAGGCCGACCACGGCCAAGACCCTGGCCGCGCTGATCAGCGCGGGCATCACGCCGATCGTGCACGAGTACGGCAGCCTCGGCTGCTCCGGCGACCTGGCCCCGCTGGCGCACGTGGCCCTCACGCTGATGGGCGAGGGCGTCGTACGCGACGCGTCCGGGAATTTCCAGTCGGCCGCCGAGGCGCTCAAGCAGGCCAGGATCGACCCCGTCGAGCTGGCCGCCAAGGAGGGCCTGGCGCTGATCAACGGCACGGACGGCATGCTCGGCATGCTCATCCTGGCCATCGACGACCTCACCAGGCTCGTCAGGACCGCCGACGTGAGCGCCTCGATGAGCGTGGAGGCGCTGCTGGGCACCGACCGGGTGTTCGCCCCCGAGCTGCAGGCGCTGCGGCCGCACCCGGGCCAGGCGCTCTCCGCCGCGAACATGGTCTCGATCCTGCGCGGTTCGGGCATCATGGCCAGCCACCGCGACCCGGCCGCCTGCACCCGGGTCCAGGACGCCTACTCCCTGCGCTGCGCTCCCCAGGTCGCCGGGGCCGCCCGCGACACGATCGCGCACGCCGCCACCGTGGCCGGGTGGGAGCTGGCCAGCGCCGTCGACAACCCGGCCGTGCTGGCCGACGGCCGGGTCGAGTCCAACGGCAACTTCCACGGCGCGCCCGTCGCGTACGTCCTGGACTTCCTCGCCGTCGTGGCCGCCGACCTGGCCTCGATGTCCGAGCGCCGTACCGACCGCTTCCTCGACGTGGCCCGCAATCACGGGCTGCCCGCGTTCCTGGCCCACGACCCCGGCGTGGACTCCGGGCACATGATCGCCCAGTACACGCAGGCGGCGATCGTCTCGGAGCTCAAGCGGCTGGCCGTGCCCGCCAGCGTGGACTCCATCCCCAGCTCGGCCATGCAGGAGGACCACGTGTCCATGGGCTGGTCGGCCGCGCGCAAGCTGCGCAGGTCGGTGGACGGGCTCACCAGGGTGCTGGCCGTCGAGGTGCTCACGGCCGCCCGGGCGCTCGACCTGCGGGCCCCGCTGGAGCCGGCGCCCGCGACGGCGGCCGTGGTCAGGGCGCTGCGCGAGACCGTGCCCGCGCCGGGCCCCGACCGGTTCCTGGCGCCGGAGATCGACTCCGCGGTGCGCCTGGTGGCCGAGGGCGGCGTGGTGTCGGCGGTGGAGTCGGTGACCGGCCCGCTCGCCTGAGTCAGGCGCGGGCGGGGAGCGCCACGATCAGGTCCACCTCCAGCAGCAGCCCCGGCATGAACAGCTTCGACACCTCCACGGTCGTGCTGGCCGGGGCGGTGCCGGTGATGTACTTGCGGCGCACCCGCCCGTACGCGACCCGGTCCGCCATGTCCGTCAGGTAGGTCCTGATGAACGCGATGTCCTCGAACGTCGCCCCCTGGTCGGCCAGGATGCGGGAGATGACCTGGAAGACGTGCTCGGCCTGGGCCTCCATGGAGCCCTCGCCGACCACGTTCCCCTGCTCGTCGAAGGCGGCCTGGCCGGAGACGTAGAGCATGTCGCCGACGCGGACGGCGTGCGAGTAGAAGCCGTTCGTGGCCGGGATGGTGGCGAGGTTGAGCGGCACGGCACGCCGCTCGCCAGGCCCCGCCACGTGCTCGGCGATGGCCGTCAGGTCGCGCTCCCCCAGCCCGGCCGCCCGCGCCTGCCCCAGCCTGGCCCGCGCCGCCGCGGCCATCGAGGCCCCCTCCCACGCGCCCAGCTCCAGGTCCTTGGCCGCGTGCGCCAGCGAGTACCGGGTCTCGGCCGACGGCACCCGCAGCCGCTCGGCCAGCGTGCCCAGCGGGGTGCCCGACAGCACGTCGATCAGCGCGCCGCGGTCCACGCCGTGCGCCTCCCCGTACGCGAACGTCTCCGCCAGCAGCACCTGGGCGGGCACGAGCGCGCTCATGACGGCGAGCTTCATGGCCGCGCCGGACCCCAGCGGCCCCAGCTCGCGCACCTGCCCGAACACCGACAGCACCGCGCGGCACCCCGACACGTCCCCGCCGGCCAGCACGGTCAGCGTCCCTTCGGCGGCGGGCCCCACGCTGCCCAGCACGGGCGCGTCCACCAGCCCCACCGACTCCGGCAGCAGCCCGCGCAGCTCGCGCACCGCCCCCGGGCCGATCGTGGACATCTCCACCACCGTCGCCCCCGGCCGCAGCCCCGGCAGCGCCGCCGCCAGCACCTCCCGCACGGCAGCCGGATCGCTGAGCATCGTGATGACCAGCTCGGCGCCCGCCACCGCCTCGGCCGGCGGAACCCCGGTCCCGCGCCGCCACGTCGTCACCTGGTGCCCGGCCGCCATCAGCCGCCGGGCCATCGGGACGCCCATGCGTCCCTGTCCGAGAAAAGTAATCACGGGCCCCAGTGAACCCGGACGCGAGACATTCCACCACCGACTAGATTGCATGCCAGCCATGCCTGACACGAATGCCTTTGACACCGCCACGCTCCGGCTCTTCGACGAGGTCGCCAGGAGCGGCTCGTTCACCGCCGCCGCCGAGCTGCTCGGCTACACGCAGTCGGCGGTCTCCCGCCGCGTCGCCGCGCTGGAGCGCGCCTCCGGAGGGCCGCTGTTCGAGCGCCTGGCCCGCGGCGTACGCCTGACGCCCGCCGGAGCGGCGCTGCACCGCCACGCCGTCGCCGTGCTCGACCGGCTCGACCGCGCGGGCGAGGAGCTGGCCGCCATCCACGGCGGGCGCGGCGGCACGCTGCGGATCGGGGCGTTCGCCACGGCCAACGTCGATCTGGTGCCCGGCACGCTCAAGCGGTTCGCGCACCGGCATCCGGGCGTCGAGCTGCGGCTGACCGAGGGGCTCACGCCCCGGCTGCTGGACCGGCTGGGGGCGGGCGCGCTCGACGTGGCCGTGATCAGCGACTACCCGGCCGGGCTGCCCGCCGACGGGGCGCGTACGGTGCTCCTGCGCGAGGACCGGCTGCTGGTCGCGCTGCCCGCCGGGCACCGCCTGTCCGCCGAGCCGGACGTGGACCTGCGCGACCTGGCCGGCGAGACCTGGATCGAGGCCGCCCCGCGCGGCCAGCCGACGCTGCTGGTCACGGCGTGCGCGGCGGCCGGGTTCACGCCGCGCGGCGGGCTGCGGGTGGCGGAGTGGTCGGGCAAGTTCGGATTCGTCGCCGCCGGGCTCGGGGTGACGCTGGTGCCGGAGCTGGCGGCGCGGGCCGTACCGGCGGATCTGGTGCTCCGGCCGCTGCGCGGGATGGCCCCCGCGCGCAAGGTGTACGCGGCCCTTCCCGAGGCGCCACTGACCGCTGCGTTGGAGCTTGTCCAGATGCTGGGAGAATGGGAGGTGTGTACGACGGTTTCGCCTACTTAGGTCACCACCTCGCCACCGGCCTGCGTGACGTGACCTCCGACCTCGCCGCGCTCGACGGCGAGGGCTGGTGGGCCGTCGTCGTCGACTACGAGGGCAAGGTGACGTGCGCCCGGTTCGACCGGGTGCGCCGCTCGCCCCTGCCCGCGCCCGCCGCCCCCTGGCACGGGCCCCGCCCCGGCCAGTGGCGCAGCTCGCTCGACCGGGCCGCCTACGAGCGCGGCGTGCGCGCCATCCGCGACTACATCGAGCAGGGCGAGGTCTACCAGGCCAACCTCTGCCGGATCCTGACCGCCCCCGTGCCCCACGACGCCGAGCCGCTGGCGCTGGCGGCCCGGCTGGCCGAGGGCAACCCGGCGCCCTACTCCGCGCTGATCCAGGTCCCGGGGCTGAGCGTGGTGTCGGCCTCGCCGGAGCTCTACCTGTCGCGCGACGGCGACGTCGTGGAGTCCCGGCCCATCAAGGGCACCGGCGCGACCGCCGACGACCTCCTCGACAAGGACTACGCCGAGAACGTCATGATCGTCGACCTCGTCCGCAACGACCTCGGCCGGGTGGCGGCGGTCGGCTCGGTCGAGGTGCCGTCGCTGTGCGCGATCGAGGAGCACCCCGGGCTCGTCCACCTCGTCTCCACCGTCCGCGCCAGGCTCGCCCCGGGGGCGGGCTGGCCGGAGCTCTTCGCGGCCACTTTCCCGCCCGGATCTGTCACGGGCGCGCCCAAGTCGTCCGCCCTGCGCATCATCAATGAGCTCGAAACCGCACCTCGGGGCCCGTACTGTGGGGCCGTGGGCTGGGTCGACGCCGACCGGCGAAGGGCGGCGCTGGCCGTAGGCATCAGGACATTCTGGATCTCGGCAGGCGAGATCCGGTTCGGCACGGGAGCGGGCATCACCTGGGGCAGCGACCCCGGGCGCGAATGGCTCGAGACCGAGCTCAAAGCAGCCAGGCTGATAGCGCTGGCATCCACAGGAGGAATCTGAATGAACATCCCTGTCTGGGTCAACGGGGAGCTGATCGACCCCGCGCAGGCCACGGTCTCCGTGTTCGACCACGGAGTGATGGTCGGCGACGGCGTCTTCGAGACCATCAAGATCGTGAACGGGAAGTCGTTCGCGCTCACCCGGCACCTCGACCGGCTCACGCTCTCCGCCCAGCGCATGGACCTGCCCGAACCCGACGTGGAGGCCATCGCCGACGGCATCGCCAAGCTCCTGGACGCCGCGCCCGCCTGGCAGCTGGGCCGCATCCGGGTCACCTACACCAGCGGCCCCGGCCCGCTCGGCTCCGACCGCGGCGACCAGGGCACCACCTCGATCGTCATCGTGGACGAGCAGAAGCCGTTCCCGGCCGCCGCCAACGTGACCGTCGTCCCGTGGCCGCGCAACGAGCGCGGCGCCCTGGCGGGCGTCAAGAGCACCTCGTACGGCGACAACGCCAAGGCCCTGCTGCACGCCAAGAAGCGCGGCGGCGGCGAGGCCATCTTCGGCAACCTCGCCGGCAACCTGTGCGAGGGCACCGGCTCCAACGTCTTCATCGTCCGCGACGGCCGCCTGCTCACCCCGACCCTCGCCTCCGGCTGCCTGGCCGGCGTCACCCGGGCCCTGGTGCTCGAATGGTGCGGCGGCGAGGAGACCGACGTCCCGCTCCAGGCGCTGTACGACGCCGAGGAGGCGTTCCTCACCTCCACCACCCGCGACATCCAGCCGATCAAGCTGGTGGACGACACCGAGCTCCCGGTCGCCCCTGGCCCGATCACCACGAAGGCCATGCGGATCTTCGCCGAGCGCTCCGCCACGGACCTCAACCCGTGACCTAATCGCGGTTCCGCCCGTTCCGCCCATTCCGCTTGATCGCAGGCCGCCCGTCCCGTCCTCCGCCGAAGGTCCGCGCGGTCGGGCGTGGCGGCGGGCGGAACCCCGGGGCCGGTCCCGGGCCTCACACCCGAACCCGCGAGGCGAACGTGGCAGTGCCGCCGCCGTTCTGGCGCGACACGTTCGCCGCCGCGGCGTACCGGATCCTGCACGGCGAGCCCGACCTGGGCGACTTACCCGAGCCGCTGCGCGGGATCGTGGCGCGGTGCCTGGCCAAGGAGCCCGAGCGGCGGCCCAGCGCCCGCTCGGTGCTGCTGGAGCTGCTCGGCGAGCCCCCGGACGCGCCGCCCACCGCCCAGGTGGCCTCGGGCGCTGCTGGTCGCCGCCCTCCAGCCCCCGGGATCGACTCCGACAGCGCCACCGCCCGTATTGCGGCCTCCGGCGGCGCGCCGAGCCCCGCCACCGGCTCCGAGCCGCCGGTGATCCGCCCGGACCCGACGGGCAGGAGATCACGATCGCGATGGAGAGCGCGATCACGGTGAAGCCCATGGGCGGACCTCACCTTCCAGGGCGGCCCGACGGAGAGCTCCTTCGTCGCGACGGCCCGCGGCCGAGCGCGCTCCCAGCCGGACAGGGGCTACGGCCCGGGCGACTGCGACTTCATGTCGGGCATCGGGGTCATCCTCGATCTCGTCGCCGGCACCACGGGCGTGAGCCGGGCCGGGCGCCGCCACGCCGGCGGACCGCTCGACTGGCGGGAGGGCCGAACCCCCGCACCCCCGCTAGGCGTGTCCTATATTCGTCCTACATTTTCCCGGTTCCACTCCCGGCCCCGCGGAAAGCGGCGTTACGCTTCCCAGCAGAATCGCCCGAACCCGAAGTGAGTTCGATATGAGTGGGGATGGCGGCGCACCGGTGCCGCCGATTTCGAGAATGGGCGCGATCGTCACCGTGGAGCGCGTGCTCGCACGCACTCCGGCTCTCGTCGTCCTGCTGCCGATGATCCAGGCGTACGACGTCGGTTGCCTGCTGAACCTCGACGTCGTGGCCCGCAACGACGCCGCGCCGCGCGGCCTGGCACTGCAGCTCGACGCGGCCTTCTCCGGCGAGGAGAGCACGTCGCTGCACGTCGCCCTGCGCTATCCGAACGGTCTCGAAGTCGCCTCCGGCGACGACCGTGACTGCGCGCCGCCCTGCCTTTCCTGGATTCCCGGGGGCGTGCGCGGCGATGCGAGACTCACGCTTTATCAGATGCCACTGTGGCTGTTTCCGCTGCCGCCCGCCGCGGATCTCCTGCTCACCGTGGAATGGCCGTGGGCACGCATCGCGCCCACGGCCATCACGCTCGACGGCGCCGCCATCACGGGGGCGGCGGCGCGGTCGGCCGCACACTGGCCCGTATAGGGCCGGTCAGTAGGACTTCTGGGTCTGGACGTTGAAGTCGTCCATCTTGACCTGCTTGGCCGGGTCGGTCAGCGGGTCGTCGATCTCCAGGACATCCAGGCCCTCGGTCATGTCGCTGGAATAGATGTAGCCGTTGTAGTAGTAGGCCGACCAGGTGCCCGCGATGCCGGCGCCCTCCTGCGGGCCGCGCTCGAAGAAGCCGATCTCCTTCGGGTTCGCCGAGTCGGTGAAGTCCCAGATCGACACCCCGCCCTGGTACCAGGACTGCACCATGATGTCCTTGCCCGGCACCGGGATCAGGGAGCCGTTGTGGGCCACGCAGTTCTCGTTCGGCTGCTGCTCCCTCGGGATCTTGAAGTAGCCGCGCCTCTCCAGCTTGCCGTCCACCAGCTCGTAGACGGCGTTCGCGCCCTTCGTGACCGGCGTGTTGCGGTCGCAGGTGGCCTGGCCGCCGCCGCCCAGCTCGTCGCCGAACACGACCTTCGTCCCGTCGTTGTTGAACGTCGCCGAGTGCCAGATCTGGAAGTTCTCGAGGTCCGTGAGCTGCTGGAGCACCTTCGGCCGGATCGGGTCGCTGATGTCGAGCAGCACGCCGTCGCCGAAGCAGGCGGCCGCGGCCAGCTTCTTCTCCGGGTAGGCGGTGATGTCGTGGCAGCCGGAGGCGAGCTCGGAGTGCTGGCGCTCGGGGAAGATATCCGGCTTCGCCACGATTTTTGCGGACTGAGGTGACTTCGTCGGGATTTCTACGATCTGGATGAGTTCGTGCGGTGCTGGGCAGGTCGCCGAGTCGGGCTCCGGGCCGGGCGAGGAGACGTACACGTAGAGCGTGTCCCCGTCGGGGACCATCGTGTGCGTGTGGGAGCCGCATTCGGTCTTGACGGCGCCGACGTACTGAGGGCTCTTCTTGTCGCTGACGTCGAAGATCCGCAGGCCCTCCCACTCGCGGCCGCCCTCGCCGGAGTCGCACTCCTCGCCGGCCTGCGGCTCGTCGATCGAGAGGACCAGCAGGTCCCCGTAGATCGTCACGTCGTTCTGTTGCGCCGGGCAGGACACCTGGCTGACCAGCTCGGGCTTCGTCGGGTCGCTGATGTCATAGATCGTGAAACCGCCGAAGTTCCCGACATAGGCGTAGTCGCCCTGGAAGGCCAGGTCGGTGTTGAAGGCGCCCTCCCCGTTGAACGGGGCCGTCCTCGGCATGTTGGCGACCTGCTTGACGTTGTCGCTCATCATCACGTCGCCCGAGGGTGGCGCGGCGCGCGTGCCGGCTGGAGCGCTGGTCTCCTGCGGAGAGGTGGCGGGCGGCTGCTCCCCGGTGGCCGGCGACTCCGCGGCACACGCGGAAGCCAGCAGCAGCACCGTACACAACAACGCTCCGCGCAACTTGGCAGAGATCAACGCGCATTCCCCTTTGTCTCGTAGCTCACTATGGAAGTTATGTCAGCAGGTTCGTGGCCGCGTACGGTCTTCATCACAGTTATGGCGACATTTGCTCTTACAGCCTGCTCTCAGCAGTCCACCGAGCCCTCAGGGCCGTCCCCCGTGGGCACGGGGGCGCCGGTCATCGTGCCAGGCAGCCCGGGCGCGGCAGCCCGTACGGCGACGCCGGGGGAGCGGGTCGGCCGGCCGGCCGCCGCGACGGTGGCCTCGGACGTACGCTTCGCGGAGGGGATGATCCCGCATCACCGGCAGGCCCTGGAGATGACCTCCCTGGTGGAGGCGCGTACGACCACGGAGACCATCCGCGCGTTCGCCCGCCAGATCGCCGCCGCCCAGACACCGGAGATCAAGGCCATGAGCGCCTGGCTGACCGAGCTGGGCCGCCCGATCCCGGCCGAGCACGCCCACGAGCAGGCGACCGGCTACGGGATGGCCACCCAGGAGGAGCTGAATGCCCTGCGCGGCGCCAGGGGAGGCGCCTTCGACCGCCTGTTCCTCCAGCTCATGATCAGGCACCACGAGGGGGCGGTGAAGATGGCGGGGGAGGAGCTGGCCGGCGGCCGGGACCAGCGCATGCGGATGATGGCCAAGGACGTCTATTCCGGCCAGAGCATCGAGATCGCCCGGATGCGCCAGGCCCTGGAGAAGCTCCCGGCGTAGGGCGTAGGGCGTAGGGCTTAGGGCGTAGGCCGGCGGGCAGGGGCAGGGCCCGGCACCCCCTGGAACGCCGCCGGGGAAGGCCCCGGCGACGGAACCTCCCCCTGCATGATCGCGTCCGGCCTCTTCTGGAGACTGCCGGACGGCTCGTGCGACTGCGCCGCTGCTAGGGCCTGTTTCAGAAGTGGATCACCTAGGTGGTTCACTTGCGAGATGATCTTTGCGTGGGTCGGGGTGATTTGACCGCCGCGCAGTGGGCGGTGCTGGAGCCGCTGTTGCCGGTGGGCAGGAAG
>NZ_JBQQCB010000144.1:0-23615 GCF_052246675.1 Nonomuraea sp. KM90 | reverse complement strand
CCCTGGCCGAGGACCTGGCCAGCCGCGGGTACGTCGTGGCCGGCATCGACCACACCTACGAGAGCTACGCCACCACCTTCCCCGACGGGCGGATCGCCGAATGCCTCGCCTGCGACAGCGACTCCGACCCGGGCTTCGGCGCGGGGCTGGTCGCGGGCCGGGCCGCCGACGTCTCCTTCGTGCTCGACCAGCTCCCATCGAAGTGGGACGGCACCGACCGGATCGACCGCGCCCGCATCGCGATGGTCGGCCAGTCGATCGGCGGGGCCAGCGCCATGGCGGCCATGGTGAACGACTCCCGGGTGCGCGCCGGGATCGACATGGACGGCACCACCTACGCCCGGATCCCCAAGAGCGGGCTCTCCCGGCCGTTCATGTTCCTGGGCTCGGCCCGGCACGTCTCCGGAGGCCCCGCCCCCACCTGGGACCGTGACTGGAAACTGCTCACCGGATGGAAGCGCTGGATCGTACTGACCGGCGCGGAACACCAGTCCTTCACCGACGGCCCGCTGCTGGCGGACGCCCTCGGCATCAAGTCCCTCCCCGGCGCTCTGCCCGCGGCGCGCGCCGCCGAGCTCACCCGCACCTACGTGGCCGCCTTCCTCGACCAGCATCTCAAAGCGCGACGGCAGCCCCTCCTGGACAAGCCCTCCGCTCGCAATCCCGAGGCCAGGTTCTGCCCCGCGGCGTGCGGTCAATCCTGAGGCTGTGCGGTGATCGGCATTCCACCGGGCGGAAGCGGAGAGTAGTGCTATAACTACTTTCCGTAATCGTGACGCCAGAGTGACCCTCCGGCGTCATCCCCCCGCTCTCCATGAAGGAGAACAAGCATGCGCTTGACCCGTGCGGCCCTGGCCGCCGGCGGCACCGTGCTGGCCACCGTCCTGCTGTCCACGCAGCCCACTCAAGCCGCCGCCCCCGGACGCGGCTGTCTCGCCGAGGGACAGATCGGCAGCTACCTGTCCAAGGAAGGCAGCGCGAAGGCCACCTTCTCCACCGAGTTCCTCGCCGAGTTGAAGAGGACCGGGATCAGGTTCGAGACGCTGGATCCGATCGAGCTGGTCGACGGCGGCACCGCCGCCTGGATGCCCATCGGCGAACGGTACGACAACATCGAGACCCCCAGCGGGCGGGTCTGCTACCCGGGCGGGTTCCGCTTCGTCAACGACGAGACCGGGGTGACGTACGAGATCGACACCTTCTGGGTGCTGTTCGCGGCCATGGGTGACAGCAAGTTCTTCGCCACCCCGGCCGTCAACGGGCAGCCCCGGCCGGACGGTGAGCTGGCCATGGTCAACTTCAGCGTCCCGCAGGCCCTCACCCCGGGCAACTTCGTCCCGCACAACGGCGGCATCGGTCCGCTCAAGGTCGTCCTGTCCATGGACCGAGGCTGGTCCGCGGACCTCAACAAGGAACTCGGCACGGCCTTCCGCGGCGGCATGCACTGGGCCGACCTGGACATCGCCTGGCAGGGCCCGCCGAGCCGGCCCATCCCGTCCGGCGCCTCGCTCGGCATGCTCGGCCTGAAGACGATGAGCGACGCCATTCGGGGCCACGGCGGCTTCGGCCTGCCCATGCCGGGGCCGCGCGGCATCTTCTGAGCGCAGTCCGCTCGTAGGGCGTCCCGCGCGACGGGGCGCCCTACATCCATGGGCCGACACCCAAGGATCCCCGCGCCGGAATTAGTCCCTGCCGGCCTTGGGAAATCCCTTTACACAACGTGACCTGATCACTACTTTGGGCGAGTCATTGCAGGTCAGAGGCGTTCCGTCGCCTCGGATCGACGAAAGGTCGATTGCTTTGCGTGTTCTTGTCCGCATCGCTCAAACACTCGCGATCGGCGCCGCGGTGTTCGCGGCTGCACCCGTCTCCCCCGCCCACGCCGGACCCTTCCCGCCGCTCCCCGGTGTCCCCGGCGCCCCGTCCGTCGAGCCGCCCAGCGCCTCGTGTTTCAAGTTCCCGTACTTCGGCCCGAAGGGGCACGCGAACTTCGACTTCGGCCACGACATCGTCCGGCTGCTCGACGAGCGCGGCGTGCAGGTGGAAGGCATCGCCCCCATCGAGGCCAAGCCCGGGAACAAGGGCATCTACATGCCCATCGGGTGGAAGCAGGACCACATCGACCCGTGCAACGGCGTCTACTACCCCGGCGGTTTCGTCCTCAACGACGTCAAGAGCGGGCACACGGCCGCCATCCACGACATCTACCTGCGCCCCGACGGGGCACACGCGCAGGTGGAGGTCGACGGGGTGCCTCAGGGCGAGCAGCTCGTGGCCACGTACCGGCTGCACGAGTTCGTCCCGAACGTGCCCACGCCGCGTCCGCTCGAAGGCGGCATCGGGCCCAAGCACTGGCCGTTCTACACCAGCGCGTACCTCAGCCGGACGGTCAGGGACCTGACCGGCATCCCGCTGAACGAGGGCGACTACCTGGCCAACCTCGACGCGGTCGTCCAGTACGTGCCGTAGGCGACGCTCCCTGACCTGAGACCCACCGGGCCGTGCCCGCGGGCACGGCCCGGTACCTCGCGAATCGAGAGACAGATGCAACTGACCAGCGCTCGAGGCCGGTGGGCGTGGATCACCGGCACCTCCGTCGCCGTGCTGACGGCCACCGTACTGCTCGGCCCCACCATGCGTCCGGGCACGGCGACCAGCCACTGGGACGCCCCCGCCACCACCCTGAACAAGCAGATCGACGCCACCGACCTGTACGCCTTCACCAGCCCGGAGCGGCAGGACACGGTCACGATCGTGGCCGGCTACATCCCTTTCCAGGCCCCGCACAAGCCGTACCAGTTCGACACCGACGCCCGCTACGAGGTGCACGTCGACAACACCGGCACCGGCAAGGCCGCCGTCACCTACCGGTGGACGTTCGCCAACAAGGGCCTGCCGGTGCCCTCCTTCATCCGCAAGCGCGAGCACAAGGCCGGCCCGCTGGACTCCCTGGTCGAGCAGAGCTACACGCTGACCAGGGTGCGCGACGGCAAGTCGGAGACCCTGGTCCGCAACGGGTACGTCGCCCCCACCGACATGGGCGCCCCGGCCACGCCCGACTACCCGGCGCTGCGCCGCAAGGCCGTCCTCGACCTGCCCGGCGGGGGCAAGGTGTTCACCGGCACGGCCGCCGATCCGTTCTACTCCGACAACCACGCCGTCAACCTGCTCAGGTTCGGGCTGCCGTTCTTCCCGGTCAAGACCGGCGTGCCAATGAACGTCAGCGCCCTGGCGCTGCAACTGCCCAAGTCGGAGCTAGCGCTCGGCGGCGACCCGGCCCGCAACCCGGTCATCGGCGTCTGGACCACGGCCTCCCGCAGGTCGAGCAGCCTGCTCGGGTCCGGCTCGGCCGACTACAAGCAGGTCTCCCGGCTGGGTAACCCCAACTTCAACGAAGTGATCATCCCGCTCAAGCACCGCGACCGCTTCAACTCCCTGCGGCCGGACGGTGACGAGAGCGGCAACCTCGTCGTGCCGTCCACGCTCGACCCCGACCAGGCCAGGGTCGTCGCCAGGCAGGCGAAGGTCGCGGCGCCGCCGGCCCCGCGCAAGGACCTGGAGCAGATCTACCTCACCGGCCTCACCACGCGGACGGGCGGGCCGATCGGCCTGGACCTCAACTCCCACCAGCTCAACCAGGACGCCTCGCGGGTCGCCAAGGCGGAGGAGCTGCGGCTCAACATGAGCACGCCCGTCGCCACCGCACCCGACAAGTACGGCCTCCTCAAGGGCGACGTCCAGGGCTACCCCAACGGCCGGCGGCTCATCGACGACGTCGTGACCGTCAACCTGCGGATGCTCCTGGGCGAGCCCGCGGGCCGGGGCGCCCCGGGCCTCATCGCCGAGGACAACCCCGCGTTCCTGCTCAAGCCCATCACCGGCAGCTTCCCCTACCTGGCGCTGCCCATCACCGCCACCGGCTGAACCACCACCGAGGACATCCGATCAGATGAGTCGCGTACGGCGATTGCTGCCCCTGCTGGGATGCGTGCTGCTGGGCTGCGTCCTGCTGACCCTGTACGCCCCGGAAGGCGTTCTGCGCCGGGACGAACCGCCTCCCGCGCCGGCGAGCTGGTCACCGTACGACCTGGCCGGATCGATCGAGGCCGCCCAGAGGCGACTGCGCCGTCACCCCGACGACGCGGCGGTCTGGGCGAGCCTCGGCCACATGTACCTGGAGCAGGCCCGCCGCACCACCGACACCGCCTACTACGACAAGGCCAGGGGTGCGTTCGAACGCTCCATGCGCCAGCCCACCGGCGACGGGGAGCCGTACATCGACGCCATGATCGGCATGGGCGCGCTGGCCAACGCCCGGCACGACTTCGCGGGCGCCGTACGCTGGGCCGAGCGGGCCCGGGAGGCCGCGCCGTTCCGCTGGGCACTTTACGGCGTGCTCACCGACGCCTACCTCGAACTCGGCCGGTACGAGCAGGCCGAGACCGCGCTGCGGCGCATGCTCGGCGGCCGCCCCGACCTCGCCTCCTTCACCAGGGCCGCCCGCCTGGAACACCTGCGCGGCAGGCCCGGCCCGGCCCGCGACCTGCTGCACCGCGCCTGCGCGATCCCCGGCGACCCCGCCGAGTACGCCTTCTGCCAGTGGCAGCTCGGCGAGCTGGCCTGGCACAACGGCGACCCGCGCGCCGCGCTCGCCGCCTACACCCAGGCGCTGGCCGCCGATCCCGGTCACCTGCCCTCGCGGGCGGGCAAGGCGCGCGCCGAGGCCGCGCTCGGCCGCATCGACCAGGCGCTGCGCGACTACGCCACCGCCGTGGCCCGCTCCCCGTCCTTCGTCGTCGAATACGGGGAACTGCTGGAGCACCTCGGCGACCGGGACGGGGCCAGGCGGCAGTACGCCGTCTTCACCGCCCAGCACAGGCTGCTGACCGCGAACGGGGACCCCGACAACCTGGCCGTGGGCACGTTCACGGCGAACCACGGCGACCCGGAGGCCGCCGTCAGATACCTGCGCGCGGAGTGGAAACGACGCCAGAGCGTCGAGGTCGCCGACGCGCTCGGCTGGGCGCTGCACCGAGCCGGCCACCACACCGAGGCCGCCACGTACGCCGCCCGCGCCGACGCCCTCGGCGGGCGCAACGCGCTGTTCGCCTACCACCGGGGCGAGATCGAGCACGCCCTCGGGCACACCGCCGCCGCCCGCGCCCACCTGACCCGGGCACTGTCCGTCAACCCGCACTTCGCACCGGCCGGGGCGGCACGGGCACGGGCGCTGCTGGCCGAGACGCCATGATCACTGCAATCGTCGCCACCGTGCTGGCCGCGCACCCGCTGGGCAACTTCAGCGTCAACCACTACGACGGGCTGACGATCCACCGGGACAGGATCGAGCACCTGGCGATCGTGGACAGCGCCGAGATCCCCACCCTGCAACAGCCCCCGACCGGCCCCGCCCACCGCACCTGCACCGAGTTGCGGGACGCCGTCCGCGCGCAGGTCGATGGACGGCCGCTCACCTGGCAGGTCGCCGACGCCTCCTTCGCCTACCAGCCGGGCGCCGCCGGGTTGCGCACCAGCAGGCTCACCTGCCGCCTGACCGCCCCGCTGCGCGTGGACCGGCGGCTCACCCTGACCTTCGCCAACGCCTACCGCGCCGACACCATCGGCTGGCGGGAGATCACGGCCAACGGGGCTGGCGTGCGCCTGCGCGCCTCCACCGTCCCCGCCGACAGCGTGTCCGGCGAGCTCCGCGACTACCCCGCCGACCTGCTCAGCTCGCCGCTCGACGTACGCCGGGCGCGCCTCACGGTGGAGCCGGGCGACGGCACCTCCGCCGCGCCGGCGCAGGTGCCGGGTGCGGACCCCGTCACCCGCTTCACCGGCCTGCTGGCCGACCGGCTCAACACGCTGATCGGCACCGACCGGCTGACCGTGCCGCTCGGGCTGCTGGCGCTGCTGTTGTCGCTGGTGCTGGGGGCCGTGCACGCCGCGATGCCCGGTCACGGCAAAACTGTCATGGCCGCCTATCTCGCCGGGCGGCGGGGGCGGCTGCGGGACGCGATCGCCGTCGCGGCCACGGTCACCGCCACGCACACGGCGGGCGTGCTGGTCCTGGGCGTACTGGTCACGGTGGCCAGCGCGGTCGCCGGTGAGGTGGTGATGGGCTGGCTCGGCGTGGCCAGCGGGGTCCTCATCGCCCTGATCGGCGCCGGCCTGCTCCGCTCCGCCCTCCACCACCGACGCCACCCCGGCCCGGGGCATGGACACGGGCATGGGCACGGGCACGGTCATGGGCACGGTCACGGTCATGGGCACCGTAGGTGGTCGGATGGGGTCGTGGCGCTGGCCATGGCCGGTGGGCTGGTGCCCAGCCCGTCCGCCCTGGTGGTCCTGCTCGGCGCGATGGCGCTGGGGCGCACCGCGTTCGGCGTCCTGACCGTGGTGTGCTATGGGCTCGGCATGGCGCTCACGCTGCTGGTCACGGCGCTCACCCTGCGCAGGCTGGGCGACCTCACCCTGGCCGGTCGGATGCGGCGGCTGCGCCCGTACAGCGCCGCCTTGACCGCCACGTTCGTCCTGCTCGTCGGCACGGGCGTCACCCTGCGCGCGGTGGCCGCCCTCGTGTGAACGCCGCCGGAGGCCCCCCCACCGCGGCCGGTCCCTCTGGCCGCCAACGCGGCAATCGCCCCGCTCGCCTGCCATCGCCTATGATTTCGACAGATGTCGAATTAGAAGAGGAGCCGGATGGCCGCCACCACCACCCCATGCTGCGCGCCGATCGCGCGCGAGCCGCTGTCGGAGACCGACGCGGCCGACCTCGCACTCATGCTCAAGGCGGTCGCCGACCCCGTCCGGCTGCGCCTGCTGTCGATGATCGGCTCCCACGCCGGCGGCGAAGCGTGCGTGTGCGACCTGACCGACGCCTTCGACCTGACCGCCCCCACCATCTCCCACCACCTCAAGGTGCTGCGCACCGCCGGGCTGATCGACGGCGAGCGCCGCGGCACCTGGGTCTACTACCGCATCGTCCCCGAGACGGTGAACCGGCTGGGCGCCCTCTTCACCCCGCTGACCGCGCCCGTGTCCGTGCCCGCCCAGCTGACCGAGCCCGTGTCCGTGCCCGCCCAGCTGACCGAGCCCGCGCCCGCCCGGCCGGTGGACGCCGAACTCCGCACCGCATGACCCGGGCCCAAGCCGATCCCCTGCGTTCGGACCCCGCCTTACGCGACCTCTACTCGGCCGCGCTGACCCGGGCGCTGCACGATCCGGAGATCCGGGACGCGTTCGACTACGTGACGGTGAAGCCGCTGCACATCCGGCTGGAGATGATGGAGCAGGCGGCCGAGGTCTTCGCGGCCGTGGTGGTGCCGGCCGAAGAGCCGGCGGCGCGGCGCGTGCCGATGCCGCGCTTCCCGTTCGTCCTGCTGGCCATCGGTCTGCTGCTGCTCGGCCTGGCCATGGGGAGCTGGCGAGCCCCCGTGCTGATCGGCCTGCCGTCCGTCCTCGTGATCGGCTCGTACCTGGTCCTGGCGCGCGGGCAGGGCTGGTCCAGAGTGCGCGAAGCCCTGCGGTCGTTCCCGTATTCGCCGGTTCGGGCGAAGCTCGTACGGGATCTGGAGGACGGCGAGCTGGCGGCACAGATCCGCCAGCGGATCAACGCCCGCCGCGACCGCTTCGACCCCGTTTTCAACGTGGCGGCGAGTCCCGGGCTGAGCGAGGCGTTCGACAGCGCCTACCATGTGCCGACCCGGGTCGTGGACGAGCTCGACGAACTCCTCGGACGCCTGTCCGGAGCGAGCGTGGGCATCGCGGGACCGCGCGGATCCGGCAAGTCCACGCTGGTCCGGCGCTACTGTGAGGGCTCCATTCCCAGGCCGGGGACCGGAGATCTGCGATTGCTGGTCTCGGCCCCGGTGGAGTACGCCCCGCGCGACTTCGTGCTGCACCTGTTCGCCGCGTTCTGCCGCGCCACGTTGCGGCACCTCGGCCCCGGCCGCCACCGCCGCGTCGGGCTCCGCCAGGCCCTCATCCCGATCACGTACTGGCTGGTGAGCGCGGCCCTCGCCGCCTGGCCCGTGCTCTTCGCCGAGATCGCCGGTGACGTGCTCCTGCGGCTCGTGCTCGTGCCAGGACCGGTGCCGCAGTGGCTGGCCGACGTCGTCGACCGGTACGGCGACAACCTGGCGCCCGAGGCCCCCGGCCAGTGGGCGTCCTACCTCGCCGGGCTCCTCGGACTGGTCCACTTCGCCCTGTCCATCCGCCGCGCCGGGCGCAAGCACGATCCCGCCGACCAGCTCAGGACACGGGCCCGCCGCCATCTGGCGCAGATCCGCTACCTGCAGACGCAGACCACGGGCTGGTCGGGCACGGTCAAACTCCCCGTCTGGGTCGACGCGCAGCTGAGCGGCGGCCGCAGCCTGGCGGAGCAGCCCCTGAGCTATCCGGAGATCGTCTCCGCCTTCCGCTCCTACGTTCAGGACGTGGCCGGGCACCTCCGGCCGGACCACAGCGTGTACATCGGCATCGACGAACTCGACAAGATCGGGTCGGGCGACCGGGCGGAGCGCTTCCTCAACGAGATCAAGGGTATCTTCGGGCTGCCCAACACGTTCTTCATGATCTCGGTGTCCGACGACGCGATGAGCGCCTTCGAACGCCGTGGCCTGCCCTTCCGCGACGCCTTCGACAGCTCCTTCGACGAGATCGTCCGGGTGGGGCCGCTCTCCTACACCGAGTCCGTACGCTTCATCTACCGCCGCGTCGTCGGGCTCACCGAGCCCTATGTCGCCTTCTGCCACTGCCTGTCGGGCGGGCTGTCCCGCGACCTCCTCCGCGCCGCCCGCGCCGTGATCCGCGCCGCGCACGCCCTGCCCGCCGAGACGCTGGCCCCGATCTGCCTCGCCGTCCTCAAGGACGAGGTACGGAAGAAGGCCCGCGCGCTCATGGAGGTCGCGGACGACCTGCCCCCCGATGTCCTCGACCTGCTGCACGACCTGGCGTATCGCCGGTCGGAGCAGACGCCGTCCGAGACCCTGCGGAGCCTTCTGGGCTGCCCCTTGGCCGGCCCCGCCGTCGAATTCGCCGGGTACGCCTACTTCTGCGCGACCCTGGAGGAGATCTTCACCGGCGAGCCGGCTCGGCTGCGCGGCGTCGGGGCCTTCGACGATCTCGCCGCCGCGCGGCACGCCTTCGCCTTCGGCACCGGTCTCGCCTGGCGGACGATCTCCGCCGCGAGGCGCGCATGGGCGCTCAAGCCGTACGAGCTGCCCGCCTGACCGGCTGGGCGGCCGGCTCAGTGGGGACCGGCTCAGTGGGGACCGGCTCAGTGGGGACCGGCTCAGTGGGGACCGGCTCAGTGGGGACCGGCTCAGTGGCTGTCGGACAGCTCTCCGGACAGGGTGGCAGGCAGGGCGGCGGGCAGCGTGTCACCGGCCGGGGCGAGCGGCTGGTGGCGGCGGCGATCGTACGGCACCGGGGATGTCGTCAGGCGGCCGGTTGTGTCAGGGTGGCGGTGTGTCCGGAGCGGGCCTGCGCGGTTCGGCCATCGAAATCTCTACCCTAACGTAAGGGTAGAGATTTGGCGGGTCGGGCGTTCACGCCCGCACCACCGCAACCAGCTGAGCAGTGAGGTCGCACGAAAATGGACGGATCACCGCTTTCCGCCGACGACGGCGAGGTTCCGGCCGCTGCGGGCGGTGGCGGAGATCACATGCACATCGGGCAGGTGGCGGCGCGGACCGAGCTGTCGCTGCGGACCATCCGGCACTACGACGAAGTGGGCCTGGTACGACCCTCGGCACGCAGCCAGGGTGGCTTCCGCCTCTACACCGAGGCCGACGTGGCCCGGCTGATGGTGATCCGCCGGATGAAGCCGCTGGGCTTCACGCTGGAGGAGATGGGCGAGCTGCTGTCCATCACCGACCGGCTCGACCAGGCCGGCGCGGCGGCCCTCGGCGAGGCCGAGCGCGAGCACTTGTCGCGGCGGCTGAGCCGATTCGAGCAGGCCACGCGCGAGCGCTGCGAAGCCTTGCGCACCCAGCTGAGCCGGGCCGAGGAGTTCGCCGCCGACCTGCGGCGACGTGCCGGCCAGCTGGCCACCTGACCGGACGTGCCGGCCGGCTGGCCACCTGACCGGACGTGCCGGCCGGCTGGCCACCTGACCGGTGCTCGCCGTGGACGCGCCTATTCGCGCCCGAGGGGTGGCGGGGCCAGCTCGTCCTCGGCCGCCTGCTCCGGCAGCACGAGCCGGTAGCCGACGCCGCGCACCGTCAGGATGTGCGTCGGCCTCTTCTCGTCGTCGCCGATGCGGCGGCGTAGCCGTTTGATGTGCACGGCGATGGTGTTGTTGGGCGGGGAGACCGTGCTGTGCCACACGTGCCGGCTGATCTCGTGGCGGGTGACCACGCGCCCGGCGTTCTTCATCAGGTAGGCGAGCAGCTCGAACTCGCGCAGCGGGACGTGCACCGGCTCCCCGCATACCCGGACCACGTGGGCCACCTCGTCCAGCTCGACCTCGCCCACCAGCAGCGGCGCGGACGGGTTGGAACTGGCGTTGATCAGCGGAAGCAGCTCCGACGAACGGTAGGGCCTGGCCACGCACGCCGTGGCGCCCGCGTGCAGCGCCCGCATGGCGAGCTCGGCGTCGCCCGGACCGACGCCCACGATGATCGTCATGTCCATCGATCGCCGCAGCGTGGTGATCAGGGTGACCGCCTCGATGCCGGGCAGGTCGGCGCTCAGCAGCAGCACGTCGGGCTGCGCGGCGCCGATGCGCAGCAGCGCCTCGACGCCGTCGGCACAGTGCGTCACCGTCACCCCGTGCGCGGACAGCTCGCTCAACTCGGCGTCCTGGTCGCGCTGTCTCGCTGCCCGCGCAACGGGACGGCGGCTGTTGCACGGCTCATGTGTTCATCGGCTCCGCTCAGTTCAGCCGAAGCGCCCGGTGATGTAGCCCTCGGTTCGCTTGTCGGCGGGGTTGCTGAAGATCCGTGCGGTGGAGTCGAACTCGACGAGGCGCCCGTGCCGCACGCCCTTGTCGTCGACCTCGGCGGTGAAGAAGGCGGTGCGCTCGGACACCCGGGCCGCCTGCTGCATGTTGTGGGTGACGATGACGATCGTGTAGTCCCTGGACAGGACCTGCATGAGGTCCTCGATCTTGGTGGTGGCGATCGGGTCGAGGGCGGAGCAGGGCTCGTCCATCAGGATCACGTCGGGCTTGACCGCGATGGCGCGGGCGATGCACAGGCGCTGCTGCTGGCCGCCGGACAGGGCCAGGGCGTTCTGCTTGAGCTTGTCCTTGACCTCGTCCCACAGGGCCGCCCGGTGCAGCGCCTCCTCCACCACCTCGTCCAGACCCCGGCGCTGGCCGTTGACGCGGGGGCCGTAGGCGATGTTGTCGTAGATGGACTTGGGGAACGGGTTGGGTTTCTGGAAGACCATCCCGATCCGGCGCCGTACCTCGATCGGATCGACGGACTCGCCGTAGAGGTCCTCGGTGTAGTAGGTGATCTTGCCGGCGATGCGGGCGTCCAGGATGAGGTCGTTCATCCGGTTGAGGCAGCGCAGCACCGTGCTCTTGCCGCAGCCGGACGGGCCGATCAGCGCGGTGATCTCGCGGGGCGCGATGCGCATGTTCACGCCGCGCACCGCCTCGTAGTCGCCGTAGAAGACCGACAGGTCCTTCAGCGTGAAGACGGGGTCGAAGATCTCGGGCGGTGGTTCAGAGGGAGCCATGTTCCTCGCTCCGGTCGTCATTTCGGAGGTCATGTAGGAGTTCACCACCGCTTCTGCGAGCGATTGCGGACGAAGATGGCGATGGAGTTCATCGCGATGATCACGATCAGCAGCAGCACGATCGCCGCCGAGGACAGGTCGTGGAACTCGGTACGGGACTGGCTGATCCAGCCGTAGATCTGGATCGGCAGCACGGTGTAGCCGCTGAGCAGGCCGTCGGGGGTGTAGGCCACGTAGGTCAGGCCGCCGAGCAGCAGCAGCGGGGCCGCCTCGCCGGCCGCCCTGGACAGCGCCAGGATGGAGCCGGTGGCCATGCCCGGCACCGCCGAGGGCAGCACCTGCCGCCAGACGGTCTGCCACTTGGTGGCGCCCAGCCCGTAGGAGGCGTTGCGGATCTCACCCGGCACCGCCCGGATCGCCTCGCGCGAAGCGATGATCACGATCGGCAGGACGAGCAGCGACAGCGTGATGGATGCCGTGACGATGGTCGTGCCCAGGCCGAAACCGCGGGCGACGATGCCCAGGCCGAGGATGCCGTAGACGATGGACGGGATGGCGGCCAGGTTGGCGATGTTCAGCTCGATCAGCCGGTTGTACCAGCGGCGGTGGTCGGCGTACTCCTCCAGGTAGATCGCGCCGAGGACGCCCACCGGCAGGCAGATCACCGCGGTCAGCCCGATCACCCACAGGCTGCCGAACAACGCGGACTTGGCGCCCGCCCGCTCGGGGCGGCGGATGGAGGGGAAGTTCTCCCACAACCTCGCGTCCAGCCGCGACCAGCCCTTGTAGACGACGTAGACCAGCAGCGTCACCAGGAACGCCACCGCGACGGCCAGGCACAACCGCAGCAGCATCTTGAAGGCGATGTCGCCCCAGGGGACGCGCCGGCGGACGAGCAGTCGCTCCTGTGTGACGGTCATTCGTACACCTCCCGGAAGCGGCGCACCAGGCGGGCGCTGATGAAGTTCATCGCGAACGTGATGAGGAACAGCAGGGCACCGACGGCGAAGATGGTCTTGTAGTCCAGCGATGCCGTCGGCAGGTCACCCGAGCCGGCCTGGGCGATGAAGCCGGTCATCGTCTGCATGGCGTCGAGCGGGTTGAACGACAGTGCCGGCTTGTTGCCCGACGCGATCGCCACGATCATGGTCTCGCCGATCGCGCGCGAGATGGCCAGCACGAACGAGGCCACCACGCCCGACAGCGCGGCCGGCAGCACTACGCGCACGGCCACCAGCCTGGTCGACGACCCCAGCGCGTAGGCGCCGTCGCGCAGGCCGCGGGGCACCGCCGACATGGCGTCCTCCGACAGCGACGCCACGGTCGGCACGATCATGACGCCCATCACCAGGCCCGCGGAAAGGGCGTTGAAGATGTCCGGCTGCAGGCCGGCCGGCAGGTAGGTCTGCAGGGCGGGGGTGACGAAACGCAGGGCGAAGAAGCCGTACACGACGGTCGGGACGCCCGCGAGGACCTCCAGGACCGGCTTGAAGATCTTGCGGGTGCGGGCGTGGGCGTACTCGCTCAGATACAGCGCGGCGCCCAGGCCGAGCGGGATCGCCACCACGATGGCGATCACGGTGATCAGGAACGTCGCGGCGACCAGCGGCAGCACGCCGTACGCGGGCGGCTCGAACAGCGGCGCCCACTGCGTGCTGGTGAAGAACTCCGCGAAGCCCACCGCCTCGAAGAACTCGACCGTGGGCGGCACCAGCGAGACCACGATGCCCGCCGTCGTGGCCACCGACACCAGCGCGGCGGCCACCAGCACGACCTGGACCGTGCGTTCCCCGTAGCGCGAGCGCGCCCTCCCCAGCGGCCCCTTCGGAGCGGCCGGGGAGGACGCGGTGCCGGTCGGGCTCATCCGCCGGCCTGGGCCTTCAGCTTGTCCAGAGCGGCCTTCAGCTCCGTCTCCTGCTGGGCGTTCAGCGGGATGAACTTGGCGTCCTCGGCGATCTCCTTGTGGTTGGCCACGTAGTACTCGACGAAGGCGAGCACCTCGGGCCGCTTCAGCGACTCGGCCTTGGGGTAGATGAACAGCGGCCGCGACAGCGGCTTGTAGGTGCCGTCCTGCGCCGCCTGCACGCTAGGGCCGACGCAGCCGTCGCCGCCGTCGACCTGCACGGCCTTGAGCTTGTCGGCGTTCTCCTCGAAGTAGGAGAAGCCGAAGTAGCCCAGCCCGCCCTTGGAGCCGGCCACGCCTTGGACGGTGACGTTGTCGTCCTCGCTGGGGCTGTAGTCGGTGCGGCTCTTGCCCTCCTCACCGTTGATGACGTCGGTGAAGTAGTCGAAGGTGCCCGAGTCGGTGCCCGCGCCGAAGAGCTTGAGCGGCTCGTTCGGGAACTTGGAGTCGATCTGGTTCCAGTTGTTCACCTTCGAGCCGGGCTCCCACATCTTCTTCAGCTGGTCGACGGTCAGGCAGGTGGCCCAGGTGTTGTCCTTGTGCACCACGACGGTCAGCGCGTCGTTGGCCACCGAGAACTCCTCATAGGCGATGTTCTTGGCCTGGCAGGCCGCCTTCTCCTCGTCCTTGATCGGACGTGAGGCGTTGGAGATGTCGGTCTCGCCGTTGCAGAACTTCTCGAAACCGCCGCCGGTGCCGGAGGTGCCGACCGTGACCCGTACCTTGGCCTGCTGCTCGGCGAACAACTCGGCCGCCGCTGTGGACAAGGGCGCCACCGTGGAGGAGCCATCGACCTTCACGTCGCCGGCCAGCTCCTTCGCCGCCGTGGCGCCGCCGGTCGCCTCGCCACCGGTGGTCGTGCCCGGGTTCTGGTTGTTGCCGCCGCAGGCCGCCAGCGCGACAGCGCACACCGCCACCGCAAGCAAGGCACGCGCCATCCGCACTCGATCTTTCACGATCTATCCCTTTTCCTCGGATAAAGGCCCGGCCCCGACCAGGCTCCCGTCACCCATGCATAGAAGTCCGCCTATGTGAACAACCGGCAAACACCGGCTGATCGGCCGATAAATTCATCGATCGACATCAATGCGTCACCCGCACGCGACGGCACCGGCACGCCGATCCAGGGAGGCCGGGGAAGCCGAGGAGGCCGGGGAAGCCGAGGAGGCCGGGGCGCTGCTCGCACCCGCTGTCGAGTGCGCTTCGCGGTGCGGAGCCGAGGGGCCGCGTCACCGAGGTCGCGGCGGGGGCGGCGGGCCGTTCAGCGTGGTGCGTGGCCCGGGCTTCGACGGGTGTCGTCGCCGGTCGTGCAGCACCCGTCCGAGCAGCACCCGTCCGAGCAGCCGTCGGCGGTGCCGGTCCCGGTGAGGGAGCCGAGCGCGGGCGTGGCGCAGCAGGCGTCCCCGCGCCAGGCCTCGCGGCCCTCCTTGACCGCGACGGCGGCGATGACCAGGGCGGCGATCGGGTCGGCCCAGGACCAGCCGAACAGGCTGTTGAGTGCGAGCCCGACCAGCAGGACGGCCGACAGGTACGTGCACAGCAGCGTCTGCTTGGAGTCGGCCACCGCCGAGGCCGAGCCGAGTTCCCGGCCGGCGCGGCGCTGGGCGTACGACAGGAACGGCATGACGACCAGGGACAGGGCCGCCAGGATCAGGCCGGGGATCGAGGGTTCGGCCTCCCCGGCGCCGAGCAGGGCGCGTACGGCGTCGAAGGTGACGTACGCGGCGAGGGCGAAGAAGGAGATCGCGATGACGCGCAGCGCGGCCTTCTCGCGGCGCTCGTGGTCGGCGGCGGAGAACTGCCAGGCCACCGCCGCGGCCGAGGCGACCTCGACGATGGAGTCGAGGCCGAACCCGATCAACGCCGCGGACGAGGCGATGGAGCCCGCGGTGATGGCGACGGCCGCCTCGATGACGTTGTAGGTGATGGTGGCGGCGACCAGGAGCCGGACGCGGCGCCGCAGCAGAGCCCGGCGGACCGCGGACAGGTCCGGGGAGGTCATGGTGCCGCCTTTTCCGCCAGGGGTTCGATGCGATCGCCGCTCGCCGGGCCCGGCGCGGGGCGGAGCGTCACCGCATGACCGGTGGCCGCCAGGAGTTGCTCGGCGGAGGCGAGCAGGTCCATCAGTTCGGGACGGGTGAGGGAGTAGAACGACTGGCGGCCTTCGGCGCGGTAGGCGACCAGGTCGCAGTCGCGCAGGCACGCCAGGTGTTTCGAGACCGTGGACTGCGCGAGGCCGAGCTCCGCGGTGAGGTCGACCACGCGCGCCTCGCCCCGGGCCAAGCGCCGCACGATACGGAGCCGGGTCTCGTCGGCCAGGGAGTGGAACAACGCCGCCGCCGGCGTGATGCCGGCGGCAATGTCGGCGGTCACGCAACGGCCGCCCACCTCATCGATCGTCATATGGCGATGATATCCCGAATCGGGCATGTGATGGCAAGATGCGCCTCCCTGGCCCGGGTCACCAGCCGAGTTCGTCGCAGCCCCGGTGGTCGGCCGGCTCGACCTGCAAGGTGGCGTGGGCGATGTGGTGGCGGCTGCTGAGCAGGTCGCGGGCCTGGTCCAGGACGGCGTGGTTGTCGCTCTCGTCGGCGGTGACGAGGTGGGCGGTGGCGACGTTCATGCCGGAGGTCAGCGTCCACAGGTGCAGGTCGTGCACGTCGCGTACGCCCTCGATCGCGGCCAGGTCGGCGGCGACGGCGGCGGCGTCGATGCCTTCGGGGACGTGCTGGCCGAGCACGGCGAAGACCTGCCGGCCGAGCGAAACGGCGCGTACGGCGACGAAGACGCCGATGACCAGGGCGATGAGGGTGTCCCAGTACGCCTGCCCGGTCGCGGCCACCAGCCAACCGGCGACGATGACGCCCACCGAGCCGGCCGTGTCGGCGACGACCTCCAGGTAGGCGCCCTTGACGTTGAGGCTCTCGCTCGCCCCGGCACGCAGCAGGAGCAGCGCGACGAGGTTGACGGCCAGGCCGATGGCACCGACGACGAGCATCGGCCCAGAGGAGACCTCGGCGGGACCGCCGAGGCGCCCGATGGCCTCGATGACGACGTACAGGGAGACACCGAGCATCAGCACGACGGCGAGCAGGGAGGCGAACACCTCGGCGCGGTAGGAGCCGTAGCTGCGCCGGCCGGTGGTGTCGGGGCGGGTGGCGATCCGGGTGGCGACCAGCGCGGCGCCGAGGGTGACGACGTCGGCGGCCATGTGTCCGGCGTCCGACAGCAGCGCCAGCGAGCCCGAGATGAGCCCGAAGGCGAGCTCGACGACGAAGAACGCGCCGATCAGCGCGAAGGAGACCGCCAGCCGCCAGCGGTGGCGGGCGCCCGCGTGCCCATGACCCTGCCCATGACCGTGTCCATGACCCTGCCCATGACCGTGCCCGGCACCCATCACGAGCTCCCGTCGCGCTCGGGGTGGATGGCTTCGGTGTGCTCGGTGTGCGCGAGCGCCAGGTCGAGCAGCATCCGCACGTGCGGGTCCGCCAGCCGGTAGTACGCCATCCGCCCGGAACGGCGGGCGGCCACGATGCGATGCGCGCGCAGCAGCCGCAGGGCATGGGAGACGGCAGATTCGCTCTGCCCGGTCACCGCCGCCAGGTCGCACACGCACAGCTCGCCGTCCAGCAGCGCGACCAGGAGCCGCAGCCGGTTGGGGTCGGACAGCAGGCCGAAGACGTCGGCGGTGTCGGCCAGGTCGTCGGCGGCGGGCATCCGCTCGCGCACGGCGACCACTCGATCGGCGTCGACCACCTTGACGCTGCAACCGTCGATCGCCAACGCACCAACATCTGAAGATCTCTTCATATGTGCAAGATAGACGATGGTCGAGCGAGCCTGTCAAGAGCGGCTCGCGTCAGCGGCGGAGGAACCGGCCGCGGATGTCACGCAGCGCGAGCGCCAGCCGGTCCACCTCACCGGCAGAGGTGAACAGGGCCGGCGTGACCCGGACGGCGCCGCCGCCTTTCATTCCGGTACGGCTGACGGTGAAGACGCGGTGCCTGGTCATGAGGTGGTCGGCGATGGCGAGGTTGTCGGCCTCGGTGGTCCGGCCGTCCAGCCGGAAGGCGGTGATGGCGCCGTACATGTCGGGCTCGTCCGGCGTGAGGATCCGGAAGCCGCCCAGCTCGCGCGCCTGCCGCACCCAGCGGTCCCGCAGGTGGCGCAGCCGCGCCTGCTTGACCTTCGCTCCCAGCGTCTCGTGGAAGTCCAGAGCGGCGTCCACGGTCAGGAACGGGGCGACGTTCATGGTGCCGGAGTGCACGCGGGAGCGGATGTCGGAGGCCGGATAGCTCTCGTCGGCGTAGAGGGGATCGATGTCGGCCAGGCGGCCGTCGCGGATGTAGAGGAAGCCGGCGCCCAGGGGCACGCCCATCCACTTGTGCAAGGAGAAGATCGCGAAGTCCGCGTCGAGATCGGCGAGGGTGAAGTCGAGCTGGCCCCAGGAATGAGCGGCGTCCACGATCACGTCGACGCCCCGGCGGCGGGCCATGGCGACGATCTCGCGGACCGGCGCGACCAGGCCGGTCCGGTTGTTCATGTGGCTGAGCAGCAGCAGCCGCACCTTCGGATGCCGCCGCAGCGCGCGCTCGTAGGTGTCGAGCACCGCCTGGCGGGTGGCGGGTTCGGGGATGACGACGCGCTCGACATGGACGCCTCGGCGGGCTTTAAGCCAGTTCATGGCATATTGAGCGCTGTGGTAGTCGAGGTCGGCGTACATGACGGCGTCGCCGGCGCGCAGGCGGCGGTAGCCGGAGATGAGGTTCTGCAGGGCCTCGGTGCCGCCCCTGGTCAGCGCGATCTCGTTCCGGGTGACCCCGAGCAGGGCGGCGATGCGCTCGCGGACCCTGTCGGCGCCCGGCCTGTAGACGGTACGCAGCAGGTGCGAGCTGCGCTCGTTGAGGAGGTCGACATTGCGGTGGTACGCCCGCCGTACCGGGTCCGGCATGATCCCGTAGTAGCCGTTCTCCAGGTTGACGAAGTCGGGGCTCACCCGGAACTGCCTGGCGACCGTGCTCCAGAAGCGCTCGTCCCGGGCCAGCCGCTCGGGGGTGACGCCCTGCGGAACGGCGAACGTCCCGGCCTCGACCGGCCGGGCCACGGCACCGGCGGCCAGCGCGCCGAGCCCGGCGACGATCCGGCGCCTGGAGACGGCCATTCGAACACTCCCCCTGAGAGCAACGGGCACGGAGGCAAGTGTGGCCGATATTCTCGTACGGGCCTGATATTTCCCCGCGCCGACCCGAATGCCGGGACCTGGCCTTACCGGAATCTTTGCCTGTCCGGATCAGTCGCCTGAGGACCGGGTCCTCCCGTTCGGCGACGGCTGGTTCCCGCGGTGCGACGGGCTCGCGGACGCCCGCCACCGCCGGCCTCGACCGCTGCCTGCTCCTGCTCCTGCTCCGGCCGGCTCCGAGCCGCGACTGCTCGCCCGGCTCGACGAGTGGGCACCGCTCGCGTCCGAGTGGCAACGGGTCACGTGAGCGACGTGATCCGTACGATCGGCGTCCGGCTGCGTAGCTGGACGAAGTGGGAGGAAGGGCTGCCCCGGCTCATCCGCTGGGACGCCTCGGCCCGCCGCGTCGAGGAGGTGCCGCTGCCGGCGGCGCCGACCGTGACGCAGGTCCTGGAGGACGCGATCGGACCGCTGGACGACCCGGAGGCGCGGGGTTACCGGAAGGTGGCCCCCGCCACCTATGAGATCGCCGAAGGGCTCGGGTACTTCCCTCGGAGGTCGGCCTCGACCGTGCCGACCGGTTCCCTGCCGGCACCCGCCGCTTCCGCAGCGTCATCGCGATCACGGAGCTCGACCACGTCGCGCGCCACTGGACCGCGGGGCGCTGGGATGTCGAGCACGACGAGATGCTGGACGTCCTCACCGAGAGCTGGTTCGGCACGATCGGGCGCCACTGACCCGCGCAGGCGATGGCACGACCCGCCCTGGCGCAGGGGCGCACACATGCCGGACCCCGGAAAACCGGGCTCGTGACACATATCAGTCGGATCCCGCAAAACATACGGTCACCGGCAAGTACCTCACTCAGGAGTCAACCATGAATGCACTCCTCAGCCGCGCCGTGACCGCGCTCCTCCTCGCCCTCGCCCTCATCGCCGCACCGGCCGTCTCCCAGGCGGCCACCCTCACCAGAGTCACCGGCTTCGGCTCGAACCCCGGCGCACTCAACATGTGGGCCTACGTCCCCGACAACCTCCCGCCCCGCTCCCCCGCCGTCGTGGCCCTGCACGGCTGCACCCAGAACGCGAACGCCTACTACACCAGCTCGGGCTGGCGGAAGTTCGCCGACCAGCACGCCTTCGCCCTGATCTTCCCGGAGGCGACGACAGCGCCCTCGAACTGCTTCCAGTGGTTCCAGGAGGGCGACATCAGACGCGGCCAGGGCGAGGCGCTGTCCATCGCCCAGATGGTGACGCACGCGACCTCGGCCTACAACCTGGACCCGGCCCGCATCTCCATCACCGGCCTGTCCGCGGGCGGCGCGATGACCGCCGTCATGATCGCCACGTACCCCGACCTCTTCCACGCCGCCTCGATCGTCGCCGGCCTCCCCTACCGGTGTTCGCCGCCCGCCTCCACCACCACCTGCATGCTCGGCCCGGTGGCCAAGACGCCGGCCGACTGGGGCTCGTCGGTCCGCGCGGCCCACCCCGGCTACACCGGCCCCCGGCCCAAGGTGGCGATCTGGCACGGCCAGGCCGACTACACGGTCAACAAGGCCAACGGCGACGAGCTGCGCGACCAGTTCACCAACGTCCTCGGGCTCTCCCAGACCCCGGCCTCGACCACGGGCCTGCCCGGCGGCACCACCCTGGAGACGTACGGCGCGGACGCGCTGCGCTACTACAAGATCTCCGGAATGGGCCACGGCACCCCGGTGGATCCGGGCAACGCGGCCGACCAGTGCGGCACGGCGGGCGCGTACTTCCTGGACACCATCTGCTCGGCTTACCACGACGCCCGCTTCTTCGGTCTGGCCACCGGCACCCCGAATCCGACGGTCACCCCCACGCCACCGGGGCAGTGCTTCACCGCCAGCAACTACGCCCACACCCAGGCGGGCCGCGCCCACCAATCCGCGGGCTACGCCTACGCCAACGGCTCCAACCAGCCGATGGGCCTGTGGAACACGTTCGTGATCACCACGCTCAAGCAGACCGGGCCGGCCTATTTCGAGGTGTCCTCCTGCTGACCGGAAGCGATTCCGGACCGTGGATCACGGTTTCCGATCTGTGGGACCCTGGAATGGCGCGTGGATGCAGGTCCAGGAAGCCGTAGGAGCACGGCCCGAAGAAGGAAACGGCACCGCCATGGACGTCATGAAGCAGGCCGGGGCCCTCAAGGAGCGGCTGGTCGACTTCGCTCTGTCACCCCGGTTCGCCCGCGAGCTCGACGAAGCCTTCGAGCGGAGCCATCCCGACGTCCTCGCCGACAGCGAGGTGGCCACGAGCATGATCGTCGACCACTTCGTCCTGCAGCAGCGGCTGGCCTCCGGTGACACGGTCATCGACCGCTTCCTGCGGGCTCACCCCGATCTGAGCCCGCAGGAGCGGGAGATGCTCCTCGGCTGGAAGGACGTGGTCGAAGGCGTCTTCGAGGTCAAGGAGAAGGACCGGGACGCCGTGATCCTGTTCAACCTCGTGGACGAGCTCACCTATCGTGCCCGGTCCAACATGGGCGAGTCCGCCTTCCGTACGGTGGGCAAGGGCATGTTCCTCATCTGCCGCCTGGTGCCGCTCGGCGCGGACTGGCTGGTCAGCGCGCACATCAGCCTCTTCCCCGCCGAGGCTCGTGACGAGCTGCTCATCCAGGCCGCGGAGGTCGCCCTGCGCAACCCCGAGCTGGTCTTCCGCAACCCGGACAAGCTCGCCGCCGCCCGCCGGATGCTCGCCGAGCAGCGAGAAGTCTTCATCGAGATGTACGGCGCCGAATACATCGTGGTCCCGGGAGAGGAGGTGCCCTCGCAATATGACGCCTTCATGCGAGCGTGCATGGACCGGGCCCAGCCCGGCAACACCTTCCCTTCACCCAGCCTCACCTACTTCGACGAGATGCCGGACGCCGAGACGGTGGCCATCCACTTCGACCCGGAAACAGGCATCAGCTTCTACCTCGACTTCGGCCTGCTCCAGGAGCTCTTCGCCACCCCGAGCCTGATCAACCGGCGCCGCTACCGCGAGACCCTGACGTCCTATCTGCGCGGCGACGACATCTCCCCCGCGGCCATCAGGCTGCTGGCCGACCCCGACCCGGACAACGCCGGCGTGGTCTTCGGCAAGCTCCTCAAGAAGAAGAACTTCTCCTGGCCCGAGCACGGGGAGTCGCTGCTGCGCCGGTACAAGGCCCGCTACTTCGAGACTCCCCGGCTGCCCACCACCATCCCGGTCAGCGAGACGATGGCCGAGCACCTGCGCAGCTTTCCCCCTGACGGGCCATCGGAGCCGTGACCCCTCCGCAGGGCCACCGGTCACCCGCGCCGGTGCCGCCACGGCCGGCGGTCAGGCGTCCCAGGTGACCGGGAGGCTCTTGACGCCGTAGATGTCGGCGGTCTCCGGGCGCAGGGCGACCTCTTCGGCCGGTACGGCCAGGCGCAGCGTGGGGAAGCGGGCGATCAGGGCGGAGAAGGCGACCCGCATCTCGACGCGGGCCAGCTGCTGGCCCAGGCACTGGTGGATGCCGTGGCTGAAGGCCAGGTGCCCCCCGTCCTGCCTGCGCAGGTCGAGCATGTGGGGGTCGGAGAAGCGCTCGGGGTCGCGGTTGGCGGTGTTGAGGGACATCACGACCATCGAGCCGGCCTTGATGGTCTGGCCGCCCAGCTCGACGTCCTCCAGCGCGGTTCTGTAGAAGGTCTTGGCGACGCTCAGGTACCGCAGCAGCTCCTCGACGGCGTTGTCGGTGAGCGAGGGATCGGCGCGCAGCTCGGCGAGCTGCGCCGGGTTCCGCAGCAGGGCGAAGGTGCCCAGCGCGAGCATGTTGGCGGTGGTGTCGAGCCCGGCCGCGAGCAGGATCAGGGCGATGCCCTTCAGTTCCTCGTCGGTCAGGTCGCTGTCGGTGAGCTCGCTGAGGATGTCGTCGGTGGGGTCGGCGCGCTTGGCGGCCACCAGCCGCGCGAGGTAGTCCTGGACCGCGGTGTAGGCCGCCATCAGGTCCTCGTCGCTGGTCTCGCCGCTCATGAACGTGTCGACCTGCTCCTGGAAGGAGCCCCGGTCCTCGTACGGCACGCCCAGCAGCTCGCAGATCATGATGGCCGGGATGGGCTTGGCGAACGCGGTCACCAGGTCCGCCGTCGGCCCGGCCTTCTCCATGGCGTCCAGGTGCTCGGCGGTGACCTGCTCGACGCGCTCGGTGAGCAGCCGCATCCGGCGGACGGTGAACTTGCCGACCAGCGGCTTGCGGTAGCGGCCGTGCTGCGGCTCGTCCATCAGCAGGAACTCCCCGGGCGGCGCCGGAGGCATCTCGACGCCGGTCAGGTCCATGGCCCAGTGGTGGCGGATGAGCTCCTTGCGGGAGCTGAAGCGCGGGTCGGCCAGCACCTGCCGGACCAGGTCGTAGCCGGTGACCAGCCAGCCCTGGTGCCCGTCGGGGAAGGGGAAGCGGCTGATCGGGCCGTGCTCGCGGGCCTCGATGAGCTCCTTGGGCGGGTCGAAGGGGCAGCCGGGCTGACGCTCGGTCGGCATCGTGGTGATGGTGTGGAGGGAGTCGGTCATGATCCTGCCTTTCAGGAGATCTTGCGGCGGTAGGTGGTCATGGCGAAGGCGTAGGCGACGGCGAGGATGCCGACGCACCAGGCCAGGGCGATCCAGATGTCGTTGCCGACCGGCTGCTCGGCGAACAGGGCGCGGACGGCGTTGACGATAGAGGTCACCGGCTGGTGTTCGGCGAAGACGCGCAGCGGGCCGGGCATGGTGTCGGTGGGCACGAAGGCCGAGCTGAGGAAGGGCAGGAAGATGAGCGGGTAGGAGAACGCGCTCGCCCCCTCCATGGTCTTGGCCGACAGGCCGG
>NZ_JBQQCB010000143.1:0-23685 GCF_052246675.1 Nonomuraea sp. KM90 | reverse complement strand
CTCCGGGACGGGCGGCCCCCGGAGCGCGCGACCCGGGGTCAGGGCTTGATGGCGACCACGTCGTACGTGGTGTCGGGGGTCGGGGTCGTGGTGAAGCGGGCGTTGGGCAGGTAGAGGCGGTGGCCGTAGGCGGCGACCGTCGTGGGCACGTCGAACCTGGGGTCGGTCAGGCGCCGGACGACCTTGCCCGAGGAGCTGTCGCGGGCCAGGCCGATCACGGCGACCGTGTTCAGGCGGTTCTGGACGGCGTACAGGGTGCGGCCGGACAGCAGCAGGCCGTCGCCGTTGGTCAGCAGCTCGCCGCCCAGGTTCACCTCGGTGGTGACGCCGGAGGACGGGTCCACCTCGAACAGCTTGCCGGTGTTGGACTGGACAATCAGCAGCGACCTGCGGTCGGGGCTGGGGGCGATGCCGTTGGCGTTGTTGCCGGTCGTGTACTGGATGGCGCCGCTGAGCGGGATCTTGACGACCTCGTCGGGCAGCGCGCCGCCCCGGCCGAGGTCCAGCTTGTACAGGACCGGGTTGGCGGAGTCGGTGAAGTAGGCCGCGCCGCCGACGAGGATGACGTCGTTGACGAACGACGTCCCGGTGGCGAACTGGTACGACTTGAGGACCTGGCCGGTACGCAGGTCGACCACCCGCGCGTTGCCGGCGTTGCCCCCGGCCACGAACAGCCGCCCGCGCCCGTCGGTCTTGAGCCCGAGCGACTGCGTGCCCGGCCCCTTGCTGATGACGGCCCCCTTGCCGGTGCGCAGGTCGGCCCGGTAGATGTCGCCGGTCGCGCGTGAGCCGAAGTAGGCGTACGGCCCCGGCCCGATCGCTATGCCCTCCGGCTGGAAACCGTTGGGCAGCGGGAACGTATCGGGCTTCGTCGCGGCCTGCGCCGGCACGCCGCCGAGCATGACCACGACGAGTGCGCCGAGTGCGGTCTTCAGGATCGCGGATCTCATGCGGCCCACGATGCCCGGGTGGCCGGTCGCGGCAAAGACCCAGAAAGGGCTTCACAGGGAGTTTTCAGCAATCTCCGGTGCCTGCCCGGACAGGATCGGAAAGCGCCGCCTTCCCCATCACGGTACGGAAAACGCCTTGTGGATCATCGGCGGCCGTCACTACCTTGGCGCGAATGCGGAGGCCCCTCTTATCCCTCATGACCGTCGCCCTGGCCGCCTCGGCCTGCAGCGCGCCCCAGCCGCCGGCTCCGGCTTCCCCCGCCACGACGCCGGCGGGGGCGGCCAGCCCGGCCGTGGCCGAGCAGCGGCCCGCCGTCGACCTGAGCGCCTTCGAGGCCGGCCGGTCGCGGCCCGTCCCCGACCCGCTCTATCCCGCCTACGGCAACCCGTCGATCGACGTGCTCCACTACGACCTGGAGCTGGCCTGGAAGCCCGGCGCCCGCACGCTGACCGGCACGGCGAAGCTGACGATCCGCGCTGCCAGGCCCCTCACCCGCGTGCGGCTCGACTTCGGCCGCGCGCTCAAGGTGGACGAGGTCACGGTGGACGGCGCCAAGGTCAGGGCGACGCGCAAGTACGACGATCTCACCATCCCGCTGGCCGAGCCGCTGGCCGCCGACGAGGGCACCGTCGTCACCGTGCGCTACCACGGCAGGCCGAAGCCCGTGGACGCCAAGCAGCGGCGCAAGGACATCGCCATGCTCGGCTTCCACATCGAAGGCGGGGGCGCCGCGTGGGCGCTGCAGGAGCCGTTCGGGTCGTTCACCTGGTTCCCGGTCAACGACCACCCGTCGGACGAGGCGCTGTACGACGTGGCGATCACCGTGCCGAAGGGGTGGTCGGGGGTCGCGCACGGCACGTACAAGGGGAAGACGTCGGCCGGGCGCACGAGCACGTTCACATGGCAGTCCACCGATCCCGTGGCCAGCTACCTGACGGTGTTCGCGGCCGAGAGGTTCCGGATGTTCAGGGACAAGGGGCCGCGCGGGATCCCGATCACGTACTGGATCCGGCCCCGCGACGTGGCCAAGCAGCTTCCGGTGGCCAAGCGGATGCCGTCGATCATCCGGTGGCTGGAGAAGAAGCTCGGGCCGTACCCGTTCCCGAGCGCCGGGCTGGTGGCCACGAGCGACTCCGGCATGGAGACGCAGCAGATGATCGCGCTCGGCCCGCGCTACATGGAGCCGTCGGTCGTGGCGCACGAGCTGGCGCACCACTGGTTCGGCGACACCGTCACCCCGCGCACGTGGCGCGACCTGTGGCTGAACGAGGGCTTCGCCATGTACTTCGAGATGCAGTGGTACGCCGACCACGAGGACGGCACGATCGACGAGTTCGTCGCCAACATCCGCCGCTTCGACCCCGAGCTGCGCAGGGAGAACGGCCCGCCGGGCAGGTACCGGCGCGACTCCTTCGCCCAGAGCAACGTCTACTACGGCCCGGCGATCATGCTGCACGAGATCAGGAAGCGGCTCGGCGACCGGAAGTTCTTCGCGATGACCAGGGCGTGGGCCCAGGAGCACCGCAACACCACCCAGGACCGGGCGTCCTTCACCAGGTGGCTCAAGGAGCACACCGGCCGTAACTTCACCAAGCTCATCAACGCCTGGCTCGACTCCGAGACCACCCCGCGCTGAGGGATCCCAGCGAGTAGGTTGGGACAGAGCCGAACAAACGGGGTGTAGTTATGTCAAACGGTGCCCGTCATGCTCTGGGAGTGGTCGCCGGCCTGCTCCTCCCTCCACTCGTGCTCGCCGGGTTGTGGTACGGCGTCGGCGAGCTCACCCTCCAGGCCCAGCAGGCGCTCCGGATCTCGTGGACCGGCGCCGGAGCGATCGCCGCGGCCGCGATCGTGCTGGCCTTCCTGGCCGGCTCGCGCCTGTCGCCCGTGGCCTCGCTGCTCGGCGGCCTGGCGTTCACCGCGCTGGGGATCGCGCCCTTCCTGGAGATCGCCTTCGGCGTCCGGCTGGTGAGCGTCGACCTGCTGCCCGGGTTCCTGCGCAACGGGTACACGACCCTCGGCTTCTCGGGGCTGCAGTTCCTGCTCGGCGTGACGCTGCTGGTGGTCTCGCTCTTCCCGTCGCGCTGGCGGGGCCGCCGGTCGGCCGAGCCCGTGGAGGAGTACCAGGACCCCTGGACGCCGGCGCAGCAGTCGCAGCATTACCTGCCCCACAGCCCGCACAGCGGCTCCGAGGACGCCACGCGGCCGATGTACCGCGAATGAGCCGCGCGCGGGCTGGCAGAATGCCGCCATGCGCGACTTGACGATCGTCGACTTCCTGACCGAGCTGGCCGACCGGGTGCCCGCGCCCGGCGGCGGCGCCACCGCCGCCCTGCACGCCGCACAGGCCGCCGCGCTGCTCGGCATGGTGGCCCGCTACACCACCGGGGAGAAATACGCCGGCCACGCCGAGACCGTCGTCGCCCTGATCGCCGAGACCGACACCCTGCGGGCCCGCGCGCTGAGACTCGCCGAGGAGGACGCGGCGGCGTTCACCGCGGTCACCGACGCCTACCGGCTGCCCAAGGGCGAGGAGCGCAGCGCCGCCATCGCCCGCGCGCTGGCCGGCGCCGCCGAACCGCCCGCCCGCGTGGTCGAGGCCGCCACCCGCGTGATCGAGCTGTGCGAGCTGCTGCTGCCGATCGCCAACCGCAACGTCACCACCGACGTGGCCGCCGCCGCGGAAGCGGCGCGCGCCGCCCTCACCACGGCCCGGGTGAACGTGGAGGTCAACCTGGGCGGCATCAAGGACGAGCGAGTACGCGAAGAGCTGAACATCCGCCTCTCCGGCGTCGACGCGGCCGTCGCCAGGGCAGACTGGGTGACCGCCGAAGTACGCGAGGAGATCAACCCGTGAAGACGCTGACCGGCAAGGAGCTGGCCACGGCCATCAAGGCGCAGGCGCAGGCCGAGGCGGCGGCCGGCCCGCAGCCCCGGCTGGCCGTGGTGGTGGCCACCGCCGACGAGGCGAGCCTGTGGTATGTCCGCTCGATCGCCAAGGCGGCGGCCGGCGTCGGCATCGCCTGCGACGTGGTCGACCTGGGCCCCGAGGCCGCCCCCGAGCAGATCGGCGAGATGCTGGTCAGGCTCAGCGCCGACACCGGCGTCCACGGCGTGCTGCTGCAGACCCCGCTGCCCGCCGGCGCGTCCGCGCAGGAGCTGGCCGCGGCCATCGACCCGCGCAAGGACGTCGACGGCGCCAACCCGCTCTCCCTGGGCCGGCTGGCGGCCGGGCTGCCCGCGTTCCCGCCCGCCACGGCGGCGGCCGTGATGGCGCTGCTCGACCACTACGAGGTGGAGCTGCTCGGCCGGCGGGCCGTGGTGGTCGGCCGCTCCACGGTGGTGGGCAAGCCGCTGGCGCACCTGCTGCTCGACCGCCACGCCACCGTCACCGTCTGCCACTCGCGCACCCGCGACCTGGCCTCGGTCACCGCCGAGGCCGAGGTGCTGGTCGCGGCCGCCGGCCGGGCGGGGCTGATCGGCGCCGGGCACGTGGCGCCCGGCGCGGTGGTGATCGACGTCGGCACCAACCCGACCGACGACGGCGGGCTGACCGGCGACGTCGACTTCGACGCGGTCGCGGAGGTGGCCGGCGCGCTCACCCCGGTGCCCGGCGGCGTCGGCCCGGTGACCACCGCCCTGCTGCTGCGCCACACCGCCAGGGCGGCGAACCTGCCGTGACGCGGTGGATCCGCCCCGCAGCGCACTCCTTGGAGCTCACCCGCGTCGAAGACGTGGACGAGCGCATCCTCGACTTCATGGCGGAGGTCCATGATGGCTGACATCCTCGTCGTCCAGAACAGCAGGAGCGGCGGGCCGGGCCGCGTGGGCGACTGGCTGGCGGAGGCCGGGCTGGAGCTCGACGTCGTGCTCGCCCACGAGGGCGCTCCCCTGCCCGCCCGGCTGGAACACGACGCCATGATCATGCTCGGCGGCGGCTACCTGCCCGGCGACGACGACCGCGCCCCGTGGCTGCGCGACGCCCGGCGGCTGATGGGCCAGGCGCTGGCGGAAGGGGTGCCGCTGCTCGGCATCTGCCTGGGCGGCCAGATGCTCGCCCAGGTCGCCGGCGGCGAGGTGACCGGCGACACCGGCGCGCCCGAGAACGGCAGCCTGCCGCTCACGATCAGGCCCGAGGCCGCCGCCGACCCGCTCTTCCACGGGCTGCCGCCGGTGGTGCCCGCGATCGAGCACCACAAGGACGCCATCACCAGGCTCCCGGCCGGCGCGGTGCACCTGGCCGAGACCGAGAGGTGCCCCTACCAGGCGTTCCGGATGGGCGAGCGGGCGTGGGGCGTGCAGTTCCACCCGGAGGTGCGGCCCGCGCGCATCCGGGAGTGGCGGGCCGACGGCTTCGACCCCGCCGAGGTGTACGCGCGGGCGGTGGCGGACGAGCCGGTGTCCACGCCCGTCTGGCACCGGGTGACCGGCCGCTTCGCCGCGCTCGTCACCGAACGGGCGGGCCTGCCCGCCGACGCGGCGTGAGCGTCAGGCGTTGCGGATCCCGGCCGCCGCCCGCAGCCCCAGCAGCTCCACCGACCGTTCCCGCATCTCCACCTTCCTGATCTTCCCGGTCACCGTGAGCGGGAACGCGTCGGCGACGTGCACGTACCGGGGGATCTTGTAGTGCGCCAGCCGTCCCGCGCAGAACTCCCTGACCCGCTCGGCCGTCAGCGGCTCGGCGCCCGGCCGCATGACGACCCACGCCATGACCTCCTCGCCGTACTTCTCGTCCGGCACCCCGATGACCTGCACGTCGGCGATGTCCGGATGGCTGTAGAGGAACTCCTCGATCTCGCGCGGGTAGACGTTCTCCCCACCCCTGATGATCATGTCCTTGATCCGGCCGACCACGTTGACGTAGCCGTCGTCGTCCATGGTGGCCAGGTCCCCGGTACGCATCCACCGGGCCTCGTCGATGGCCTCGGCGGTCTTGGCCGGCTCGTTCCAGTAGCCGAGCATGACCGAGTAACCGCGCGTGCACAGCTCGCCGGGCTCGCCCCTGGGCACGGTGAGCCGGGTCTCCGGGTGCACGATCTTCACCTCGACGTGCGGCATCACCCGGCCCACGGTCTCGGTCCTGCGCGCCAGGTCGTCGTCGGCCCTGGTCATCGTGGACACGGGCGAGGTCTCGGTCATGCCGTAGCAGATGGCGACCTCGCGCATGTTCATCTCGCCGACGACCCGCTTCATCACCTCCACCGGGCACGGGGAGCCGGCCATGATGCCGGTCCTGAGCGACGACAGGTCGAACTTCGCGGCCTGCGCCAGCTCGGCGATGAACATCGTCGGCACCCCGTACAGGGACGTGCACCGCTCCTCCTGCACGGCGCGCAGCGTCGCCTCCGGGTCGAAGCCCGGCGACGGGATCACGATGCAGGAGCCGTGCGTGGTCGCGCCCAGGTTGCCCATGACCATGCCGAAGCAGTGGTAGAACGGCACCGGCAGGCAGACCCGGTCCGCCTCGGTGTAGTGGATCAGCTCGCCGACGAAATAGCCGTTGTTGAGGATGTTGTGGTGCGACAGGGTCGCGCCCTTGGGGAAGCCGGTGGTGCCGGAGGTGTACTGGATGTTGATCGGGTCGTCGAAGGCCAGCTCCGCCATGCGGGCCGTCAGCTGCGCCGGGTCCGCGCGGCGCTCGGCCAGGGCGGCCCAGGTGGGGTCGTCCAGGTAGACGACGTTCTCGAAGCCGGTCTCCTCGACCATCTTCCGGTAGTCGCTGCCCTTGTGCTCCAGGGCGCTGATCAGCAGCCGCATGCCCGACTGCTCGACCACGTAGCGCAGCTCGTGGGTGCGGTAGGCCGGGTTGACGTTGACGAGGATCGCGCCGATCTTGGCGGTGGCGTACTGGACGAGCACCCACTCGGCGCGGTTGGGCGCCCAGATGCCCACCCTGTCGCCCTTCGCGATGCCCCTGGCCAGCAGGGACCTGGCCAGGGCGGCCACGTCGGCGTTGAGCTCGGTGTAGGTCCACCTGCGGCCGGACGGCACGTCGACGAGGGCTTCCCGGTCGCCGAAGCGGGCCACGGTGCGTTCGAGGTTCTCGCCGATGGTCTCGCCCAGCAGGGGGGTGTCGGCGGTGGCGCTGGAGTACGACAGCATGCCCACAGTGTCATTCGCCGCCCGGCGTACGCACCAGACCCCGGCCGCGACGCGCCGCGAACCCGGCCGCCACGAGCGCGGCGCCCGCCGCCGCCGCGGCCAGCCGCTGGCGCGTGATGCGCCGCTCCACCTGCGAGTACGGGGTGGTCGAGAACGACACCAGCTCGTAGCGGGAGACGTAGCCGGGCAGCGCCCGCTCCAGCGCGTGCTCCAGGCGCTTGCCCGCCAGGAACAGCCGGGAGCCGACCTTGTCGCGCATCTCCACGAAGTTCTCCAGGGCCAGCCGGGCGATCACGTCGGTGTCGGCCCGGCGGCGCTCGAACAGCTCCAGCGCCCTCGGGAAGTCGTCGCCGGCCTCGTCCAGGCAGCGGTCCAGCGCGACACAGTCCTCGAAGCCGCAGTTGGCGCCCTGCCCGTAGAAGGGGACGATGGCGTGCGCGGCGTCGCCGACGAGCCCGACCGTGGCGGCCCCGGTGGTGACGTGCCAGGGCGCGCAGCGCATGGTGACCAGGTGGCCGACCGGGTTGTCCCGGTAGGCCGGGACCAGGTCGGGCATCAGCTCGAACGCGTCCGGGTAGTGCGCGGCGAAGTACGCCCTGACCTTCCCCGGCGTGTCCAGCGCGGCCAGCGTGTCGTGCGGCCAGAACACGGTGCAGGTGAACGAGCGGTCGGGGTTCGGCAGGGCGATCATCATCGAGCGGCCACGGGGCCAGATGTGCAGCGCGCCCGGGTCCATCGCGTACTCGCCGTTCCTGGCCGGCAGCGGCAGCTCCTTGTAGCCGTAGTCCAGGTAGTCCTGGCTGAAGCTCACCCCTGGCAGCTGCTGCAGCCTGGCCCTGACCGCGCTGTACGCCCCGTCCGCCCCGATCACCACCCGGGCGCCGTCCTCCTTGCCGTCCTCGAACTCCAGCCTGCCCGTACGCTCGTCCAGGCCGATGAGCCGGCGCCCGAACCGGAGATCCACGCCCGGCATGGCGTCCGCCGCGTCCAGGAGCCGCCGGTTGAGGTCGGCGCGGCCGATGGAGTTGATCGCCTGGGTGCGGTCGGCGCTGTAGGGCTGGAAGGTGAGGGCGCCGTCGGGCGCGTGCATCATCCGGCCCGGCATGGGAATGGCGGCGTCGAGGACCTTGCCGTCGAGACCGAGGCGGCGCAGGGCGTCGATGCCGCGGGCGGAGAGGGCCAGGTTGATCGACCGCCCGCCTTCCCGGCCGTGCCGGCGGGGGTCGGGGCGGCGCTCGTACACGGTGACGTGGTGGCCGCGGTGGGCCAGGAAGCAGGCGAGCAGGCAGCCGACGAGGCCGGCGCCGACGATCGTGACTTCCATCTCTCCTTCGTACGGCGGGGTGCGGTATATGTCCAGGCGAGGCACCGGCGTGACGCGATACCTTTGGCCGGGTGCATGTGAAGCAGCTTCACCCCTGGCCCTCCGGCGTCGCCGAGGCGGAGGCCATCCAGGACCGGCTCCGCCCCCAGGTCGAGCTGACCGGACCCACCACGTTCACCCTGGTGGCGGGCCTGGACGTGCACTACCACGGCGACGACGAGGTGACGGCCGCGGTGGTCGTCCTCGACGCCGCCACGCTCGCGCCGGTGGAGCAGGTGGTGGCGCACGGTGCGGCGGCCTTCCCGTACGTGCCCGGCCTGTTCGCCTTCCGCGAGCTGCCCGCCCTGGTGACGGCGCTCGAACGGCTCGCGGTGACGCCCGACCTGCTGGTCTGCGACGGTTACGGGCTGGCCCACCCGCGCGGCTTCGGCCTGGCCTGCCATCTGGGCGTGCTGACCGGGCTGCCGTCGGTGGGGGTGGGCAAGACGCCGTTCGTCGGGACGCACGAGCCGCCGGGGCCCGAGCGCGGGGCCTGGACGCCGATCGTCCACGACGGCGTCACGGTCGGCCGGGCCCTGCGCACGCAGCCCGGGGTCAAGCCCGTGTACGTCTCGCAGGGCCACCGCATCTCGCTGGACACCGCCACGGACCAGGTCCTGCGCCTGGCCGCCCGCTACCGGCTCCCCGAGCCCGTCCGCCACGCCGACCACCTGGCCCGCCACCCGGGCCCGTAGCGGTCAGCGCCGCCAGGACCACACCAGCAGCCACACGCTGAGCCCGAAGAGGGTCATCCCGAGCGGCACGTGCGCGGCCACCGCGCCCGACCCGCCCAGCGCGGACTGCACGAACCCGAGCAGCAGCACCGCCAGGCTCGCCAGTGCCGGCCAGCCGGGCCCCCGCGCCGGCCGCCAGAGCAGGATCGCCCCGATGAGCTGCAGCAGGCCCAGCGCGTGCACCGCGCCCGCCCCGAGCCCGTGCAGGTCCGCCCCTCCCCCGCTCATGAGCTGCCCGGCGGTGACCGCCTGGGCGAGCACGGCCAGCGTGTTGAGCGCGGTGACGGCCTTGAACGCGGTCGCGTACCCGCTCCCCTTGGCGACCTCGGTAACCACAGGACCACTCCTCTCGAAGGAAGGTCTCCAGGATCTTTCCTGGCCCCCGGACGGGCATCCGCCGGCCGTCGCGATCGCCGCTACACCTCAGGGCGTACGCGCTCCGAACTCTTTACTTAGACGAAGTGTTACCGAATAACTACTCTGGGTAGCTAGTCGAGGGTTGTTCATTACCGTCACCCAGGAGGTTTCATGCTCTTCACCCCCCGCCGGATCGCCGCCGCCGCGATCTCCGCCGGCGGCCTGATCCTGGTCACCGCCCCCGCCGCGCATGCCGTCGTGGACCCCGTCCACGCCCTCACCTGCCTGGCGGAGACACCCGCCGACCCGACCGCGCTCCTCGATCCGGCCACCGTCACCTCGGGCGAGCTCCCGGTGACACACTGCCTCACCCCCTGATCCACGCCTCCGGGACACCGGCACGGGACCACCCCTCGACACCGGCACAGGCGGCGCCCCCTCGCACCGCCCGGTCCCACCCACCGAAGAGCAGCAGCAAGGAGTTCCGTTGAAGGTCCGAGCCCTGGCAGTTTTCGCCACTCTCGCGCTGGCGGGCGGCGCACCCCCCCTTATCCTCGACGGCCTCGGCACGAACGAGCCCCCGCTCGTCGAGGTCCAGACCTGGGTCCAGCACATCAACGTCCTGACGTCCTAGTGCGGATCGCGCAGCTGTCCGTGGCCGACACGCCGGCCGGGCCACGGACACCGCTGACGCGCGTCGGCTACGTCATGTTCCTCAGCCGATGGATCCAGGTGCCGCTCTACCTGGGGCTGATCGTCGCGCAGGTCGTGTACGTGTGGCGGTTCATGGTGGAGCTGCTCCACCTGGTCCATCTGGGTTTCGGCGGCACGCCGCCGGAGACCACCGTCATGCTGATCGTCCTCGGCCTCGTGGACGTGGTGATGATCTCGAACCTGCTCATCATGGTCATCATCGGCGGCTACGAGACGTTCGTCTCGCGGCTGCGCATCGAGGGACACCCCGACCAGCCCCAATGGCTTTCGCACGTCAACGCCAACGTGCTGAAGGTCAAGCTGGCCATGGCGATCATCGGCATCTCCTCCATCCACCTCCTCCAGATCTTCATCAACGCGGCGCGACCGACCATCACCGACCGGGAGCTGATATGGAAAACCCTCATCCACCTGACCTTCGTCGTCTCGGCGCTGGCGCTCGCCCTGATCGACCGCATCATGGCGGGTGGACGGCCGCAGCAGGGCGCAGGCGACGGGGTGCACCCTGCCGAGCGGCAGCCGGAGCGGATGGCCGCCTAGCCTGGCGGCGCCGGGCGTGGCGATGCCGGGGGTGGAGCACCTGATGGGGGTGAAGGGCGCCGCGTTCGCGGGACTCGGGGCCGTCACCGCGGCGCTGCTGTGCTGCACCGGCGCGTACGCCGACGACGACGCCGCCGCGAAGCCCGGCCCCGCTCCCCTGATCGGCGACGTGATCATCTTCAACGACGAGATCGTGGAGCCGGTGTCGTTGCCGCTGAGCACGTGCGGTGGTCTGGTGCCGCTGCTCAGCAAGTCGCCCACCACCTGCGAGGGCACGTCGCGGGTCTCGGACGACGACGCGTGAGGCCGCATGTGCCCGCCCCCGGGGGTGGGCGGGCACCGGTCCCGTCAGGCCAGGAGGCTCTCCAGCACCACGGCCACGCCGTCCTCGTCGTTGGACAGCGTCCGGTGCGCCGCGGCCGACAACACCAGGGGGTGGGCGTTGGCCATCGCGTAGCCGGCGCCCGCGTACATCAGCACGGCCAGGTCGTTGGGCATGTCGCCGAACGCCACCACGTCGCCGGCCCCGAAACCCCGCTCCCGGCAGAGCCGGTCGAGCGTGACCGCCTTGGTCACCCCCGGGGCGCTGATCTCCAGCAGGCCCTCCACGCCCGAGTACGTGACCTCGGCCAGGTGCCCGATCGCCGCCGACACGGCCGCGTACATCTCGTCCGCCGTGTGCGCCGGTGACAGGGCGAGCAGCTTGACGATGGGCTGGTCCTCGTCGAAGACGGAGCTCACCTCGCGGTAGAAGGCCAGGTCGTGCTCGACCCGCCTGGTGTAGGCGGCCTCGGTCAGCACGTTCCTGCCGGTCTCCACGGCCAGGCCGATGCCGGGCAGCGCCTGCGCGAGCGCCTGGGCGACCTCGCGCGCCGCCCGCGGGTCGAGCGGGCTGCTGGCGGTGATCTCGTCGGTGGCCAGGTCGTACACGATGGCGCCGTTGCTGCAGATGGCGGTGCCGGTGACGCCCGCCTGTCCGGCGATCTCGCGGATGCCGCGGGGCGCCCGGGCGGTGACGAAGACGATGTCGGCGCCGGCCGTGCGGGCGGCCCGCAGCGCCTTCCTGGTGCGGGGGGAGACGGTGCCGTCGGAGGTGAGGAGGGTGCCGTCGAGGTCGGTGGCCACGATGCGCGGGAAGGTCACGGTGCTCACAGGGGCGATTATCCCGACATAGGGGTTCTTGTAAGGTACGCGGGTGTCCTCAACTGCCCGGCCGGACGACCGCGCCGCGTCCGCGTTCCGCTTCGCCACCGAGCTGGTGGCGTGGGTCGCGACCCCGTGGGCGCTCGCCCCGCACTCCGTGCCGCTGGCCGTGCTGTCCGTGGTGGTGCTGATCGGGCTGCCGACGATCTTCTCCACCCCGGGCGACAAGCGGAACGTGATCGTCGCCGTGCCGGGTCACGTGACCATCGCGCTGGTCGTCCTGCACGTGCTGGCCGCGGTGGCGGCGGCGTGGGTGGCCTGGCACGCGGTCGCCGCCGCGCTGGTGTCCGTGCTGGCCGTGGTGACGGTGGTGCTGGAGCTGCCGCGCTGGCGGTGGCTCGTGTCGCGTTAGATCCGCATCTCGGAGGGGAGCTGCCTGTCGGCGTCGGTGAGCTCCACGCCCAGGAGCTGCCCGGAGTCGCCGTAGTCGAGGACGACGTCCTCGGCCACGACCTGGCGTACGGCCTCGCCTGGCACTATTTCGTGCTTCATCCCGATATATGCGATATTCCGGTCCTCGTCGACACTCACGTACACCGTCCGCGCCCGCTTCCCCTCCGGCGCGTCGTCCCAGGCCAGCAGCCCTCCCTTGGCCTCGTGGGAGCCCGCCAGGGCCGTCCGGACCATGGCCATCGCCAGCTCCACCGCCTCGAACGAGTCGAGCCCGGTGACCTTCCGCTCGTGCTCCCACCCGTCGAGCCCGTCGATGCGGTACGGGCACGACCACTCACCCGTCGGTTCCTCGTAAGGCACGCCGAGCGCGACCACGACGTCGCGCGGCGGATCGGTACGCAGCACCAGCATCCGGTGGGCGATCTCGTACATGTCTGCTGATCTACCCCCAAGGCCACTCCTGGAAGACTCGGCCCGGCACCGGTTAGGCAACAGAGCCTCGGTACCATATCGTCGCCGGAGAACCTTTCGTGCCCACGGTGCCTACTGGGAGCGCACAGATGAACGATTCCTTCGGGACCCGTCTGCGAGCCAGGCTCGACGAGCGGGGGCCGCTCTGTGTGGGCATCGACCCGAGCCCGGCCCTGCTCCACGCCTGGGGCCTCGACGACTCCCCCGCCGGTCTGGAACGGTTCTGCCGCACCGTCGTGGACGCGGTGGCCGACGTGGCCGCCGTGGTCAAGCCGCAGTCGGCCTTCTTCGAGCGCTGGGGCAGCCGCGGCATCGCCGTCCTGGAACGCACCATCGCCGACCTGCGCGAGGCGGGCACGCTGGTGCTGCTCGACGTCAAGCGGGGCGACATCGACAGCACGATGGCCGCCTACGCCGAGGCCTACCTCGACAGGGGCAGCCCGCTGGCCGCCGACGCCGTGACGCTGAGCCCCTACCTGGGGTTCGGGTCGCTGGAGGGGGCGATCACGTCGGCGGTGGCCAACGACGCGGGCGTGTTCGTGCTGGCCCGCACCTCCAACCCGGAGGCGGCCGGGCTGCAGCGGCTCGTGGCCGGCCAGGTGCTGGCCGGGGCCGCCAGGGCGAACGCGGGGCATTCGCCGTTCGGGCCGGTCGGGGTGGTCATGGGCGCCACGCTGCCCGCGCTGGAAGACTCGCTCGCCGACCTCAACGGGCCCATCCTGGCCCCGGGCCTGGGCGCCCAGGGGGCCACGCCCGCCGACGTGGCCCGGCTGTTCGGGTCCGTACGGCACGCGGTGGTGCCGTCGGTGTCCAGGGCCGTGCTGGCCGACCCGAAGCGGCTGCGCACCCGCACGCTCCACTACCGCGACGAGTGCGCCGCCCACCTGTCCGGGGTCGCCTCTCAGAAGTGAGTCTCCGACCCGAACGCCTCCCGGAGCACGGCCATGTCGTGCAGGTCGCGTTCCCGGGGCCGGTAGCCCTGGTGGAAGGCGATCTGCTGGGCCGCTGACAGGCACGGCACCCGCGCTCCCCCGATCACGCCGGAGGCGAAGGCGTCCGCCGGATAGGTGAGGGCGCCGCCCTGGTCGTCGAGCCGCTGGACGGCGGAGCCGTCGGGCCGGAAGCGCAGCGGGTGCAGGTCCAGCTCGCGCCCGCCCGGACCGGCCATGACGAAGCGGGCCGGCCGTCCCGGCACGACTCCCTCCAGGCGCTCGGCGTAGCCCAGGGCCTCCAGCGCGGCGATCGCGGCGGGCTCCTGCTCGGCCCGGTGGAGGAGGTCGAGGTCGTGGTGCTCCCTGGTGACGCGGCCGACGAGCGCGTCGATGCCCCACCCGCCGGCGACCCAGACGGCGCAGCCCGCCGTCTCCAGGGCCGCCAGCACGTCCAGGACCGCGCCTTCCGCGAACATCCGCATCCCTCCACCGGGCGATTCCGTACCGGCTCGGGCGAGTCGGCCTCGGCGTACGAAGAGGTGATCGTACTCGAGCGAGGCCCCCTCGCGATCCGGGACCGGCGCACCCGCCGGTCCCGGCGGCTCATGCAGAGGCCGAGGGCGTCAGACGGCGCCGCGGGCGGCCGGTTCGATGACCCGGTTCACGGCGGCCAGCACCGCGTGCACCGACGCGGTCAGGACCGAGGTGTCCTGGGCCGCGCCCCAGCAGGTGGTGCCGCCGACGCGGGCCTCGACGTAGGCGATGGCCCGGCTGCCCCGCCCCGGGTCGAGGGCGTGCTCGGCGTAGTGCAGGATGTCCACGTCGATCCCGTCGGCGGCGAGCGCGCCGGTCAGCGCCGACAGCGGGCCGTTGCCGGTCCCGTGCAGCCGCCGCCCGCTGCGCAGCGTGCCGCCGAACTCGTGCACGCCCGGCGCGGTCTCCACCGTGCTCCAGTCGGCCAGCGCGCTGGTCTCCCCCGGCGCCAGGTAGGTGGCGTGGAAGAGCTCCCAGAGCTGCTCGGCGGTGATCTCCTCGCCGCTGCCGTCGGTGGCCCGCTGGACGACCGAGGAGAAGTCGATCTGCAGGCGGCGGGGCAGCTCGAGGCCGTAGCGGGTGTTCAGGAGGTAGGCGACGCCGCCCTTGCCCGACTGGCTGTTGACGCGGATGACGGCCTGGTAGTCGCGGCCCACGTCGGCCGGGTCGATCGGCAGGTACGGCACCTCCCACGGTGCCTGCTCCGGCGGCACGCCCAGATCCGCGGCCCGCTTGGCATGGTGGGCCAGGCCCTTGCCGATGGCGTCCTGGTGGGTGCCGGAGAAGGCGGTGTAGACGAGGTCTCCGGCGTACGGGTGGCGGTCGGGCACCGGCAGGCGGTTGCAGTGCTCGACGACCCGGCGCACCTCGTCGATGTCGGACAGGTCCAGCATGGGGTCCACGCCCTGGGAGTGCAGGTTGAGCGCGAGCGTCACCAGGTCCACGTTCCCGGTGCGCTCGCCGTTGCCGAACAGGCAGCCCTCGACCCGCTGCGCCCCGGCCAGCAGGGCCAGCTCGGCGCAGGCCACGCCGGTGCCGCGGTCGTTGTGCGGGTGCACGGAGAGGATCACCGCGTCCCTGCGGTCGAGGTGGCGGTGCATGTACTCGATCTGGTCGGCGTACACGTTGGGGGTGGCCACCTCGACCGTCGCGGGCAGGTTGTGGATCACGGGGCGGTCCGGGGAGGCGTCCCACAGGGCCGTCAGGTCGTTGCAGACCTCCAGCACGTAGTCCGGCTCGGTGAGGTTGAACACCTCCGGCGAGAACTCGAAGCGGAGGTCACGGTCGCCGGCGAGGCGGGCGAGGTACTCGGCGGCGTCCCTGATCAGGGCGCGCAGGGCGGGCCGGTCGTGGCCGAGGACCACGTTCCGCCAGGTGGGGGCGGTGGGGGTGTAGAGGTGCACGACCACGCGGGACATGCCCTCGACGGAGTCGAAGGTGCGCTCGATCAGGTCGTGCCGGGCGGGCGTGAACACCACCACGGTCACGTCGTCCGGCACGGCGCCCGGCGTGGCCAGGTGGCGGACGAAGTCGAAGTCGGTCTGGCTGGCGGAGGGGTAACCGACCTCGATCTCCTTGAAGCCCATGGCCGTGAGCAGGTCGAACATGCGGCGCTTGCGGGCCAGGTCCATCGGCTCGGCCAGGGCCTGGTTGCCGTCGCGCAGGTCGACGGGCACCCACAGGGGGGATGCGGTGATGCGCCGGGCCGGCCAGTCGCGGCCGCCGGTCAGCGGCACCTCGACGCGCTCGTGGGCGGGCTTGTAGCGGTGGTACGGCATGCTGCTGGGGCGTTGCCGGTTCCATTCGTACACGTGGCTGCTCTTCCGTCTTGAGGTGGACAGACCGGCGGGCACCCGGGCCACCGCGGCGGGGTGCCGGTCCGGTCAGGCCCCGCCGCGGCCGGGAAGGAGCAGACCGTACGACGTCATGGGCGCTACACTAACCACAACACAGGTCCTCAGACAACCTGAGAGGTTGACCGCGATGCCGCTTGGCTCCCTCCGCCCCAGCCCGCTCGTCGAGCAGGCCACCGAGCACCTGCGCGAGCAGATCACCCAGGGCGAGTGGCCGGTGGGCACCCGGCTGCCCGGGGAGAACGCGCTGGCCAAGGCCCTCGGCGTGGGGCGCTCGACGGTGCGCGAGGCGCTGCGGGCGCTGGCCGGGGCGGGGCTGGTGCAGGCCCGGCAGGGGTCGGGGGTGTTCGTGATCGCCACGGCCGGCGCCGCCGAGCCGGCCGAGAGCTGGGCCGCCCGGCTGCGGCGGGCCGCCATCACCGACGTCTACGAGGTCCGCATGATCGTCGAGACGCAGGCGGCCGTGCTGGCGGCGGGGCGGCGTACCGAGGAGGACATGGCCGCCCTGGAGGCGGCGCTGGAGGCGCGGGAGCGGGGGGCGGAAGGGGACGACGCGGCCTTCGTGGACGCCGACATCGCGCTGCACGCGGCCGTCGTGGCGGCGGCGGGCAACCCAGTGCTCTCCGACCTGTTCGCGGAGTTCGCGCCCGCCTTGCGGGGGCGGCTGATCGATCTGGTGGAGTTGCTGGGGTTGCGGGAGCACCACCGCAATCCGGGGCATGACACGCATGCCGCCCTGGTGGCGGCCATCCGGGAGGGGGACGGGACGGCGGCCGGGGGGATCTTGCAGGCGGAGCTGGAGCAGACGCTCACCCACCTGCACGCCAAGCGCTGACCCGGGCCCGCTGGGCACTCACCCCCACCCCTGACCCTCGGTTCATCGGCCCCGCTTGCGTCCGCCGCCCTCGACGGCGCCGCCAGCGCCATCGGAACGCCAGCCCACCTGGGCGCGGCCGGTCAGACGCCGGGCGGGCGCCGGGCGGGCGCCGGGCGGGCGGGCGCCGGGCGGGCGCCGGGCGGGCGGGCGCCGGGCGGGCGGGCGCCGGGCGGGCGGGGCGTCAGCCGGTGGGGCCCACGTCCGGGCGGATCTCGCTGTCCTCCTCGTCCGCGTCCGGCGCCTCCTCCGGCTCGGGTTCGTCCTGTTCGTCGGGCGGGTCGGCGGGCACGGGGCGGCGCGACTTCGGGGTGCTGGCGCCGGATCGTTCGGCGACCACGTCGCTCTCCCCGTCCACGCCCCCGATCGCCTCCGGCAGCTCATCGGATGTCTCGCTCATAGTCACCCACCTGCCCCACGAGGACCGTTTGTTACCGTCCGGGGGTGACCACCCGCACCCAGCGCCCCACCGCGCGCGTCATCCTGGCCGCCCCCGACGACCGGGTGCTGCTGCTCCGGTTCGTCCCGCCCGAGCCGTGGCCGAGCGAGCCCGCCTGGCACCTGCCGGGCGGCGGGATCGAGGCGGGCGAGACCCCGGCGCAGGCGGCGGCCCGCGAGGCGCTCGAAGAGACCGGCCACGTGCTCGACCCCTCCGCCCTCGGCCGGCCCGTGGCCACGAACGAGGGCCCGTGGTCCAACCAGGGCCGCCACTTCTACACGGTGCACACCTACTTCTTCGCCCGCGTCCAGTCGTGCACCGTCACCCCGACCGCGCTGGAGGAGTACGAGCGGGCGGAGGCGCTCCTGGGCAACCGCTGGTGGAGCGCCGCCGAGCTGGCCGCCACGGACGAGCTGGTCTTCCCGCCCGGCCTGGCCGCCCTCCTGCCCGGCCTGCTCGCCGGGGAACGGCCGGCGACCCCGGCCCGGCTCCGGTGGACCCGCTAGCGAGCGACGCGGAAGCCGATGTTCGGGGAGCGTTCCAGGTCGGGGTGGGTACGCAGGAGCTTGACGGTGTCGTCGGCGGCCACGTACCACTCCGAGCCGGTCGCCACCGGGCCGGGCCCTTTGAGGATCAGGAACCTGGTGCGCCCGTCGGTGTGCTCGCTGTCGGTGAGGTTCCACAGCGTGGCCGGGCCGGACCACTCGTACTCGGTGGGCAGCCGCGCCCCCGCCCACGCGGCATAGGCGCGGGCCTCCTCCAGGGTGACGTGGGTGACGGGCGCGTCCGGGTCCCCCAGCCAGGGGTGGCCGGGGGCGAACCTGGCGAACTCGGCGTTGGTGACCTCGCGTTCCGCGGCCGTGGCGGCCCGCCTGACCTGGCGGGTCTCGGTGCGCATGGCGTGCAGGCGGGGCGGGAGCGGCTTCCACTCGTCCACGAACGGGGCCTCGCCGTCGAAGCCGCACTCCCGTACGCGGTAGGTGATCTCGGCCGTCGCGGGCGCGCCCTCCAGCGGCGTCGTGCGGCGGGGCGTCCGCGCGGGGAACGTGGTGTCGTCGCTCCACCCCGGATCCCGGGGCTCCAGATCCAGCTCCTCCGGTACGGCCAGCACCGCCGCGACCCCCCGGCCCGGGACCGTGCCGTGCAGGTCGTCGTCCAGCTCGACCCCGTGGATCAGGTCGTAATACCTCAGCTCCCGATTTTTCGGGATATCGAGAGGGGGCCGCGGTACGCCTCGGCCGAGCGGTTGACGATCGTCCACAACGTCACGCCGTCGCCCGACCAGCGGGACGCGGGCAGGCTCGGGGCGGCCTCGTCCACCAGCGGCGTCCACTCACCCTCGGCGAACAGCTCCGCGTACGCCCGCTGCACCGGCAGCATGGCCCGCAGGATCGCCCGGTCCCTGGCGTTCCACCCCACCCAGGAGCCGAACACGTTCTCCCAGACCAGCATCCCGCAGCCGTTCATCCAGGCGGAGTGCAGCTCTTCGGAGTGGTCGCGGTGCCAGCGCCGGGTGTGGTGCAGCATGTGCCGCCGCTCGAACCACTTGGTCTTGATCACGCCCGGCCAGTCGGAGTCCGCGAACCACTGCGCCCACGACATCGCGTGGTCGGCCACCCGGTCGAGAGGGACCGAGGACTCGCTCTCCAGCGCCACGCCGTACTCCGACAGCCAGGCGTCGCCCGCCTTCAGCGTGTCGAGGAACAGCCCGTCGGGCCGCAGCCGGTCCACCACCTCGCCGAGCCCGGTCCGGTGGTCCTCGGGGCGGGTGCCGGTGTCCCAGGGGTTGTAGTCGAGCAGCACGCGGACCCCGGCGGCGCGCAGGTCGCGTACGAGCTCGTCGATGCCCGGGACGTCGCGGTAGAGGTCGAACTGGTTGCGGCCGTCGATGCCGATCACGGGGTAGGCGTGCCAGAGGACGACGGCGTCGTACCCGCCGAACTCGCGCTCCCCGTGCGCGAGGAACCGCTCGGGCGTGAACCGGTCGCCGTCCCGGAGCAGGTCGTCCCAGAGCCAGGCCACGCAGACCGAGAAGCAGCGGCGGGTCCAGCCGGGGTACGCGCCACGGCGGGGCAGCCGCGCGCGGGCCTCCTCCCGCCATCGGGCCAGCGCCGCCCGCCAGGCGTCACGGTCGGCCGGGTCGCCGGGGGCGGCGAGGATCTTGGCCCGATCGAGCCCGCCGAGGTCCCCGCCGTCCAGCGGGACCCGCGCCGGCAGGTCGATCTCCCGCGGCCGCGGCTCCGCCGGCCGGAAGCCGGCCGCGTGCGAACCCGGCCGGGAGCCGGGCGTGTTCGAGCCGGGCAGGGCGGCGTCCCGGCCCGGCAGGGTGGTCTCCGGGGGCATCAGGTGAGCGCGTCCTCGATCTGCCGGCGGGTCGGCATCGACGTGCTGGCGCCCTCCCGCTGCACCGACAGCGCCGCCGCCACGGAGGCGAAGTGCAGGGCCTGCGCCACGGCCAGCCCCTCCGACCGCGCCACGGCCAGCGCCCCCACGAACGTGTCGCCGGCCGCCGTGGTGTCCACCGCGTCCACCTTCACCGCGGGCACCCGCACCCGCTCCCCCGACCGCGACCCGTACAGCGCGCCCTCCGAGCCCAGCGTGATCACCGCCTCGTCGACCAGCTCCAGCAGCGCGTCCATGGCCGCGTCGGCACCCGTCACGCCGGTGATGGCGGCGGCCTCGTGCTCGTTCGGGACGATGGTGGTGACCGCGTCCAGCAGCTCGGCGGGCAACGGCTGGGCGGGCGCCGGGGTGAGGAACACCGGCACGCCGGACACCTGGGCGGCCTGCGCCGCGGCCACGACCGCCGCCATCGGCAGCTCCAGCTGGAGCAGCAGCACCTGTGACCTGGCAATCGCGGCCAGGTCCTCGCCCGAGGGGCCGGTGACGGTGCCGTTCGCGCCGGGGACGACGATGATCGAGTTGCCGCCGGTGTCGTCCACCACGATGTGCGCGATGCCGCTGGGCCCGGGCACCTGGCGCAGCCCGCGCACGTCGACCCCGGCCTCAGCCAGCGTGGCGCGCATCTCCGCGCCGAACCCGTCGTCGCCCACCGCCCCCAGGAACGCCACCTCGCTGCCCGCGCGGGCGGCGGCGATCGCCTGGTTCGCGCCCTTGCCGCCGGGCACGGTGCGGAACCGGTGGCCGGTGACCGTTTCGCCCAGTTTGGGGGCTTCGGAGACGTAGGCGACGAGGTCCATGTTGGCGCTGCCGAAAACCGAGATCATGACTTCATCATCTCCTGTGTACGCGCCGCCAGGGCGGCAAGACCCACCCCGTCGAAGCCGGTCAGGCTGCTGGCCAGGCTGTCACGCATGCGCCACCGCTCCGGCACCCCGCCGTTCAGCGCGCCCGCGACGGACCCGGCCGTGGCCCCGGCGGAGTCGGTGTCCCAGCCGCCGGCCACCGCCCCGGCGATCGTGGCGGTGAAGTCGCCCCGGCCGTGGATCAGCGTGGCGGCGACGAGGGCCGCGTTGTTGATCGTGTGCACCCAGTGCAGGTTGCCGTGGCGCTCGTGGAGCAGGTCGATGACGCGCTCGAAGTCGTCCTCGCGGGCGGCGTCGGCGACGGCCAGGCGTACGGCCTCGTGCAACCGCGAGCCCCGCGGCACCACGGACAGCCCCGCCCGCACGACCTCCTCCGCCGAACCGGCGACCATCGAGGCGGCGCACATCGCGGCCGCGAACATGGCCCCGTAGATCCCGTTGGCGGTGTGCGTGAGCCGGGCGTCGCGCCAGGCGTGCTCGGCCGCCGTGGCCGGGTCGCCGGGATTGACCCAGCCGTAGACGTCGGTCCTGATCAGCGCGCCGATCCACTCGCGGAACGGGTTGCGGTAGGTGGCCGTGGCCGGGGGCTCGACGCCGTCCAGGAGGTTGCGGTACGCGACGCGCTCGGCGGTGAACGTACGGCCCGCGGGCAGCTCGTCCAGCCACAGCCGGGCCACGTCCTCGGTGGTGAACGCGCGCCCGTGGCGCTCCAGGACCGACAGCGCCAGCAGCGGGTAGTTGAGGTCGTCGTCCTCGGGGACGCCGTCGATGTTCTCGGCCAGGGAGTTGACGGCGCTGCGGCGGTTCCACGGCCAGCGGCGGGCGATGTCGTCCGGCAGGCCCTTCGCGGTGAACCAGCCGCGGATGGGCCAGTTGCCGGTGGCCTCGGCGATCTGCCTGATGCCCGCGCGCGGGATCTTCTCGACCGGCTTGCCGAGCACGCAGCCGGCCGCCCGGCCCAGCCACGCGCCCAGCACCCGGCCGGGGTCGACGGCGACCTCCCGGGGGCGCGGCTCCGGCCAGTCGGGGCAGGCCGCGATGATGCCCGCCAGGTCCGACGGCTCGGGCAGCGGGGACGGGACGGCGGCCAGCTCGTCCAGCAGCTCCTCCGCCAGGCCGCGCAGCCGCGCGGCGCCCGGCTCGGAGGCGCCGGCGCGCGGCGGGGCGTCGTGGCCGCCCGCCGCGTGCCACCGGGCGGCGATCTCGCTCACGTCGCGGCCGTCCTCGGCGGCCTGGCGCAGCTCGTGCCCGACGAGGTCCTCCGGCTGCACCCAGGTGAGGCGGATCATGCGCGCTCCTCGAATCGGGTGCGGGTGCGGTGGATCATGCGCGTCGCGCGGGTGCCGGTGGTCATGCGTGGTCGAGGTCGGCGAAGGCGGACTCGTGGGCGCGGCGCCGTACGAGGTCGTCGGCGTGCACCCGGCGCGCCACCCCGGCGATCGCGAGCCCGGGAGCCACCAGGTCCGTACGGCTGGCCGCCGCCACCTTCTCCACCCACTCCGGCGGCACGGAGGCCAGCCCGCCGAGCGCGCCCGCGATGGCGCCCCCCATGGAGGCGATCGAGTCGGCGTCGCGCCCGTAGTTCACCCCGCCCAGCACCGTGTCGCGGAAGTCGCCCTTGGCGATCACCAGGAACCCGAGCGCCAGCGGCAGCTCCTCGATGCTGTGCACCCGGCTCGGCCGGCGCGCCCCCAGCCCCTGGTCGCGGTAGGTGTCGGCGACCGTGTCGAAGGGCCGGACGGCGGCGCGCAGCGCCTCGAACGAGCCGTCCCAGTGCCCCAGCCCGGCCGCGGTCTCGCAGACCGCCTCGATGGCGGCCCGGGTGCCGTCCTTGGCCAGGCGCAGGCAGGCCGCCACCACGGAGTCGGCGGTGGCGCCCGGCCGCATGGCCTCGGCGACGGCGGCGGCCATGACGCCCGCGGCCTCGCGGCCGTAGCTGGACTGGTGCGCCCCGGCCAGGTCGACGGCCTCGGCGTAGGCGGCGTCGGGGTCGGCGGCGTTGACGATGCCGACGGGGGCGACGTACATGGCGGCGCCGCAGTTCACGATGTTGCCGACGCCGGCCTCGCGCGGGTCGGCGTGCCCGTAGTGCAGGCGGGCCACGATCCACTTCTCGGCCAGGAAGATCCGCTGCAGCGGCAGCGCCTCGGCCTCCAGCTCGGGGATCCACCGCCGCTCGCCCATCAGCTCGGGCACCAGGTGCTCGGCCATCGAGTAGGCGTCCAGGTGACCGCCGGCCTTCTCGTACACGCGGATCAGGGCGTGCGTCATCAAGGTGTCGTCGGTGATGTGGCCGTCGCCCTTGTGGTACGGGGCGATGGGGCGGGCGTTGCGCCAGTCCTCGTTGAACGGCGGCACGATGCCCTCGACGCGGCCCCCGTACCGCTGCACGATCTGCTCGGGAGTCCAGCCCTCGGTCGCGCCGCCCAGCGCGTCACCGACCGCCGCCCCCGCCACGCAGCCGGTGGCCCTGTCTTCAAGCGGCGTCATGCTATGTCCTCCAATAGTTGGATCAAATCTCGGCCCGCCAGATCAGGCAGGCAACAACCGGCCAGCGTACGGGTCGAGGCGGTCCACCCCTCCGGGATCGCCTCGTACCCGCCGCAGGCCCCGGCCAGCGCCCCCGTGAGCGCGGGCGCCGAGTCGGCCAGCGAGGCCAGGCACGCCGCGGCGGGCACGGCCCTGCCCAGCTCGCCGCCGGACACCTCGGCCAGCGCCAGCGCCACGGGCACCGTCTGCGCGGCGCCCACGCCGTAGCTGTAGACGTGGTCGAGCAGGGCGCCGTCGAGCGCGGGGATCGCGCCGAACGGGTCGCCCGCCTTCCGCGCGACGGCCAGCGCCAGGCGGGCGTTGTGGCCGATGGCGGTGTCCTCGGGCAGGACGGCCAGCGCCGCCTCGACCGCGCCCGCCACCGAGCCCGATGCCACGGCCTCGGCCACCGCTGCGGCCATGGCCAGGG
>NZ_JBQQCB010000142.1:0-23864 GCF_052246675.1 Nonomuraea sp. KM90 | reverse complement strand
CGAGGAGGACATGGTGTTCTGGCTGGCCGAGGCCATGTCGGACCAGTTGGTGAAGAGGCTGAAGTTCATCGAGCCCCATCTCGTGCCGGTGTCGTGGGTCGTGGCGTAGACGAGGTGCCGGCCGTTGAAGGGGGCGACGGTGAAGTCCTTGAGCGAGACCCAGCCCGACTTCGGGGTCGCCAGCGGGCCTGTCGAGGTCCAGCGGTATGACGACGGAAGATCGCACGTACCGGTCGGCGTGGGCGTGGGTGTCGGGCTCGGGTTGCCGCCGTCGACCTGGACGAGCTGCCATTGCTGGTTGGCGCCGCCCCAGTCGTCGTACTGGACGATGTTGGCGCCGTCGGCGGTGGCGGCGCCCTGCACTTCCAGGGCCTTGTTGCTGTGGCGCGAGATGAACCTCACGTGGCCGTCGGAGCTGTCGGCCAGCCGCCACTGCTGGTTGGTGCCGTTGCCGTCGGCCCATTGCACGATGGCGCCGCCGTTGGCGGTGGAGAAGTTGTAGACGTCGAGGACCTTGCCGGAGTGGCGGGACTTGATGCGGTAGTAGCCGCCGCCGGAGTCGACGAACTGCCATTGTTGCTGGTTGCCGTTGTTGCGGGTCCACTGGGTGATGCGGGCGCCGTCGTTGGTGGCGAGGTTGTAGACGTCCAGGGCCTTGCCGCTGTTGCGGTTGACCAGGACGTACCAGGCGTTGGTGTCGACGGTGGCCGCGTGGGCGGACTGCGTCTGAAGGGCGATGAACAGGCTCGCCAGTAAGGTGGCGACCGTCGCGAGGACGGCCAGGGATCTGGACTTCACGAGGTTCCTCCGATTCATCTGTCGACGGGTCGGGTCAGGGGGTGGTGAGGTCGAAGCGGCTTACGGTGACCGCGCCGCCGAGGGACTGGGTGGCGTAGTTGAAGATCCCGAAGCGGTAGCCCATGAAGAACTGCCAGGCGTTGTTCAACGTGAAGGCCGGGCCGAGGTTGATGAAGGTGGTGCCGTCGGTGCTGTACGAGAAGCGGGCCTGCCTGCCCGAACCGGGCCGGATGTCGGCGTTGACCCGCAACCAGATGCGGCCGCCGGAGATGTTCGCGCTCGCCGCCTCGGTGCCGGTGCCGGTGGTCTGCCAGGAGCTGTTCATGGTCAGGCCGTTGGTCATCACGACCCGGTTGACGCCGTTGTCGCGTTTGACGCCGATCCAGGCCGACTGGTCGCGCAGCATGGCCAGCCCGGCACGGTCGCCGTTCGCCATCTGCGCGTAGTCGAGCTCGATCGTCGCCGTCGAGGACGGGCCCTGGATGCGGTGGGTCAGGGTGTTGCGGGCGTTGTAGAGGTCGCCGGTGACGGTCGCGGTCTGCAGGCGCAGGCCGTTGCCGGTGGAGAAGCGGGTGGTGTCGGGGTTGTGGTTCCACTCCCAGCGGTGACCGAGGCCGGCGGAGGTGAAGGTGTCGGGGCCGATCATGGGGGCGACGGTGCGGCTGGTCTGGATGTTCGGCTTGGGGTAGGTGGTTCCCCAGGCGCCGTTGACGGTCTGCACGGTCGGCCAGTCGCCGGTCCAGGTGATCGGTGCGAGGGCCGGGACGCGGCCGCCGGGGTAGGCGTCGACGAACGACATGTAGTACCAGTCGCCGTTCTGGGTCTGGACGAGCCCGCCCTGGTGCGGGACGCCGCCGCCGGCGATGGGGCCGGGCATGTCGAGCAGGACCTGGCGCATCTCGTACGGGCCCCACGGGGAGGTCGAGCGGAGCACGTACTGGCCGTTGGCGGGGCGGGTCAGCCAGATGTAGTAGTAGCCGTTGCGCTTGTAGAAGCGGGCGCCTTCCAGGGTGCCGACGCTGCTCGGGGTCTGGAACACCTGCTGGGCGCGCACCTGGCTGAGCCCGTCGGGCGAGAGCTGGGCGACGCTGATGGTGCCGTTGCCGTAGGCGACGTACATGGTGTCGTTGCTGTCGATCAGCAGGCCGGCGTCGTAGTAGCAGTTGTTGATCTGCGAGCGTTTGGTCCAGGTGCCGTCGACGGCGGAGGCGGTGTAGACGTAGGTGCGGTTGAACTCGACGCAGCCGATCCAGTAGTAGGTGCTGTTGCTGGGCCGGTAATTCAGGGTGGAGGCCCAGATGCCCTTCACGTACGCCCGGCCGCCGTTGAGGTCGTAGGCGCCGGAGTTGAAGTCGAGCCTCGGGACCGAATGGCCGGCGTACTCCCAGTCGACCAGGTTGTAGGAGCGCAGGATCGGCGCGCCCGGCGAGTAGTGCATCGTGGAGGCCGAGTAGTAGTAGGCGTCACCGACCCGGATGATGTCGCCGTCGGCGAAGTCCTGCCAGACGACCGGGTTGGTGTAGGTGCCCCCCGGGTTCGGGTCGGTGCCGACCTGGACGAGCTGCCATTGCTGGTTGGCGCCGCCCCAGTCGTCGTACTGGACGACGTTGGCGCCGTCGGCGGTGGCGGCGCCCTGCACTTCCAGGGCCTTGTTGCTGTGGCGCGAGATGAACCTCACGTGGCCGTCGGAGCTGTCGGCCAGCCGCCACTGCTGGTTGGTGCCGTTGCCGTCGGCCCATTGCACGATCGCGCCGCCGTTGGCGGTGGAGAAGTTGTAGACGTCGAGGACCTTGCCGGAGTGGCGGGACTTGATGCGGTAGTAGCCGCCGCCGGAGTCGACGAACTGCCATTGTTGCTGGTTGCCGTTGTTGCGGGTCCACTGGGTGATGCGGGCGCCGTCGTTGGTGGCGAGGTTGTAGACGTCCAGGGCCTTGCCGCTGTTGCGGTTGACCAGGACGTACCACGCGTTGGTGTCGACCGTCGCGGCCGACGCCTGGGGCGTGAGGAGCACGCCCACAAGAAGCAGGGACGACAGAACCGCGAGCAGGCGTCTCACAGGAACCTCCAGAGATTGTTGTTCGCGCCGTTGTCGTCGGCGAGCACGACCTGCGCGCCCTGCGCGGTGCCGCCGAGGCCGAGGACCCGTCCGCCGTTCGCGCACTGGATGCGGAAGGCGGCGCCCGACCCGTAGCGCAGCCGCCAGCGGTGGTCGGCGGTGCCGTTGTCGGCCCACTGCACGACGCGCGACCCGGAGGCGGTGCCCATGTTCTCCACGCCCAGCACCTTCTGGCTGTGGGAGTTGCGCAGCCGCAGGTAGCCGCCGGTGTCCACGACCGCCGTCCACAGGTGGTCGGCGGTGCCGGTGTCGCCCCACTGGACGACGAGCGCCCCGTCGGCCGTGGACATGCCGGTGACGCCGAGCACCATCCCGGTGCCCACGTTCTGGATACGCCGCGCGCCGTTCGGCACGAACCGCCACTGGTTGTCGGGGCTGCCGTTGTCGGAGTCCTGGACCGCCTGGGCGCCGCTGGCCGTCGAGCCGTTCTGGATGCCGAGCAGCTTGGCGCTGTGGACGTTGCGGATCTTGACGGAGCCGTCGCCGACGTCGGTGATCGTCCAGCGGTGGTCGGCGGTGCCGGTGTCACCCCACTGGAGCACCCGGGCGTTGTCGGCGGTCGACATGTTCTCGACACCGAGCACCTTGCCGCTGTTCACGTTGCGGAACCGCAGGGCACTGCCGTCGACGACCGGGACCCAGTCGTGGTCGGCGGTGCCGTTGTCGGTCCACTGGAGGGCCAGGCCGCCGTCGGTGGTGGACATGTTCTGGATGCCGAGGGCCAGCCCGCTGGCCGCGTTGATCAGCCGGAAGCTCGCCGCGCCGGTACCGCCCTGGCCGCCGGTGTTCCAGTAGACGACGTAGTTGTGGTCGTGAGCGTCGTGGAACGGCGCCAGCCGCACCGACGCCCCGTTGGCCGTGGCCGTGAAGGTCAGGGAGGACGTGCTGGTCCGGGTGATCGAGGAAGGGGTCAGGGCGGGGGCCGACGACAGGCTGGTGTTGCCGTAGTCGCCCGACAGCACGACCGGTCCGTAGGTGACGGCTTGCACGGCGGGGTTGTCGTTGGCGGCCTTCATGACCACCCGCATGGGCAGCCGCACGGTCACGGTGTCGCCCGGCGCCCACGGCCGGGTGAGGTCGGCGTAGGTGCCCGGCGTGGTGGCGATGTCCTGCTGGGCTCCGTTGACGCTGATCGTCGCGCCCTGGGTCCAGGCCGGGATGCGGACGCGCATCGTCCACGATCCGCTCGCGTTACCGGTGACCTGCAACGACGTGGTGTCGCCGACCGGATAGGAGGTCGTCTGGGTGACCGTGATGCCGCGCTGGCTCCAGTCGAGCGTGGAGGGCACGAACAGGTTCACGAACAGGGTGGTGCCGTTGTGGAAGTAGATCGAGTCCATCAGCTTGGTGTTGGTCTCGATCCCGGTGCCCTGGCAGCACCAGAAGGAGTTGTAGTCCGTGCTCCAGGTGCCTCCGCCCCAGGCCGGGCCGACACCCCGCCGTCCGCCGGGGTTGAGCGGGGTGAAGTAGGTGACGTGCCCGTGTGCGTCCGCCGGGTTCTGCTGCCCAAGTAGGTGGTTGAGCAGGGCGTTCTCGTAGTAGTCGAAGTAGTCGGCCCGGTCCGGCGACAGCTGCCACAGCTCCCTGGTCAGCTTGAGCATGTTGTAGGTGTTGCACGCCTCGCCGGTGTCCCTGGTCAGGTGGGCGGCGATCGCGTTGGGGGCGCGGAAGTGCTCGGCCTGGCTGTTGGAGCCGTTCACGTACGTGTGCGCGCCGACGGTGATGGACCAGGCGTTGGCGGCGATGTCGCGGTAGCGGGTCGTGCCCGTCGCCTTGTACTCGCGGGCCGCCCCGATCCACTTGGGCACCTGCGTGTTGGCGTGCAGCCCGTTGAGCCGGTCCTGGCCCGTGGCCAGCGGATCGAACACGGCCGCGTGGTCGAACCGCCGGGCCGTGGTCAGCCAGCGGGAGTCGCCGGTCATCTGGTACAGGTCCGTCAGCACGGCGTTCATGCCGCCGAACTCGGTGCCGAGCATGGCCTGCATCTGGCTTGAGCTGAGTCGCGACGTGCGTGCGTCCACCCACCCTGCCAGGGCCAGCAGCACGGTCCTGGCCTGGGTGTTGCCGATCAGCCGCCAGGCGTCCAGCAGCCCGGCCAGGGTCTTATGGATGCAGTAGTACGGCACGTTGCCGTTGGTCAGGGTGCGGTTCTCCACGGCCGTGATGTCCGACTCGGGGAAACCGGACAGGTAGCCGCTGGTGAACCCGGCGGCGCCGTTGTTCGCCTGGCATCGGGCCAGCTCGGCCACCATGCGATCGGCCTTGTCCCGGCAGGTGGTGTCGCCGAGCACGGCGTAGGCATGCGCCCACGCCGTCAGGAAGTGGCCCTGCATGTGGGACCGGAACGGGAAGCTGGGCGCGTCCCAGCCGCCGTTGGCCGCCGCGCCGTTGGTGGACAGCCGGTGATTGGCCCGGAAGACGTACAGGAGCCGGTCGACATCGACGAAGCGCAGGTAGCTGAGGGTGCGGTTCTGGTTGTCCAGCAGGCGACCGGAGGTCAGCCGCACCTGGCCGAGGTCGAACTCGTAGGCCGAGACGCCGATGTCGGGTCTGGCCCAGGGGAGTGCGGCCAGCGCGGGGGATGTGCCGGCCACCTGGCCGGCGACCGAGAGCGCGGCGGTCGCGCCCGCGGCCTGAAAGAGCTGACGACGGCTCAAGGACATGCGGTGCTCCTTGGGGGTGGGGGGTGGTGACCGGCCGCCGCCGGTCACGTGTTCACCGGGTCAGGCCCTCGGAGAGGTCGCCCATGGTTGTCGGCGCGGGGCTGCCGCGCTCGGGCGGCTTGTTAGCGCTAACAATTCGTAGGTGAGATCACCCGGGGCCAGGGCATGCCGGCGGACGGTGCGTCCTGTGCCGTTACCGGGGATGAGGGGGGACATCCAGGGCTCCTTGACTAGAACAGATGGGCCACGCGATCTGTTAGCGCTAACATCCTCCTGCCTGGAGCTGTGTGGCCTGCTTTGTCGAGCGCGTTGTCGCGGAGTACATCCGACGGTCCGGCCCGGCGTCAACGAGGGTCACCCTTCGCCGACCGGGCGTTGCCGCCGGAACGCCTTCCCGCCTGGAGTTTCGCGCCCAGGGAGATCGCGCCGCACCGCCCGTGCATGTGAAAGTTTCACAGAAGTTGCGGCTTGGCAACAGGGTAATTTGCGACCAAGTGCGGGTTAACTTGCTGGCTCGAACCGTGCTCACGCGACCTGGGGCGGTTCGCTTCCTGCCTGGCCCCGAGCGCCGACCAGCCCCTCGCCGACGGGCTTACCGGTGCTCAGCGGGGTGATCGGCAGCGTACTTGATCTTAATTAAGTTTCTTCCCCGGGCGCTGTTGACGAGCCACAGGGACGGCTTTACCTTCCTGCAGAGACGTTAACGCGAACGAACGGCGCTCCCAGGTGGTCCCCACTCGTCCGTGATGCCCGGGTGCCAGGACGGCGAAGAACTCCCACCACACGGCTGTCATGCTCGCCCCCGGTAGGCCGAGGCGACGCTCAACGGCACCTTCAGCTGCCCCGAAACCATCACGGAAGCAGGACAGCCCGAGCCCGGGGGCCGGGAGCGGCGCGTGCCGGCGACCGACCCCAAGGAGGAGACGTGACGCACGACCCGGTCGACCGAAGATCGCTGAGCCGGAGAACCGTCCTGGCGACCATGGGAGCCCTGCCGGTCCTCGCGGCCACGCCGCCGGCCGTCGAACCCGGCGCGACCGTCATCGCGTCGCCGTGGAACCCCCCGCCCACATGGTCGAGACCTTCGTACGAAGCAGCCGAGGTGCAGGGCGCCTCCACCGCCGACGGCGCCGACATCGTCCAGTACGACGACTGGGACGGCGCCAACCAGCAAGGGCAACTCGTACGGGTCGGCTGACGGACGATGCCCGCCACGCGGACGTCGTCCAGCGGACCGACCACAACCCCGTAGGGAACGAGAGTCGAGATGGCTGATTTATCGCGCAGGCAAGTGTTGAGATTCGGCGCGGCCGGAGCCGGCGCCGCGATGTTGCCGTTGCAGTGGACGGCCGCCGCCCGGGCCGGCTCGGTGCCCCCTCCCCAGGTGAGCGCCGCCAACGACCTGGCCCTGTGGTACGACGAGAGCGCCGGCTCGGACTGGCTGCGGGCGCTCCCGATCGGCAACGGCCGCCTGGGCGCCATGGTGTTCGGCAACGTCGACACCGAGCGGTTGCAGCTCAACGAGGACACCGTCTGGGCCGGGGGCCCGTACGACCAGAGCAACCCCCGGGGCGCGGCGGCGCTGGGGCAGATCCGGCAGTTGGTCTTCCAGAACCAGTGGAGCCAGGCCCAGACACTGATCGACCAGAACCTGCGGGGAAACCCGGTGGGCCAGCTGGCCTACCAGACCGTCGGCAATCTACGGCTCGGCCTCGGCAGCGCCGCCGGGGTCTCGGAGTACAACCGCTACCTCGACCTGACCACCGCCACCACGGTCGTGTCCTACCTGCAGAACGGCGTGCGGTACCGGCGCGAGGCGCTCGCGAGCGCGCCGGACCAGGTGATCGCCGTCCGCCTGACCGCCGACCGGCCGGGCTCGATCACGTTCTCCGCGACGTTCGACAGCCCGCAGCGGACGACGCGCTCCAGCCCGGACGCGACCACGGTCGCACTCGACGGCGTCTCGGGCGACATGGAAGGAGTGGCCGGCTCGGTGCGGTTCCTGGCGCTGGCCCGGGCCGTCGCCGACGGCGGCAGCGTCACCAGCTCCGGCGGCACCCTCCAGGTCAGGGCCGCGAACAGCGTGACGCTGCTGGTCTCCATCGGCTCCAGCTACGTGAACTTCCAGAATGTCGGCGGCGACTACCAGGGCATCGCGCGGCGCCATCTCGACGCGGCCACCGGCCGGGCCTACGACGACCTGCGCGGCCGGCACGTGGCCGACTACCAGCGGCTGTTCGGGCGCACGACGCTCGACCTCGGCCGTACCGCGGCGGCCGACCAGCCGACCGACGTGCGGATCGCCCAGCACGCGAACACCGATGACCCGCAGTTCTCGGCGCTGCTGTTCCAGTTCGGCCGTTACCTGCTGATCAGTTCCTCCCGTCCAGGCACCCAGCCCGCCAACCTGCAGGGCATCTGGAACGATTCGCTGACGCCGGCCTGGGACTCGAAGTACACCATCAACGCCAACCTGCCGATGAACTACTGGCCCGCCGACACGACGAACCTGCCGGAGTGCTACGAGCCGGTGTTCAAGATGCTCGGCGAGCTGGCGGTCAGCGGCGCCCGGACGGCCCGTGTGCAGTACGGCGCCGGCGGCTGGGTGACCCACCACAACACCGACGCGTGGCGGGGGACGTCGGTCGTCGACGGCGCGTTCTGGGGCATGTGGCAGACCGGCGGCGCGTGGCTGGCCACCCTCGTCTGGGACCACTACACCTTCACCGGCGACCTGGAGTTCCTCCGGCAGTACTACCCGGCCATGAAAGGCGCCGCGCAGTTCTTCCTCGAGACCCTCGTGGAGGAGCCGAACCTCCGGTATCTGGTCACGAACCCGTCGAACTCCCCGGAACTGGCCCACCACGCGGGCGTCAGCGTCTGCGCCGGCCCCACGATGGACAACCAGATCCTGCGTGACCTGTTCAACGGCTGCGCCCAGGCCGGCCAGGCGCTCGGCGTGGACGCCGACTTCCGGGCGCGGGTCCTGGCCGCCCGCGACCGGCTCCCGCCGATGACGACCGGCTCGCGCGGCAACATCCAGGAGTGGCTGTACGACTGGGTCGAGACCGAGCCCGCCCACCGGCACGTCTCCCACCTGTACGGCCTGCATCCCAGCAACCAGATCACCAAACGCGGCACCCCGGGGCTGTACACCGCCGCGCGGCGCACCCTCGAACTGCGCGGGGACGACGGGACCGGCTGGTCACTGGCCTGGAAGATCAACTACTGGGCGCGGATGGAGGAGGGCGGCCGGGCGCACGCGCTGCTCCGCCTCCTGGTGCGGACGGACCGGCTGGCGCCGAACATGTTCGACCTGCATCCCCCGTTCCAGATCGACGGCAACTTCGGCGCCACGGCCGGTATCGCCGAGATGCTGCTGCACAGCCACAACGGCGAGCTGCACGTGCTGCCGGCGCTGCCGCCGGCCTGGCCGAACGGCAAGGTGCTGGGTCTTCGGGGGCGCGGTGGCCACACCGTGGACATCACGTGGAGCTCCGGCGGGGCCACCGAGGTTCTCATCAGGTTCGACCGCGACGGGACGGTCAAGGTGCGCGGCCGCATGTTCACCGGAACCTTCCAGGTGGCCGACGCCGCGACCGGCGGCGCCGTCAGCGTCACCAGACCCGAGTCCGACGTCATCGCGCTGACCGGCCAAGCCGGGCGCACGTACCGCATGACCGCGTCCGGCACGCCGGCGAGCCACGTACGGATCACGAACGTCACCACCGGTCTGGTGCTGGACAGCGGCGGCACCGTCGCCTCCGGCTCGGTGGTCAAGCAGTGGAGCTACGACGGCAGTGCCAACCTGCAGTGGCAGCTGGTGGACCTGGGCGGTGGCTGGTACCGCATCGTCAACCGCGCCAACGGCATGGTGATCGACAGCTGGGGCAACTCCGCCAACGGCGCCAGTGCCCGGCAGGCGGCTTGGAGCGGCGGCGCCAACCAGCAGTGGCGCCTCAACAGCACGGGCAACGGCCGCAACCAGATCATCAACCGGGGCACCGGCACCGCGCTGGACGGCATGGGCAACAGCACCGCCGGGTCCACCGTGGCCATGTGGGCGCCGAACAACAGCACCAACAACCAGTGTGGACGATCACGGGCGTGTGACGGCCGCCTGACAACCTTGTCGAGCCACGCCCGGCCGTTGCGGCCGGGCGTGGCTCACCCTCCCTCGGTCTCCCCACCGGAGCCGAGGGAGGGTCGCACAGGGGGTTCGGTCAGCGGGTCGAGCCGGTCCGGGCCGGCCGGCCCAGGCGCCGGGGCGACCCGTCGGTGAGGCTCACGCGGTGTTCGGGGTGTAGGTCCACTTCTGGTTGGCGCCGCCCCAGCAGCTGTACAGCTGCAGCCCCGTACCGTTGCCGGTGCCGGCGCCGACGGCGTCGAGGCACAGCCCGGACTGTACGCCCACGATCGTGCCGTCGGAGTTGACGCGCCACTTCTGGTTGTCGCCACCCCAGCAGGAGTAGATCTGGATCTTGGCGCCGTTGCCTGTGCCCCCGGCGTCCAGGCACTTGTCGCCGTACTTCAGCTCCCCGGCCGTGGTCTGCGTCCACCGCTGGTTGCTCTGGCCGTTGCAGTCCCACAGGTGCACCGCGGTGCCGTCGGTGGTGCTGGCGTTGGGCACGTCCACGCAGCGGCCGGAGGCCGTGCTCTTGATCTCTCCGGCGCCGCCCGGGCCGGGCGTCGGCGTCGTGCTGCCGCCGTTGAGCGCGTTGAGCACCGAGGTGTAGGCGGGCTTCTTGTTGCCGTTGCCGTCGAAGAGCAACGGGGCGGCGCCGGCGCCGAGCCAGGAGTCGGTGTCGCGAACCCCCCAGACCGTGATGCCGGTACAGCGCGGCACCGCCAGGCAGTCGTTGACGACGTTGGCGTACGTGGTGGCCGAGCCGCCCTGGATGTCCAGCTCGGTGATCTGCACGTCGACCCCCAGCGCGGCGAAGCTCTGGATGGTCGTGCGGTAGTTGCTGTTGTAGGGGCTGTTGCTGTTGAAGTGCGACTGCAGGCCGACGCAGTCGATCGGCACACCGCGGGCCTTGAAGTCCCTGACCATGTTGTAGACGCCCTGCGTCTTGGCCCAGCTCCAGTTGTCGATGTTGTAGTCGTTGTAGCACAGCTTGGCGGCCGGGTCGGCGGCGCGCGCGGTGCGGAAGGCCACCTCGATCCAGTCGTTGCCGGTGCGCTGGAGGTTGGAGTCACGCCGGCCGCCGGAGTTGCCGTCGGCGAAGGCCTCGTTGACCACGTCCCAGGCGTAGATCTTGCCCTTGTAGTGCCCCATGACGCCGTTGATGTGGTTGATCATCGCCTGGCGCAGCGAGCTGCCCTCCATCGACCGCATCCAGTTCGGCTGCTGGTTGTGCCAGGCCAGGGTGTGCCCGCGCACCCGCTTGCCGTTCTGCACAGCCCAGTTGTAGACCCGGTCCCCGGCGGAGAAGTTGAACTGCCCCGGGTTGGGCTCGGTGGCGTCGATCTTCATCTCGTTCTCGGCCGTCACCATGTTGAACTCGCGATTGGCGATCGTCGTGTAGGTGGAGTCGCCGAGCCTGCCCGCGGCGATGGCGGTGCCGAAGTAGCGGCCGCTCTGCGCGGCGGCCGCGCCGAGCGTGCTCTCCGCGGCATCGGCCGGGATCGCCGTCGCCAGTGCCGTGATCAGGCCGAGCGCGCCGAGCGCACCGGCGACCAGCGCCCGGCGGCCCGCGTCGAGCGGCCGCCTGGCGGTAGGTGGGGACATGGCGTTGAGACGCATGCTTGAGCCTCCGTATGCGAATCATGGGGAAAGGATCATGCGGGACACACCCGCGGGACCGATGCCGCGTCCAGGTGGGGACGCACACCACAGGCGTCGGGACGGCAGTCCCCCTGCTGAGCACCACCGAGCCGGTAAGGGAGATCACCTCGGGCACTCAGTGTGGGAATCTCGCCGAAAGTTGTCAAGGATTCAGTGAAAACTTTCGGTGACGCATGCTGCTATCTGCACCGGTTGTCCTGGCTGAATACGCGACCTGTGCCGTTGAAAGTTTCGGCCGGGCCCGCCGGGTGGCGGGTGCATGAAAGTTTCACGGCGACGCTCTCGCTGATCGACGGCGGCCGGACTCGAAAGTTCGAGGTGAGCACACCCGGCGGCTGTCTCCTCCGGTCGCCGCAATCTACGGCGCTCTTGACAGTACCTTTCTGCCTCGTGTTTGCTCCGTCCCGCCACCACCTCCACCGGCCCGAGGGAGCTCGACCAGGCCAGCGGTTTGTTAGCGCTAACAGCGGAGAGGCGAACCAATGAAGCGAAGCGAACCCCCTACGCGGTACGCGGGCATCGGAGCCGCGCTGACGGCTCTGATCACGGCGGTGGCCACTGCTCTGACCATGTTCCTCACGGCTGCGCCGAGAGCGTCGGCGGCGGTCCTGACCGAAGTGACGAGCTTCGGCGCCAACCCCGGCGGTCTGCGGATGTACCTCTACGTCCCGGACACGGTGGCGCCCCGCCCGGGAGTCCTGGTGGCGATGCACGGCTGCAACGGCTGGGCCACGGGCTTCCACCAGGGCACCGAGTTCGCCTCGCTGGCCGACCGGTACGGCTTCATCGTCATCTACCCGCAGGCGAACAAGAGCGCCAACGGCCTGTCGAACTGCTTCGACGTGTGGTCGAACGAGGCCCTGCGCCACGGTGGCGGCAGCGACCCGGTGTCGATCGTCTCCATGACGGCCTACGTGCTGCAACGCTACAACGGCGACCCGGAGCGGGTGTTCGCCACCGGCTTCTCCTCCGGCGCCATGGAGACCAACAACCTGCTCGCCACGTACCCGGACGTGTTCAAGGCCGGCGCGCCGTTCGCGGGGGTTCCCTACGGTTGCCTCGGCCCCGCCGGGTGCGGCGACAAGACACCGCAGCAGTGGGGTGACCTGGTCAGGAACGCCTACCCCGGCTACACCGGGCCCCGCCCGCGCGTGATGGCCTGGCACGGCACCGCCGACTCCGTGCTGCCGTACACGATGCTGCAGGAGGAGGTCGACCAGTGGACCAACGTGCACGGGCTGGGCCAGACCCCGGCCTCCACCGACAGCCCGCAGTCCGGATGGACCCGGCGAGTCTTCGGCTCCGGGCAGGTCGAGGCGTACACCATCACCGGAGCCGGCCACGACCTGCCGCGAGCGGGGATGGCCGCGCACGCCATCCGCTTCTTCGGACTGGACGGCGGCTCGTCCACCACGACGCCGACGCCACCACCCGGGGGGCAGATCAAGGGAGTCGGCTCCGGGCGTTGCCTGGACGTGCCCGGCGCCGCCACCGCCGACGGCACCGCGGTGCAGTTGTGGGACTGCAACGGGCGCGGCAACCAGCAGTGGGCCGCCACCTCGGCCGGTGAGCTCAGGGTCTACGGCGACAAGTGCCTCGACGCGGCCGGCACCGGCAACGGCGCCGGCATCCAGATCTACTCCTGCCACGGCGGCGCCAACCAGAAATGGCGCCTGAACGCCGACGGCACCATCACCGGCGTGCAGTCCGGCCTGTGCCTGGACGCCGTGGGCCAGAGCACCGCCAACGGCACCCGGCTCCAGCTCTACTCCTGCCACGGGGGCGCCAACCAGCGCTGGACCCGCACCTGACACACCGCGCCCGCACCCCCATGTCCGCCCGGCTCCGGAAGGTGACCATGAAAGTCGCATCCCCCCTCCAGTTCGGCGTCATGGCGAGGCTGGGCGTCATGGCACGGCGCGGTGTGCCGGCGATCCTTGCGCTGCTCTGCGCCGTGATGGTGATCCCGGGCACGGCCAGGGCGGACAACCCGATCGTCCAGACGATCTACACCGCCGACCCGGCGCCACTGGTGCACGACGGCCGCGTCTACCTCTACACGGGACACGACGAGGACGGCTCGACGTACTTCACCATGAAGGAGTGGCGGGTCTGGTCGTCCGCCGACATGGTGAACTGGACCGACCACGGCTCGCCGATGAGCGTGGCCACCTTCAGCTGGGCGAGCGCGGACGCGTGGGCGGGCCAGGCCGTCCACCGGAACGGCAAGTTCTACTGGTACGTCCCGGTGAAGGACCGGGCGAGCGGCCAGATGGCCATCGGCGTCGGGGTCTCCAACAGCCCCACCGGGCCCTTCACGGATGCCATCGGCCGCCCTCTCGTCAGGAACGGAGAGATCGACCCGACGGTCTTCATCGACGACAACGGGCAGGCCTACCTGTACTGGGGCAACCCCAACCTCTGGTACGTCAGGCTCAACGCCGACATGATCTCGTACTCCGGCAGCCCCAGCCAGATCCCGCTCACCACCGCGGGCTTCGGCACCCGCACCGGCGACACCAGCCGGCCGACCCTGTACGAGGAGGGTCCCTGGGTCTACAAGCGCAACGGCCTCTACTACAACGTCTTCGCGGCGAAATGCTGCTCGGAGTTCATCGGCTATTCGACGGCCCCCGGCCCCACCGGCCCCTGGACCTACCGCGGGACGGTCATGCCCACGCAGGGCAGCAGCTTCACCAACCACCCCGGCGTCATCGACTTCAACGGCGGATCGTACTTCTTCTACCACAACGGCGCCCTGCCGGGCGGGGGCGGCTTCACCCGCTCGGTGGCCGTCGAGAAGTTCACCTACAACGCCGACGGCACCATCCCCACGATCAACATGACCACGGCCGGAGCGCCCCAGGTGGGCACGTTGAACCCCTACGTCCGCCAGGAGGCCGAGACGATCGCCTGGGAGTCCGGCGTGGAGACCGAACCCGCCGGCGAGGGCGGCATGAACGTCGGGTGGATCGAGAACGGCGACTACGTCAAGGTCAAGGGCGTCGCCTTCGGCTCCGGCGCGACGTCCTTCAGCGCGCGGGTGGCCTCGGCGACCAGCGGTGGCCGGATCGAGCTCCGCCTGGACGGCGTCAACGGCACGCTGGCGGGGACGTGCACCGTGCCGGGCACCGGCGGCTGGCAGACGTGGACGACGGTCACCTGCCCGGTGAACGGCGCGACGGGCACCCATGACCTGTACTTCAGGTACACCGGCGGCAGCGGCAACCTGTTCAACGTGAACTGGTGGCAGTTCACCGGCGGCACCGGCGGGAATGTGCTGGCCAACGGCGACATGGAGAGCGGCACCACGGCCTGGGGCACGTCCGGCGGAACCCTGTCGTCCGTCACCGACCCGGTGCACGGAGGCGCGCGGGCGCTGTCCATCGCCGGGCGCACGGCGTCATGGAACGGCACCACCCAGGACGTGACCGCCAAGCTCACCAACGGCAGGAGCTACACCACGAGCGTCTGGGTGCGGTCGCAGAGCGGCACGCCCAGCGCGAAGGCGACCCTGGCGCTCACCGCCGGCGGTACGACGAGCTACCTCCAGCTCACGCCGGCGACGCCGGTGAACTCCGGCGGCTGGACCCGGCTCACCGGCACGGCGACGGTGTCGTGGAGCGGGACGCTTACCGGCGCCACCTTCTACGTCGAGACGGCGGCGGGCACCGACGGCTTCTCCATCGACGACGCTTCGTTCCAGTAGCCAGAGCCGGCTGTTAGCCAGAGCCGGCTGTCTCGCACGTGCCGCTCCGGCACGACCACCCGCGCCGCTCCCGCCGGACATGGGAGCAGCGCACGATCTGTCAGTCCAGACGCATCGGAATCGGCACCATGATCGGAGTTACGTGATGTCCAGGCACCGCTCCCTTTTCGGAGCGATCGCGGTCGCGGCACTTCTCGTACTGGCCACGAGTCGTGTGGCGATGAGCAGCGACGCCGGCAGCGCGGCGGCGCCCGCCGGCGCCCTCGCGACGACCGCCGGATGCGGCAAGACCCCGACGTTGAGGAGCGGCACGCAGTCGATCCAGACCAGCGGCAAGAACCGCTCCTTCATCCTCCGGCTGCCCGACAACTACCAGAACAACACCCCCTACCGGTTGATCTTCGGCTTCCACTGGCGGGGCGGCACCGCGACCGACGTCGACTCCGGCGGAACCAGCGGGTACCCCTGGTCCTTCTACGGACTCCGGCAGCTGTCGAACAACGGCGCGATCTTCGTCGCTCCCCAGGGCTTCAACAACGGCTGGGCGAACGCCAACGGCGAGGACGTCACCTTCGTCGACGACATGATCCGGCTCATCGAGGCGGATCTCTGCGTCGACACCTCGCAGCGCTTCGCCACCGGCTTCAGCTACGGCGGCGGGATGAGCTTCTCGCTCGCGTGCTCGCGGGCGACGGTCTTCCGCGCGGTCGCGGTCTTCTCCGGCGCGCAGCTCAGCGGGTGCAGCGGCGGGACTCAGCCCATCGCGTACATGGGGCTGCACGGCATCGGGGACACGGTGCTCAACATCTCGCAGGGACGGTCGCTGCGTGACAGGTTCGTCCGCAACAACGGCTGTACCGCGCAGAACCCTCCCGAGCCGAGCTCGGGGAGCCGGAGCCACATCGTCACCACCTACTCGGGGTGCCGGGACGGCTATCCGGTCGTCTGGGCCGCGTTCGACAACGGTCACATGCCCGGCCCGGTGGACGGGACGTACGCCGAGAGCGGCGTCACGACCTGGACCAAGGCAGAGGTGTGGAAGTTCTTCTCCCAGTTCGCGAGCTCCCCGTCGCCGAGTCCGACGCCCACCCCCACTCCCACCCCGGGAACCGGTGCGTGCACGGCCACGATGGAGACCGTGAACTCCTGGTCCGGCGGCTTCCAGTCCACTGTCACGGTCCGCGCCGGCGACGGCGCCGTGAACGGCTGGACGGTCGGCTGGACGTGGCCGGGCGGGCAGACGATCAGCAGCCTGTGGAACGGCGTGCGGTCCGGCTCCGGAGCCGGCGTGACCGTCCGCAACGAGGCCTACAACGGCTCCATCGCGGCCGGCGGCAGCACCACGTTCGGCTTCACCGCCAACGGCGCCGCGGCCACACCTGCCCTCTCCTGCGCCGTCTCCTGATCCGGTGCCGTCATATGAGGAGGAGTCAGATGCGTAAGGTCATCCGATGGATGCTGGCGGTGTTACTGGCCGCCGCTTCCCTGGTCGCGACCGGCGGTGCGTCGTCGCCGGCCGTCGCGCTGGAAAACGGGCTCGCCCGTACGCCGCAGATGGGGTGGAACGACTGGAACACCTTCTTCTGTAACGTGAACGAGAGTCTCATCCGGCAGACCGCGGACGCCATGGTCTCCAGCGGCATGGCGGCGGCGGGCTACACGTACGTCAACATCGACGACTGCTGGTCCACCATGAGCCGCAACGCCAACGGGGATCTGGTGGCGGACCCGCAGAAGTTCCCCAGCGGCATCAAGGCCCTGGCGGACTACGTCCATGCCAGAGGGCTGAAGCTCGGCATCTACTCCTCGGCGGGGACCACCACGTGCGCGGGGTACCCGGCCAGCCTGGGCTACGAGCAGCGCGACGCCGCCCTGTGGGCGTCCTGGGGGATCGACTATCTGAAGTACGACAACTGCGGCGATCATCAGGGCAGGAGCGGGCAGCAGCGTTACACCGCCATGCGTGACGCGCTGGCCGCCACCGGGCGCCCGATCGTGTACAGCCTGTGCAACTGGGGCCAGGAGAACGTGTGGACCTGGGGGATGCCGGTGGGCAACTCCTGGCGCACGACGGGCGACATCGCGGCGAACTGGAACTCCATCATGGGCATCCTGGACCAGCAGGTCGGGCTCGAAGCGTACTCGGGGCCGGGAGGCTGGAACGACCCCGACATGCTGGAGGTGGGCGTCGGCGCGCTGACCGCGACCGAGGGACGGGCGCACTTCAGCCTGTGGTCGCTGCTGAACGCTCCGCTCATCGCGGGCAACGACATCCGGTCGATGAGCGCCGAGACCCGGTCCATCCTGACGAACACCGAGGTCATCGCGGTCAACCAGGACTGGGGCGGCAGGCAGGGCCACAAGATCAGCGACAACGGGAACCTGGAGGTGTGGCGCAAGCCGATGTCCAACGGCTCGGTCGCGGTCGTCCTGCTCAACCGCGGCACCTCGGCCGCGACGGTCTCCACCACCGCCTCGGCCCTGGGCCTGGGCTCGGTGTCCTCCTACTCGGTGCGCGACCTGTGGGCGCACACGACGTCCTCCTCGTCCGGGACGATCAGCGCGTCGGTGCCCGGGCACGGTGCGGCCATGTACATCGTCACCGGCGGAGGCATCACGCCGACTCCCACGGGAGCGATCAAGGGTGTCGGCTCGGGCCGGTGCCTGGACGTCACCGGCGCCTCGCAGGCCAACGGCGCGCAGGCGCAGATCTGGGACTGCAACGGCCAGGCCAACCAGCAGTGGACGTCCACCGCGAGCGGTGAGCTGCGGGTCTACGGGAACAAGTGCCTGGACGTCTACGACGGCGGCACCGCCGACGGCACCCAGGTGATCATCTGGGACTGCAACGGGCAGTCCAACCAGCAGTGGCGCCTCAACACCGACGGCACCATCACCGCCGTCGGCGCCGGCAAGTGCCTGGACGTGCCGAACAACGCCACCGCCAACGGCACCAAGCTGATCGTCTGGTCCTGCAACGGCGGCGCCAACCAGCGTTGGACCCGCACCTGAGGGCCGTCACGAGACACACCTTCGCCGGCGGCGGTCCTCCGCCCCGGCGAAGGTGGCCGCTGCTCGGCCGGCGGCGCCGAGGCCGGGGGCGCCGCGGTCGGGGGCGCCGCGGTCGGGCCGGTCGGATGGATCACCGCCTGGCCCCTGCCGGGAGGTCGTCCGGGGTGACGGTGGTGGTGTCCGTGCGATGTTGCCTCCCGGCCCAGGGCTACGGGGCGGACCGGTGCTGCGATGCGGCGCTGTGATCGGCCACCGCCAGCAGACGCCGCCCGGCGTGCTCGGGCCGGACGTTGGGGGTGCCGGCCGTCATGGTGCCGTCCGGCCGGCGGGTGGACGAGGTGAGCGCGTCCTCGTCGATCGTGATGCCCAGGCCCGTGGAGTTCCCGAGGACGAACGCGCCGTCCTCGACGGTCAGGTCGACGGACACGCCGAGCGGTGGCCGCAGGTCCTGCAGTTCGCTGATCATGTGGTTCGGTACGGAGGTCGCGGCGTGCAGGAGCCCGAGCGGGGTGGTGCCGATCGGGCTGACCGGCAGGTCGTGGGCGTGCGCCAGAGCGGACACCCGCAGGAAATGGGTGATTCCCCAGACGGCTGCCGTCTGGACGATGTCGACGGCCCCCGCGGCCAGCAGCGGCCGATACTGTTCGAGCCCGGTGAGGTTCTCACCCGTGGCGACCGAGGCGCGGACCCCGCGGCTGACGACGGCCAGGCCTTCGGCGTCCCATCGCCGGACCGGCTCTTCGATCCAGACCAGGTCCAGGGTGCGTTCGAGCTCGCAGACGTGCCGGACCGCCTGTTTGCGGGTCCAGGCTTCGTTCACGTCGAGTATCAGGCCCGGCCGCGATCCGTGCGCGGCCTCGGTCAGGACCTCTCGTATCAGCGTCAGCCGGTGCCGGTCGCGTTCGATGTCGAGGCCGCCCTTGAGCTTGGCCGCCCGCAGTCCGTGCCCGGCGTAGACCTGGTAGAGGGAGACGAGTTCCTCGTCGGTCAGGCCGATGTCCAGGCCGGAGGCGTAGGCGGGGACCCGCCTGTCGCGACCGCCCAGCAGGCGCCACAGCGGTTCGCCGGCTGCCTGCGCCTTGATGTCCCACAGGGCGGTGTCGAGTGCGCCGATCGTCCCGAACACGGCGCCCGCGTGGCCGGCCTTGAAGGTCTGCCGCAACATGCGGTCGTAGAGCGCGGTGACGCCGCGCGGGTCCTCGCCTTCGATGGCGGCGAAAATGGTGTCGAGGTGCGTGTGCGGCCCGAGGCCGACGCCGGTGATCCCCTCGTCGGTGTCCACCATGATGATCGGGACCGGCACGTTGCCGTCGGCGTAGACGCCGTTGGCATCACCGACGGGCCGGCCCCATTCATGCATCGTCGTCAACGTGCGATACCCCGAGATCCGCATGTCAGCCCTTCGTGGAGCCGGCGGTGACACCGTCGGCGATCTGACGCTGAAGGAAGAGATAGAGCAACAGGACGGGTATCGCGGCGATCAGGACTCCTGAGGCGAACTGGGGGATGTGGTCCGAGTATTGTCCGCGCAGCGAGGTGACCCCGACCATGAGGGTGCGATGCTCCGGCGACGGCATCATCAGCAGGGCGATGAGCACGTCGTTCCAGCAGAACAGGGCATCGAGGATGCCGACCGACAGCAGGGCCGGAGCACCGAGCGGGATCATGATCCGCCGGTAGACGCCGTAGGTGGTGTTCCCGTCGATCCGGGCCGCGTGGACGATCTCCACGGGGATGGTCCGGTAGTGGCTCGTCATCAGGAAGATGGTGAACGGGAGGAACTGCGCGACGTAGGCCAGGATCAGTCCCGGGTAGGTGTCGATGAGGCCGCTGTCCGCCATGATCCGGGCCAACGGCACCATGATCACCTGGAACGGGATGAACAGCGCCGCCAGACAGCCCAGGAACAGCGCGGTGGAGCCGCGGAAGCGCAGCTGACTCAGCGCGAAGCCGGCCATCGACCCGAAGAGCAGCAGCAGGACCACCGAGACCGTCACCACGACGAGCGAGTTGGCGAAGTAGCGCGCCATGCCGACGCTGTTCCACGCCGCGGCGATGTTCTCCAGGTGCAGGGAGGTCGTGGGGGAGAAGCGGTCGAGGATGTACTCCCGCCGGGTCTTCATGGCGACGTTGGCGGTGAACACGAGGGGGTAGACGGTCGCCAGCGCGAGGAGCGCCATCGGGACGGCGACCATCCACCGGCCCAGGCGCTTGCCGGGCATCAGTCTTCCCTCCCCGCGCGGCGGAGCACGCTCACCTGGAGGATCCCGACCACGAGCATGATGAGGAACAGCACCGTCGACGCGGCCGAGGCGAGTGCCGGGCGGTTCATCCGTCCCTGCTGGATCCAGACGTAGAACTCCGGCAGGTACGTCGAACCTTCCGGGCCGCCGCTGGTCATGACGTACAGCAGGCCGAACATGGACGTCAGCATTCCGATCATGGTCGTGACGAAGACGAACTGGATGGTGCGGGACAGACCCGGGATGATGACATGCCAGATGATCCGGGGCAGCGACGCGCCGTCGATCCGGGCGGCGTCCAGGAGCGCGGCGTCCAGGGTGGAGAACCCGGCGAGGAACACCACCAGGGCCATCCCGAACGTCGCCCAGACGTGCACGCCGATGACGGTGAACATGGCGACGCCCGGGTCGCCGAGCCAGTCGACGGGGCCGAGGCCGATCGATCCCAGGGCGGCGTTCAACGGGCCGTCGAAGCCGAGCATCAGGTTGAAGATCGCGCCGACGATCACCGGTGAGAGCACGGCCGGGAAGAAGTAGACGCCGCGGAAGACCCGGTGCCCGGGCACCCGCAGGTAGATGAACGTCGCCAGCAGGCCGGGGATCGCCACCGCAACGGGAAGCAGGGCCACCAGCAGGCCGACGTTGCGCAGTGCGATGCGGAACAGCGGATCGTCGAGCAGTTGCGCGTAGTTGTCGAAGCCGACAGCGGTCCCGTTACGCTCGCCGTCGCCCGTGAAGGAGAAGTTGACGCCCAGCAGCAGCGGCCACAACCGCAGCGCCACGATGATCAGTACGGCCGGAGCCACCAGGACGAAGGGCGCGAGACGCTCGGCCCGCGCCCCGCGGGGGGTCCTTCCGGCGCCGCTGTGACGCCCCGGCCGCTCGAACCTCGCTCCTGGGGTCCGCTCCGCCGCGGCCGAGCGGACCCCAGGTGACGAACCTCCCATCGGCACGCGATCAGCTCGCCTTGTCCGAAGCGGCCAGTTGCTTCACCGCTTCATCGACGTTCACCGACCCGCTCAGGAGCTGCTGGGACAGCCTGCCCATCAGGTCGAGGGTCTTGGAGGACAAGGCGACATGCAGTGCGGGCTTGCCGTCCTTGATCTGGGGCACGATCGCGGCCACGGCGGGAGCGCCCTGCGACACGTCGATCGTGGTGTCGGAGGTGATCGCGCCCGCGCCGGTGTAGAAGGCGGTCAGCGCGCCGGTCGAGGTCAGCGATCGCACCAGGTCGGCGGCCACTTTGGGATCCTTGGTCGTCTTGGCGACCCCGTAACCGATGCCTCCGTCGTAGGGGAGGACGGGCGTGGCTCCGCTGGTGACCGCCGGCGCGGTCATGACGCCGACCTGGTCGGCGCCCAGGAATTCGCCGAAGTCCTTCCAGTGCCCGATATCCGACATCAGCCCGATGATGTTGGCGGCCTTACCGGTGTTGAAGACCGCGAACGCGTCGTTGAAGAGCGCGGTGGAGTTGGCGCCGTCGTTGTTCAGGCCGTCGTCGTTGACCTTCTTCCACAGGCTGAAGATCTCCTTCACGTGAGGAGAGGTCCAGTCGCGTTTTCCGGCGATCCAGTCGTCGTACTCCTTGGGCGTCAGGATGCCCGGCCCGAGGCCCGACATGAAGAACTGGATCCCGAAGCCTTCCTTGTTGCCGAGGGCAAAGCACTTGGCGCCGGCCGCCTTCTTGATGGCGGCGCAGCCGCTGACGAACTCGTCCCACGTCTTCGGCGGGTTCGCCGGATCCAGCCCCGCCTTCTGATAGATCGACTTGTTGTAGTAGATCGGATGGCCCTGCAGGGTCACCGGGGCGGCATAGATCGTGCCGTCCTTGCTGAAGGCGTCCCAGCCCGCCAGCCGCTGCTTGTCCTCGGCCACGTACTGGTCCAGCGGCAGGAGCCCGTCGACCCGGTCGCGAATCTGCCCGCCGCCGTTGAACAGCATGACGTCGGGGCCCTTGCCCGACTGGGTGGCCGCGCCCAACAGGGTGTAGTACTGATCGAACGGCTGGGCCACGAACTCGACGGTGACATCGGGATGCTTGGCGGCGAAGTCGGCCTTCGCCTTCTCGATGTAGGCGGTCACGCCCGGTTCGCCGGATTTCCAGTCCCACACCACGATCTTGCTCTTGGACTCCCCGGGGGAGGACTGCGTCGGTGCGGCGCTTCCGCATCCGGTCACGGCCAGCCCCGTGGCAAGGACGACTGACCAGAGTGTTCGCTGCTTCATAGCTCTTCACTCTCCAGAGCGCGGCCGGCGTTCCCGGCCGTCGTCCCGGAAACATAATTCGTATGACGTATGCTGTCAATACGGATGACATATACTGACGCGGTGGGCGCTGACCGAGCAGGTCACCGGAGGAAGATATGACGGCATCGCAGGAATCGCCCGGCAGCGTCCCCGTGCCGCCCGCATGGGTCCGACGACCGGCCAGCCTGGGCAAGGCGGTGACAGCGGAGCTCGTGGAGCGCATCGTCCGCGGCGTGCACCCGCCCGGCACGCCCCTTCCCCCCGAACCCGTGCTGTGCGAGACCTTCTCGGTGAGCCGGACCGTCGTCCGTGAGGCCGTGAAGATCCTCCAGGAGAAGGGGCTCGTCCAGGTCCGGCAGGGCGCGGGGACCATGGTGACCCCGCCCACGATGTGGGACATGCTCGACGAGCTCGTCCTGGCGGCGACCATCGACATGGACGAGAGCCTGGGGATCCTCGACGACCTCGTCGTCACCCGCCGCCTGCTCGAGTCCGACATGGCCTACCTCGCCGCCCGGGTGGCGGGCGAGGAGGCCATCGAGCGGCTGCGCACGCTGGTGGACCGGATGGACGAGCTCGTGGACGACCACGTCACCTACGCCGATCACGACCGCGCCTTCCACGACACGATCATGCAGGCGTCCGGAAACCGCATCGCCCGCGGCGTGGTGCGCGCGCTGGAGAGCCAGGTGATCAACACCGCCCGCTACCTGGGCAAGCCCGAACGCGCCCTGTGCGTGGCGTCCAACCAGGGCCATCGCCGCATCTACGAACGCATCGCCGCCCACGACTCCGATGGCGCCGCCGAAGCGATGTTCACCCACATCACCGAGGCCTGGCTCGTCCGGCGCAGCGCATCCAGCGCCCCCGTGCGCCTGCAACGCTGACGCGCCGTCGCGCTCTCGCCCGGCGTCGGGCCCCGGCCGCCCCGGCCTCGCGCCGCGCTCATCGCCGCCTCCACCGCCGGGGAGCACCGCTTCCCCGCCGCGCTCGCCCGCCCGCGCACCGCCGACCAGCGGATGCGGATCGTCCGGCGCGCGGGTGCCGCCGAAGCGGGCCCGTGCCCGGGCGGCCGTCGTGTGCCGGGCCTCCACGCCCTGCTCACCGCTCCAGGTCGGGCAGCTGGCTGGAGAAGAGGAGGTGGCCCCGCCGGCCGGTGGACGACGACATGCGGCCGTTCGGCTTCGGGGTCGCTGCCGTCGGCCACGACGAGGAGCGGGCGTGGCGACCAGGCCCCCGGCGCATGGCGCGGTGCGCGGTGCCAACGATCTGGCGCCCGCCCATGGGG
>NZ_JBQQCB010000141.1:0-24254 GCF_052246675.1 Nonomuraea sp. KM90 | reverse complement strand
GATGAGGCGGTAGGTCAGGTCGAGCAGCGTGCTGATGGTCACGTACACGACGGCCGACAGCAGGACGACCGCCATCACCACCGGCATGTCGCGCCCCGTGACGGCGTCCATCGCGACGCGGCCGAGCCCGGGCCGCCCGAACAGCACCTCGGTGATCACCGCCCCGCCGAGCAGGGCGCCAGTGAACCAGCCGGCCAGGGTCACGGCGGGGATCAGCGCGTGCCGGAGCGCGTGCCGGGCGACCAGGGCGCGTTCGGTGAGCCCGCGCGCCCGGGCGGTGACGGCGAACGGCTGCTCCAGCGCCCGCTCCAGCCCGCCGCGCAGCACCTGGCCGAGCACCCCGGCGATGGGCAGCCCCAGCGCGAGTGCGGGCAGCACCAGTGCGCGCGGGCCGGCCGCGCCCGAGACGGGGAACCAGCCGAGCGTGAACGAGAACACCGACAGCAGCACGATCCCGATGAGGAACGGCGGCACCGACACCGCCACCAGCTCGGCGGCGGAGGCCGCGCCGCGCGCGAGCCGCCCCCGCCCGGCGGTGACGAGCGCGATGACGGCGGCCAGCGTGACCCCGGTTCCGGCCGCCGCCAGCGTGAGCTGCGCCGTCGGTCCCACCTGCGTGGCCAGGATCTCGCCGACACCGCGCTGCAGCTGGTACGACCGCCCGAGGTCGCCGTGCACCAGCCGCCACAGGTAGGCCACGTACTGGACGATCTCGGGCCGGTCGAGCCCCCACTCCGCGACGATCCTGGCCCGGATCTCGGGCGTGTCGGGCCCGTCGCCGACCAGGATGTCGACGGTGTCACCGGGGGCCAGCAGCACCGCGAGGTAGGAGGCGGTGGCGGCGGCCCACAGGACGGCCAGCCCGGTGCCGAGCCGCTTGATCACGTCCCGATCCGTACGTCGTAGGCCCCGGCCGGCGTGCCGGAGGCGGGGTGGAACCCGAGCCCCTGCACGCTCTTCTGCGCCGCGATCTGGTCGGCGGGCACGTAGATCGGGAACACGATCGCCTTCTCCAGCACCACCGCCCGCTGCACCCTGGCGTACAGCTCCTTGCGTCTGGCCTGGTCAGCGTCGGCACCGGCTTCCGCGAGCCACTTGTCCACCCGGTCGTCGGCGAAGTGGGTACGGTTGATCGCGCCGCCGCGCGGCAGGATGAGGTTGAGCGCCGCGCCGGCGTCGGAGTCGCCCCGGGAGTTCTCGAAGATCTCGTACTCGTTCTCGTCGAGGGCCTTCTGCGCGGTGCCCTGGTCCACGATCTTGACCTGGAAGTCGATCCCGGCGTTCTGCTTGACCTGGGCCTGGATGGCCTGGGCGAGGATGTCGCGCCGGTCGCGGACGAACGGCGCGGAGGCGACCGTCCGTACTGTGAGCCGCCTGCCGTCCTTGACCCGGAAGCCCTCGGCGTCGCGCTGCTTCCAGCCGGCCTCGTCGAGCAGCGCGTTGGCCTTGGCCACGTCGCCGCCGAAGGCGCGTTCGAGGCCCGGGTCGTAGAAGGGGCCGGCCTTGCCGACGATGCTCCAGGCCCTGGTGGCGGTGCCCTGGTAGACGGACTGCAGCACGGTGTCCACGTTCACGGCCTCGCGGAAGGCCTCCCGTACGCGCTGGTCGTCGAAGGGGGCGCGGGAGGTGTTGAAGTAGTAGGAGAAGGAGGTGCCGGAGTTGAGCGCGGTCCGCAGGGTGAGGGCCGGGTCCTGCTTGATGAGGGCGACCTCGGTGGCCGGGACGCCCTCGATGACCTGCACCTGCCCGGAGGTGAGCGCGCCGACGCGGACGGCGGCCTCGGGCAGGAACCGGTACGTGATCTCCGGCAGGTGCGCGGGGCCCTGGTGGGCGGCGCCGGCGGGCGGCCAGTTGTAGGCGGGGTTGCGGCGGTAGTGGATCTCCTGGCCCTGCACGTACCGGTCCAGGATGAACGGCCCGGTGCCGGCCAGGTCGGGCCCGCCGAACTTGAGGTCCTTGGCGCTCTTGAGCGACTTCGGCGAGATCTGCCCGGCGTAGGGCGAGGCGAGGAAGTCCAGGAAGAGCGCGTCCGGCTCCTTGAGCGTGATCTCGAGCGTCGTCGGCGACAGCACCTTCGCCCCCTCGTACGCCCGGAGCTGGATCGCCGCCACGGCCGGGTTGTAACCGGGCACGCGGAACTGGTCGAGGTTGGCCTTGACGGCGGCGGCGTCGAACTTGCTCCCGTCGTGGAAGGTCACGTCGTCGCGGAGCCGGAGGGTGTAGGTCAGCCCGTCGTCCGAGACCTGCCACGACGTGGCCAGCCAGGGCCCGAACGAGCCGTCCGCGGCCCGCGACAGGAGCGCGTCGAACTGGTTGAACACGAGCAGCCGGACCTTGTTCTGCGCCCACTGCTGGGGGTTGAGCGTGATCGGCTGGGTCTCGATGGCCCAGGTCAGCGAGGCGGGCGCGGGTTGCTCGGCGGCCTCGGCGCCGCATCCGGTCACCGCCAGGGCGACGAGGAGTGCGGCGGAGGCGTGGGTGAGGCGGTTCACGGGCGGTTCCAGGCTTCTGCGAGCAGCTCGTACGAGCGCACGCGGTCGTCGTGGTCGTGGGTGATGGTGGTGACCAGCAGCTCGTCGGCCCCGGTCACCCGGCGCAGCACCCGCAGCCGCTCGGTGACCTGCTCCGGCGTGCCGACGAACTGGGTGTCGACGCGGTCCTTGACCAGCTCCCGGTCGGCCTCGCTCCAGACGTGGGCGGCGGCCTCGGCGGGCGTCGCGTACCGCATCGCGCCCGCTCCGGTCCTGATGCTGCGCACCCAGAGGGCGTACGGGCTCGCCAGCTCGCGCGCCGTGGCCTCGTCCTCGGCGACGACGGCGTCGGCGGAGACTATGACGTACGGCTCGGCGAGGTCGTCCGACGGCTTGAACGCCTCCCGGTAGGCCTCCACCGCCTCCAGGACGCTCGCCGGGCTGACGTGGTAGTTGGCCGCGAACGGCAATCCGCGCTCCCCGGCGACCTGGGCGGACTGGCCGCCGCTGCTGCCCAGGATCCAGACCTGCACGTCCGCGCCCTCACCGGGGACGGCGTGGGCGTCGTGCGTGCCGTTGAGGAAGGCGAGCACGTCGTCGATCTGGTCGGCGAAGTCCGGCGTCCGCGCGCCGGGCTGCTGGAGCAGGGTCGCGTAGTGGGCGAGGTGCGGGTGCGCGGCCAGCTTCGAGAAGTCGAACGGCGGCGGGATGAGCAGCCCGTCCACGATCCGGGACCCTGGCCGCTCCGCGGCGCCGGGCGGTGCGGCGGCCGCTTCGGACCGGCGCCGACCCGAGCGGCCGATGCCGAGGTCGATGCGGCCCGGGTGGAGCGCGTCGATGAGGCCGAACTGCTCGACCACCGACAGCGGCGTCTGGTGCCCGAGCTGCACCGCCCCCGACCCCACCCGGATCGTGCCGGTCGCCGCCGCGACCAGCCCGATCAGCACGGCGGGGGCCGAGCCGGCCACGCCGGGGGCGAAGTGGTGCTCGGCCAGCCAGTAACGGCGGTAGCCCAGCTCGTCGGCCCGGCGGGCGAGGTCGATGGTGTTGCGCAGCGCGTCGGCGGCCGTGCTCCCCGAGCTGATGGGAGCGAGGTCGAGAATGGACAGCGTCATGCGGCTCCTCCCGCGACGGTGCCGGCGGCGACAACGGAGGCATCGGCGGCGGGATCCCCGGCCGCGCCGGCGGGGACAGGGGCGGGGAACGGGCGGCTGGGGATCTCGGCCCGGAGCACGGGGGCGATCTCCGACTGGAACAGCTCCAGCGTCGCCCGGTGCTGCCCCGCCGTGAGCCCGTCGGCGTCGGCGTGCAGGTGCATGACCTCGTGCCCGAACCGCTTGTGATAGCGCAGCACCTTGTCGATGATCTGGTGCGGGCTGCCCACCAGGATCGAGCTCCGTTCGATCGCGTCCTCCAGGGTCGGGAAGACGACCGGCAGCCCCAGCCGGCGCTGTAACGCCACCCGGGCGTCGAAGATCGGCCGGTAGGCGGCGACGGCCTCCTGCGAGGTGCGGGCCGCGTAGTAGCCGGCCGAACCGGCTCCGACCAGCGCTTGGCCCGGGTCGTGGCCGTAGTGCGCCCAGCGTTCCCGGTAGTGGTCGATCAGCTCGGCGTAGGGCTCGACGGGGTGGGTGACGTTCGCGGAGAAGAGGGGGTCGCCGTGGCGCGCGGCCAGGTCCACCGACTCCTTGCTGGTGGCGCTCCCGTGCCAGACCCGGATCGGCCGCTGCAGCGGGCGCGGCCAGGTCTCGGCGTCGGTGAGCGACGGGCGGAAGCGGCCGCTCCAGGTGACCTGGTCCTCCCGCCACAGGCGGCGGAACAGCTCGTACGCCTCCCGGTTGCGCTCCCACTGGTCCTCGGCGGTGACGTGGAACAGCTTGGCCTGGGCCGCGCCGTTGCCCTTGCCGATGATCAGCTCCAGCCGCCCGGCCGACAGGTGGTCGAGCGTGGCGTAGTCCTCGTAGGCGCGTACGGGGTCGAGCAGGCTCAGCGTGGTCACGGCGGTGAAGAGCCGGATCCTGGACGTCCGGGCCGCGATGTGGCTGAGCACGACCGGCGGCGAGGAGGAGATGAACGGGCGCTCGTGCCGCTCCCCCACCCCGAACCCGTCGAAGCCCAGTTCCTCGGCCAGCACCGCGTTGCCGACGACCTCGCGGAAACGCTCCGTGGCCGGCCTGCCGTCGGTGTGCGTGATCAGTGTGATGAGCAGGAATTTCATCGTGCCTCCGCGTAGCGGCTCGCCGGGCGCGGCAGGCCGAGCAGCCCGCGCAGCGTGTCGGCCTCGTACCTGCTCCGGAACGCCCCCCGCGAGCGCAGCTCGGCCGTCAGGCCCGAGGCGATCTGCCGCAGGTCGTACGGCACCGCCCCCGGCCGCAGCCGGAACCCCTGGATCCCGGCGCGCTGCCACTCCAGCAGCAGCGCGGCCAGCTCCGCCACGCTCCCGGTGAAGATCGCGGCGTCGGAGCTGAGCTCGGCCCCGTCCAGCTCGTCGAGCCGTGCCTTGCGGGCGGCGGCGTCGTCGCCCAGGAACACGACGAGGTCGGCGAAGACCTTCACCTCGGCGGAGAGCCCCCTGATCTCGGCCACGATCGCCCTGGCCTGCTCGGCCGAGTGCGGCGTGACGTATACGACGTCGGCGTTGGCGGCAGCGAACTCGTACGGCAGCCGGGCGTGCGCCAGCGCGGTCACCACCGGCTGGCCCTGCGGCGACCGGGGCGTGATGGAGGGCCCCCTGACCGAGAAGAACCGGCCGGCGAAGTCGACGTAGTGGAGCTTGTCCCGGTCGACGAACCTGCCGGTGGCCACGTCCCTGATCTCGGCGTCGTCCTCCCAGCTGTCCCACAGCCGCCGCGCCGTCTCCACGGCGTCGGCGGCCTCGGCGAACAGGTCCTGTACGTGCGGGACCACCGACAGGTCGGCGACGCCGGGCTCGATCGGCGGGAACTCCCTGCGGCCGAAGTGGCGGGCCTCCGAGGCGCGCCAGGAGATCTGCGGCCGCCATCCCGCGCGGCCGCCGCTGATGTGGTCGAGCGTGGCGATGCCGATGGCCACGTGGAACGGCTCGGTGTGCGTGGTGGTGGCGGTCGGCACCAGCCCGATCCGGCGGGTGAGCGGCGCCAGCCGGGCGGCCAGCAGCACCGCGTCGAACCGCCCGCGCACGTGCCCGGCCTGCTCGCCCGCGCCGTCCGGGAAGCCGTCCGACAGGCCGGTGCCGTCCCCGTTCCGGGGGCGGTCCGGCAGGTCGGTCTGGAGGCCGAGGGCGTCCTCGATGGTGACGAAGTCGAGCAGCCCGCGCTCGGCCTCGGCGACCAGCCCGGCCCAGTAGCGGGCGGAGAACAGCGCGCGCGGCGCGGCGGTCGGCTCCCGCCAGGCGGCCGGGTGCCAGCCCGCGCCGTCCAGCGCGACGGCCAGGTGCAACGTCATGCCAGCTCCAGGTGTTCGCGCAGGGTGGTGCCGGTGTAGTCGGTACGGAAGGAGCCGCGCTCCTGCAGCAGCGGCACCACCCGGTCCACGAACTCGTCCAGCCCGCCCGGGGTCAGATGCGGCACGAGGATGAAGCCGTCGGCGGCGTCGGCCTGCACGTGCTCGTCGATCAGCCGCGCCACGGTGGCGGGGGTGCCGACGAACGTCTGCCGCCCGGTCACCTCGATGACCAGCTCGCGGATCGTCAGCCCCTTCTCGGCGGCCAGCGCCCGCCACTTGGCGGCCACGGCCGCGCGGTCCTTGATCGCCACCCGGCCCTGGGAGACGCCTTCCGACACCTCCGGCTCGACCTCCGGCAGCGGACCGTCCGGGTCGTAGGCCGACATGTCACGACCCCACACCTGCTCCAGGAAGGCGATCGCGGTCTGCGGGCCGACCTGCCGGCGCCGGATGGCGGCGGCGTTCTCGGCGGCCTCCTCCTCGGTGTCGCCCAGCGCGAACGTCACGCCGGGCATGATCTTGAGCTGGTGGGGCTCGCGGCCGTACCGGGCCAGGCGGCGCTTGACGTCGGTGTAGAAGCGTCTGCCGTCCTCCAGCGTGCCGTGCCCGGTGAAGATCACGTCGGCGGTGGCGGCGGCGAACTCCCTGCCCTCGTCCGAGTCGCCCGCCTGGATGATGACCGGATGCCCCTGGGGGCTGCGGGGCAGGGTGAAGCGACCCTCGACGGAGAAGTGCGCGCCGTGGTGCCCGACCGTGCCGATGCCGCCCTCCCGTACGAACCGGCCCGTGGCCTGGTCGGCGAGGACGGCGTCCGGCCGCCAGGAGTCCCACAGCTCGCGCGACAGGCGGACGAACTCGGCGGCCCGCTCGTACCGGTCGGCGCGGTCGAGGAAGCCGCCGCGGCGGAAGTTCTCGCCGGTGAAGGCGTCGGAGGTGGTCACCACGTTCCAGGCGGCCCGGCCGCCGCTCAGGTGGTCGAGCGTGGACAGGCGCCGGGCCAGCTCGTACGGCTCGTTGAAGGTGGCGTTGACCGTGCCGGCCAGGCCGAGGCGGGAGGTCACCGCGGCCAGCGCGCTGAGCAGGGTGAGCGACTCGGGCCGTCCCACCACGTCCAGGTCGTGGATGCGGCCCTTGAGCTCGCGCAGCCGCAGCCCCTCGGCCAGGAAGAAGAAGTCGAACTTGGCGCGCTCGGCCGCCCTGGCCAGGTGGGTGAACGAGGCGAAGTCGATCTGGCTACCGGAGCGGGGGTCGGTCCAGACGGTGGTGTTGTTCACGCCCGGGAAGTGGGCGGCCAGGTGGATCTGCTTGCGGCTCATCGGCCCCGCCCGTGCGGGGTGTTCCACTCGGCGGGCAGGGCCTCGATGGTCTCGCCGAAGGCCGGCCGCTGGTAGAGGTCGCGGGCATAGCCCCACAGGTGCTCGAACCCGGACAGGTCCCCCTCGCTGATGAGGTGGTCGCGGTTGTACTCCGAGTCGAACCTGGCCAGCGTCACCCACAGCCGCACGTCGGCCTCGGTCACCGTGTCCCCGGTCAGGAACCGCTGCCCCGCCAGCCGCTCGTCCAGCCGCTCCAGCGCGGACAGCACCCGCCGGCGCTCGTCCGCGCGCTCCTCGCCGGTGGCGGCGCGGGCCACGCGGGAGACGCCGGTGTTGACGTCGTGGTAGAGCCAGGCGTTCAGTTTGTTGATCTCCGGGCGCAGCGGCTCCGGGTAGAGGTCGGCGGAGGTGGTCGCCCATTCCTCGAACTGGGTGGCCAGGTCGATGGTGATGTCGGGGAAGTTGTTGCTGACGATCCGGCCCTGGCGCCGGTCCCAGAGCACGGGCACCGAGATGTGGCCCGGGTAGCCCTTCTCGGTGGCGTCGTACACCTGCTCCAGCAGCGTGAACCCGTTGACCGGGTCGGCGCCCCGGCGCTGCCGGAAGGCCCAGCCGCGGCCGTCGCGCTCGTCGTCCACGTACGAGAGCGAGATCACCTCCTCCAGCCCCTTGAGCTTGCGGACGATCGCGACGCGCTGGGCGTACGGGCAGACCCAAGCGGCGTAGAGGTGGTAGCGGCCGGGCTCGGCGCGGTAGCCGCTGGATCCGTCGGCGGTGATCCGGTCCTGGAAGGGATAGACGGGGCGGGTCCAGCCCGCCGACAGGTGCAGGCGGCCGGGGCCGTACTGGCCGTAGGAGACGTGGTCGACGGGACTCGCGTAGATCGGAGTGCCGGTGGTTACGGTCACACTCAACTCCGGAATGATCAGTCTTCGGGGTGGGGCAGGAACCGGCCGAACCGGCCCTGGTGGTAGAGGAGCGGTCGGCCGGTGCTGTGCAGGTCCACCTCGGCGACCAGCCCGACGACCAGCACGTGGTCGCCGACCTCGGCCGTCTCGTACGGCAGGCAGACCAGGTGGGCGGAGACGTCCTGCAGCAGCGGCGCGCCGAGCGGCCCGGGCCGCCAGCGGGTGGGCGGGGCGAACCGGTCGACCCCCTTGGTGGCGAACCTGGCGGCCACCTCGGCCTGGTCGCTGGCCAGGATGTTGACCGCGAAGTGGTCGGCGGTGCGCAGCCAGGGCCAGGTCGTCGAGGACTGGTCGACGTAGAAGGAGACGAGGGGCGGTTCGAGGCTGACCGAGGAGAACGACGTGGCCGTCAGGCCGACGGGGATGCCGTCGTTCTGCGCGGTGATCACCACGACGCCGCTGGCGTGCACGGCGAGCGCCCGCCGGAACGGCTCGGCGGCGACGGCGCGGCCGGGCATGGTGTCCGTCATGCCCGGCCCCTCCTCTCGGGGTCGCGGCGGGAGGACGGCGGGACGGACCTGGTTGAGATCACGGGAGGTTCCTCACGAAGGAAGGCATGCTCGCGCGGCGCCCTGGGGTGGCACGAGCGCGGTCGGGGAATTCGTCAGCGGAGGCGTGGGCTGCGTCGGCCACGCCGGAGCACGAGGGTGGAGGCGGCGGGCGGGGCCACGCCGCGGCTACTGGTCCGTGATCAACGACACTGGGCGGTGGTGACGTGGCCGTAGTCCACGTGCGGGCGCCCGGTCAGGAGGAAGCCCTGGCTCATGTCATCGACGCTAAGCCGGAACACCGGAGAAGTCAATATTTCCTACTGGTTTTGAGGGAAATAGCCTCTGCCGGGGCGAGAAAAGGGTTTCTCTACAGCTAACTGTAGAGTGTCATATACCATTGCGGGCGGACGAAAGGCACCAGCTCATTGGCCACCCCTTCAGAGCGGGCGGCGAAGCCGGCCACGATCCGGGACGTCGCGGCGGCCGCGGCCGTCTCCATCGGCACCGCCTCCAAGGCGCTGAACGGCCGCGGCCGGCTGCGCGACGAGACCCGCGACCGGGTGCTCGCCGCCGCCGAACGCCTCGGCTTCCGCCCCAACCCCCTGGCCCAGGGGCTGCTCGCGGGCCGCACCTACACCGTCGGCCTCGTCACCGGCGACAGCTACGGCCGCTTCAGCATCCCGGTGATGCTGGGCGCGGAGGACGCCCTGGGGTCCGGGCAGATCTCGGTGTTCCTCTGCGACACACGGGACGACCCCATCAGGGAGCGCCACTACGTGGACCGCCTGCTGGCCCGGCGGGTCGAGGGCGTCATCGTCACCGGCCGGCGCACCGAGCCGCGTCCCAGCATCGGCCGCGACCTGCCCGTCCCGGTCGTCTACGCGATGACCAGGTCCGCCGACGAGTCCGACATCTCGATCATCCCTGACGACGAGGGCGGCGGCGCCCTGGCCACCCGCCACCTCCTGGCGACCGGCCGCACCCGCATCGGGCACGTCACCGGCCCCGAGCGGTTCCAGGCCGCCCGCGACCGGGCGCGCGGGCTGAGCACGGTCCTGGCGCAGGCCGGCCTGGAGCCGGCCGGCGAGCTGCTGTTCGGCCAGTGGAGCGAGGAATGGGGCCGCCAGGCCGCCGACATCCTCCTGCACGCGGCCCCCGACGTGGACGCGGTCTTCTGCGGCAGCGACCAGATCGCCCGCGGGGTCGCCGAGACGCTGCGGGAGGCGGGCCGGCGGGTGCCCGACGACGTGGCCCTCGTCGGGTTCGACAACTGGGAGCCGATGGCCCTCGGCTGCCGCCCACCCCTGACCACCGTGGACATGAACCTCGGCGAGATCGGCCGCCTCGCCGCCCGCCACCTCCTCGACGCCATCGCCGGCCGGCCGGCCCCGGGAGGGGTGCTGACCGTCCCCGCCACCCTCGTGCCCCGAGCCTCCACCCGCCGCAGCACCTGACCGCCCCGCCTCTCAGTGCCAGGCGCGTCGAGCTGGGGCGCGCGGCGCCTGGACGTCGCCACGGTGCGCGCCGGATCTCACCCCAGCGCGGTGCCGCAGTCATTCCGTTACGACGGCCGATCGGCCGACATACCGGCCAACCGGTCCACGGGAGGCTCCGCCCCGGGTTCCGAGGTGGCTGACGACTGCTGTTTCGACGGTGGTCGCCTGTGCAGCAGGAGTGCGGTCAGGCCGCCCGCGACTAGGCCCCAGAACGCCGCGCCGATGCTCAGGATCGTCATCCCCGACGCGGTGACCACGAAAGTGACCACCGCCGCCTCCCGCCCCTCCGGCTCGGTCACCGCGCCGGCCAGCGACGAGCCGAGCGCCGGCAGCAACGCGAGGCCGGCCACCGCGACGACCAGCACGGGCGGGGACAGCAGCACCAGGGCCATGGCCAGGCCGGCGCCGAGGCCGAGCGCCAGCTGCCCCGCGCCGAGGGCCACCGTCGCGATCCACCGGCGGCCGGGGTCAGGGTGGGTGTCCGGGCCGGCGGTCAGCGCGGCGGTGATCGCGGCCAGGTTGACGGCGTGACCGCCGAACGGCGCCGCCGCCGCGCTCGCCAGGCCGGTCGCGAGGAGGACCGGGCGCAGGGGCGGCGTGTACCCGTAGGTCGCCATGACCGCCATGCCGGGGACGTTCTGCGCGGCCATGGTGACGAGGAACAGCGGGATGGCGATGCTCACCACGACGGACAGGTTCAGCGTCGGGGTGGTCAACTCGACCGCGGGCCTCAGCGCCGCGCCGGACAGGCCGTTGCCGGGCTCGTGCACCGCGATGGCGATGATGGCCACGACGAGCGCGCCGGGAACGGCCCACTGCCGCAGGTACCGCAGAAGCACCGCCCAGGTCAGGACGACGGGCACGGCCAGCAGCGGGATGTCGACGACGGCGCGGATCGGGGCGGTGCACAGGCTGAGGATGACGCCCGCCAGCATGGCACCGGCGATCGGGCGCGGGATGGCGGCGATCGCCCGGGCCGGCCAGGGCGACAGGCCGGCGAGGACGATGAGCCCGGCGCAGACGATGAACGCGCCGACCGCGGCCGGGAAGCCGCCGGGCACGGGACCGGTCGCCACCAGCAGTGCCGCGCCGGGGGTGGACCAGGCGATGCTGATCGGCATGCGGTATCGCAGCCCGAGGAAGACCGCCACCACCCCGATGCCGCAGCAGAGGGCGAGCAGCCCGGAAGCGGCCTGCCCCGGCGTCGCCCCGACGGCACGCAACCCGGCGAGCACGACGGTGAACGAACTGGCGTAGCCGACCACCGCGCTGATCAGCCCCGCCATGACGGCCTGCACGCGCACGCCCGCTCCTCAGCCTCGCCCGATCGTTCCGTTTACGGAACGTACCATAGCCACGCCGCCACCAGGGAACAAGCCCGGCGGCGGAATGCGATGATTGCCGCGTGGACGGCGGTGACATGAACATCGGGAGCCGGCTGCGGCGACTGCGGGAGGCCCGCGGCATCTCCCTGTCGGCGCTGGCCCGCAGCGCCGGCATCGGCAAGGCCACCCTGTCCGGCCTGGAGCTGGGCACCCGCAATCCGACGCTGGAGACGCTCTACGCGGTGGCGGGAGCCTTGGGCGTACCGTTGACGACCCTGGTCCTGGAGCCCGGCGCGCCGCCCGCGGAGGCCGTCCAGGTGCCGGGCGCCGCCGTGACGGCCACACTGCTGGAGGTCTTCGAGGAGCCGACCGTAACGTTCGAGTTGCTGCGCATGCGCGTCCGCCCGGGCGTCGTGCAACACTCGCCACCCCACGCCCCCGGCGTGACCGAACACGTAACGGTCCACGCGGGCGTGCTGCGCGCCGGCCCCGCCGACGCCCCCCTGCTCGCCGCGCCGGGCGAGCACATCTCCTGGCAGGCCGACGTCCCCCACGTCTACAGCACGGTCGGCCCGGACGAAGTGCTGGCCACCCTGCTGATCCGTTCCCCCCGGCAGACCTGAGCCACCGGCTCCACCCCGCACCCGACGTCGCTTGACGATCCGGCGCAGGGTAAACCCGGACCAGGCAAAGGATCTTGACGGGCGAGGCAAAGATCCGCCCGGCTCGGTGGCGGGCGGCCGGATCTGCGCGCGGGGCGAATCTAGACTCGGGTCAGTGAACCCATCGATAACACCTGGCAGGCGGCACCCGGAGCCGTCGCAATGATCACTTTTGTCATCTTCGCACTCGCGGCCGTCTGCGCCGTGGAGGCCGTGCTGGGCCTGGCGCTGCTCGGCTGGGCCGTCGTGGAGGTCAGCGTCTTCCTGCGCCGGCATCCGGGCGGCGCGGCCGGTGGCGTGCGCGAGCTGGCGACGGGAGCGCGGCGGATCTGGCCCCTGCTGCCCGGACTCGCCAAGGCCTCGTCACAGACCGCCGGCCGACGCGTCCTGCGGAGCCGGTCGGGCCGGTGGGTCCTGCGGCGGGTCGGCCGGGGGTCTGCCGGAGGGACCGCCGCGAGCGCGGTCGCGCGTGTCCGGCGGGCTGCTCCAGGATCGCCTGGCCGCGGAGCCGGCGGGCCGGCCCCGGGCCGGCTTCGCCCGGCGCGGCGCGAGCGCCTTCGCGGATGAGATGCCCCGGATGCCGGTATTGCCGCAGATCACGTGCCGTGCGCGTGTATCGGGTCGCCGGGAGGGCAAGGATTTGCGTGACGGATGGACCCGCTGGCGAAAGGTGGCGGTCGACGTGCTGCCGGGCTTCCGGTTGGAATGGCCGATCACGGACGATCTTGCCGCTCTGCGGGTGGGCGTGCGCGCCTTCGGCACCGGTGCCGGCCTGACCGGCAAGCGGCTGACGGATCTGGTGATCGCGGCGAGCGAGGCCGCCGGCAAGGTGCTGGACCACGGCGAAGGCGGCACTTTGATCGCCTGGAGCGACCCGGGCGGGGTCAGCCTGGAGTTCGTGGACGTTACCGGCGCGTTGACCATGGCCTATTGGACCGTCGACGCCGAACCGGCCCTGCTCGCCGGCCGGGAAGTCGGCTTCTGGCTGTTGCGGCAGCTGTGTGACGAGATCAGTCTCGACGACAGCGACGGCACCAGCCGGTTGCACCTGCGCTTCCACCACCGAGCCCGGCACAACGGCGACCCGTCGCGTGTCGGCGTGACGGCCGGCCGGCGCAACCCGCCGCCGGCTCACTGAGGCGGGCTGCGCCGCCGAGCCGTTGCGGCCAGGATCTCGCGGTGGCCACCGCGGTTTGCCGGAGCTCTGGAGTTCCGGGCCGCCTTTCATCCTGCCCCGGTGGATCCGGGGAGGAACGCGGCGGCGGCGCTGGACAGGAGCGGCCCGACGATCACCAGGCCCGTCTGCAAGTCGGTCATGACGTTGTGGTCGATCTCCAGGACCTGCTCCAGTTTCGCGCGTTCCTCGGCCCGGCTGAGCACTGTCGCGGCGTCGTGGGCGTCCCCGATGGGCAGCAGTTCGTCGCACAGACGGGTGGCGGCCTCCCGCAGCGCGGCACGGGCCGGCACGTACGCCAGGGCTACCAGCAGCGATCCGGTGCCGCCGAAGATCAGGACGACCCCTGGTGACGACAACGGGGCGGGAGAGGCGCCGAGCGCGAGCGTCGCCAGCGCCACCAGCGAGCCGACGGCGCCCAGCAGCCGCCGGAGCAGCCGCCGGAAGGCGACCAGCGTGGCCACCCGCGTTCCTGGTCCGCCCTCCGGCGCCTCGGCCGACCGGAGGATGCCCAACATCGTCACCGTGGCCGGAAGGGCGCCCACACACGCGATCGTCGAGAGCCCCCAGCCCCGCCAGCCCGCACGGGCGCTCGGGGACAGGACCAGAGCGAGCACGAGCAGCAGCAGGGCCAGCAGGAGCAGGGCGCCCAGCGGGCGGAGCAACTCGCGGACGCGCATGGAGCGCAGGGCCGTCAGATCTTTCCAGCGCTGGACGCCATAGGCGAAGACGGAGCCGGAGGCGACGGTGAGCGCCAAGGCGAGAGACGCCCACACCTCCCACCGCGGAGCCACCTTGTTGGCGGACGTGAGCACGATCGCCAAGCCGAGTGCGAGCGCCGTCACGATGGCGACCGGTCGGAGCACGGGTTCCACCACCCCCCGCCACGGGGTCAGAGCCGGACGGTGATCATGTCAGATGCCCCGGCCGGTGTCCATCCTGCCCATCCGCGCCTCTGCGTTGAATGGGAGGCTCCTGTCAGTTCTTGATGCCGGTGAGCGTGACGCCCTCGATGAAGTAGCGCTGCAGGAAGAAGAACAGGGCGATGATCGGGGCGATGACGGCGGCGGAGGCGGCCATCAGGTAGCCCCACTGGGTGAGGTAGATGCTCTGGAACGAGGCCAGGCCCAGGGAGAGGGTGTACTTCTCCTCGTCGTTGAGGTAGAGCAGCGGCCCGAGGAAGTCGTTCCAGGTCCCGATGAACGTGAAGATCGTCACCACCACGATCGCGGGCTTCGACAGCGGCATGACGATCGTCCAGAAGACCCGCCAGGGCGAGGCGCCGTCGATGTAGGCGGCCTCGTCCAGCTCGAACGGGATCGTCAGGAAGAACTGCCGCAGCAGGAAGACGTTGAACACCCCGCCACCCGCCCCGGCGAACCAGCTCGGCACGGTGAGCGGCAGGTAGGTGTCCAGCGCGCCCAGCTCCTGCCACATGACGAAGGTCGGGATCAGCGTCACCGCGTACGGCAGCATCACCCCGCTCAGCAGCACCGCGAACGCCACGTTGCGGCCCCGCCAGCGCAGGCGGGAGAAGCTGAAGGCGGCCACCGAGCAGGTCAGCACCGTCCCCAGCACGCTGATCACCGCGATGATCACCGTGTTGACGAAGTACAGCCAGAACGGCTGGGCGGTGAGCGCCTCGGTGAAGTTGGACCACTGGAACGGCGAGGGGATCCACTCGGGCGGCGCGACGAACATCTGGGCGTCCTGCATGAGCGCGCTGCGCACCAGCCACACGAACGGCAGCAGCGTCGGCACCGCCCCGGCGACGAGCGCCACGTAGAGCAGCACCTTGCCGTACCTGCGCCGTCCGCGCAGTCCGGCGGTGGGGGCGACGCGTCCGGTACGCGGGCTCCGGGGCGGCGCCTCGACGGCGGTCATCGGGCACCTGCCATCTCGTAGTAGACCCAGCGGCGGGCGTTCCTGAACAGCAGGAACGTGATCACCACAATGATCATGAAGAGCACCCAGGCGAGCGCGCTGGCGTAACCCATCTCGCTCTCCTTGAACGCGATCCGGAACAGGTAGTAGACGTAGAAGAGCGTGGCGTTGTTGGGGCCGCCCTCGGTCATCACGTACGCCTGGTTGAACACCTGGAAGGTGCCGACCACGCCGACGACCAGGTTGTAGAAGATGGTCGGCGTCATCATCGGCAGCGTCACGTGCCAGAAGCGCCGCCACGGGCCGCCCCCGTCGATGGAGACGGCCTCGTACAGGTGCCGCGGCACCCCCTGCAGCCCCGCCAGGAAGATCACCATGGTGTTGCCGAAGCCCCAGGTGCTCATGACGATCAGCGAGGGGATGGCCATCGCCTCGTCGTAGATCCACTGCCCGGTCGGCAGGCCGGCCTGGCGCAGCAGCGAGTTGAGCAGCCCGAAGTCCGGGTTGAAGATCCAGATCCACAGGACCACGTTCGCGATCGCGGGCACGAGCGTGGGCAGGTAGAAGATGGTCCGCCAGATCGGCAGGCCGCGTACCTTCTGGTTGAGCAGCATGGCGACCGCGAACGACACGATCAGCACCAGCGGCACCGCGCCGAGCGTGTAGTACGTGGTGGCGCTGAGCGACTTCCAGAACAGCTCGTCCCCGGCCAGCTCGGTGTAGTTGCCGAGCCCGACGAACGCCGGTGTGCCGCCCACCTGCCAGTCCGTCAGGCTGAACGCGAGCGAGGCGACCATGGGCCCCGCCGTGAAGATCACGAATCCGAGGAGGGCCGGCAGCGCCATGAGCAGGCCCCAGCGCCGCTCCATGCGGCGCTGGCCCGACATGCCGGCCATGTCACGGCTCCTGGGTGTGCTGCCAGCCCTGCAGCATGCCGGTGATCTTGGGGGTGATCGCCTTGAGGGTCTCGGCGGCGGGCTTCTTGCCGGACTCGATCTCCTGCAGCGCCGGCGTCAGCACGTCGCTGGAGATGGCGGACAGGTTCTTGACCCGGTTGCGCAGGTCGGGCACGCCGTGGTCGCGGGCGTAGTCGACGACCGCCGTCCGGAACTCCGGCGGGTGGCCGTCGTTCTTCGTCCAGGAGTCGATGGCGGCCTGGTCCTCGTAGTACTTGCGCTCCTGGGGCATCCACAGGCCCTGCTTGTACAGGTCCACGTATTGCGGGTCGATGTGGAAGGCGAACAGCTCGACCGCCTCCTCCACGTGCTTGGTGCCGCTGAACACCGAGGACGCGCCCGCCACCTGCGAGGTGGTGAACGGCTCGGCGTACTTGGGCAGCACGCCGATGCCGTAGTCGACCTTGCTCTCGTTCATGTCGAGCAGCGCCCAGTGGCCGTCCACGACCATCGCCACCCGCTTGGTCTTGAGCAGGATGTTCGTCCCCGGCACGTCGTCGCCGGTCGCGGCGAGCTGGCCGGGGCCGGGGGCGACGCGGTGCTTGTAGATCAGGTCCTGCAGGTTCTGGAACACCTGGATCGCCTCGGGGCTGTCCAGCAGGCACTTCTTGCCGGCCTCGTCGGCGAAGTCGGCGCCGTTGCTGCGCAGGAAGCCGTACCAGGCGGCGGCGTAGGTGACGCTGATCGAGATGCCGAACTGGCGGACCTGCTTGGGGTCGAAGCCGGACTCGTCCGGGTGCTTGCCGTTCTGGTCGACGGTCAGCTTGTAGGCGTTCTCCACCAGCTGGTCCCATGACCAGGCCGAGGAGGCCACGGCGGGCGGCGGGGCGACACCCGCCTGCGCGATGGCCGACTTGCTGTACCACAGCAGCTCGATCTCGTTGGCGGTGGCCACGCCGTGCAGCTTGTCCGGCCCGTACCAGAGGTAGGCGTCCGGCAGGTAGCCGGCCAGCTGCGGATATTTCTGCAGGTACGGGAACAGGTTGACCAGGTTGCCCTGCTCGGCCAGGCGAAAGGACATCGACATCGGCACGTAGCCGAGATCCGGCGTCTTGCCGCCGGCCACCAGGCTGTTGAGCTTGACGTCGTACTCGTCGGGGGTGAAGACCGGCTTCACCTTGACGCCCTGCTTCTTCTGCTCGAAGGCCTTGAGCATCTTCTCGATGGCGGCCTTCTCGAACGTCGAGCCCCAGTACATGAACTGCAGCTCGGTGGCGCCCGCCGCGCCCGTGCCGCCCCCCGAGCCACAGGCCGCCGCGGCCGCGCCCAGGGCGGCCAGGCCGCCCATCCTCAACAGGTCTCTTCTCTTCATGGTGCGTGTTCCTTACGAGAGGGGTGTCCAGACCCGCATCACGCCGCCGTCGCGGTTGTCCCACTGGTAGTAGGGAACGGCCGTGACGGTGACGGGGGTGCGGGCCGGGAGGTCGGTGGGGGCAGTGGTGTTCTGCGGGGTGTTCTGCGGGGTGTACGGCAGGCCCTCGGGGGGCGCGGGCGGCAGGCGGACGGCGTCCGCCTCGATCAGCACGGTGCTGCCGAGGCCGGGCAGGTCGCGCCGCCCGGCGCGCAGCCGGGTGTCCGGGACCAGCGCCAGGTCCTCCAGGTCGGCGGTCTGGTCGATCTGCTCGAAGCAGTAGACGAGCGGGCCGCGCTCGATCGCGGCGCAGCCCCGGAGCGCGTCGATCCTGCGGTGCGGCAGGACGAGGCGGGGCGTCAGGTCCAGGTCGAGGGTGAAGGTGTCGCCCGGCTTCCAGGCGCGGCGTAGCTCGGCGTACCCGTCGGCGTTCGGGGTGAGCTCGCCCGGCGCGCTCCAGGCGGGTACGCGCAGCTTGAGCGTCCACTCGCCGCCCGGGGTGGCGCGGACCGTGAACCGTACGCGGCCGTCCCACGGGTAGTCCGTCTCGACGGCGAGAGTGATGCCGCCGGCCCGGATCGTGCCCGGCACGTACTGGTGCACCGACAGGCCCTCGTCGTCGGTGGTGGCGACGTAGTGGCCGAGCGAGGAGACCAGGCGCATGATGTTCGGCGGGCAGCAGGCGCAGGCGAACCACTCCCGGCGCCGGCCCAGGTAGGCGTCCTCGAACAGGTCGGCGCGGCGCTGCAGCGGGTTGACGTAGAAGAAGCGGGTGCCCCCGGCGGAGGTGGAGGCGGCGAAGGCGTTGTAGAGGGTGCGCTCGATCAGGTCGGCGTAGCGGCCGTGGCCGGTGGCCAGCAGCAGCCGCCAGTTCCAGTGGACGGCGGCGATGGCGGCGCAGCTCTCGTTGTAGGCGCGGTCGGGCGGCAACTCGTAGCGCTCGCCGAACGCCTCCCCGTCGTGGCGCGAGCCGTGCCCGCCGGTGATGGAGGTCTTGGTGGCGACCAGGTCCTCCCACCGGCGGATCGAGCAGGCCAGCAGCTCCTCGTCCCCGGTCTCGACGGCGACGTCCACGACGCCGGCCTCCAGGTAGAGCTGGCGCACGGCGTGCCCGACCGCGGTGTCGGCCTCGCGTACGGGCAGGTGGTCCTGGGCGTAGAGCGGCCCCATGCCGCTGTCGGCGATCAGGCCCTTGCCCCGGTTGTCGATCAGCTTGCTCGCCAGCTCCAGGTAGGGCCGCTCCCCGGTGAGCCGGTACAGCTCGACCAGCGCCGTCTCCACCTCGGCGTGCCCGTCGATGCCGTCGTCGTCCCCGACGAGGAACCGCTCGACCAGCAGGTCGGCGAACCGCCGCGCGACGGCCAGCAGCTCCTCGCCGCACCCGGCCCGCGCCGCGGCCACGGCCGCCTGGAAGAGGTGACCGGCGCAGTACATCTCGTGGCTGTACTCCAGCTCGGCGAAGACCTTGTCCGGCTTGACCATCTGGTAGTGCGAGTTCAGGTAGCCGTCGGGGCGCTGCGCGCGGGCCAGCAGCGCGGCCGACTCGGCGACGAAGGCGCGATAGGCGTCGTCCGGGAGCCGGCTGTGCTCCCAGGCGACCGCCTCCAGCTGCTTGTACAGGTCGGAGTCCTGGAACCGGTATCCCTGGAAGGACCCGCCGCCCTCCCCCGCCGCCAGCCTCAGGTTGGGCACCGCGCCCGACTTCTCCATCTGTTCGAGGCCGAGCGGGATGCTCGCCTCCCGGTTGATCGCCTGCCAGCGACCGAACGGACCTCCCTCGATCTCGACGTCGTCGATGCCCAGTGGCCGTTGAACGCCGGTGGAGGGTGCCAGCGGGCCGCGGACGCGGTCCCTGAGGTCAGACATCGTGCTCCCTGAAAACTGGGAATAGGTTTTCCTGGCCCGCAATGTAAGATGTGATACAGCACTAGTCAATAGATCCGCGTGTGCGGCGCACTCGCGGGAAAACGGTTGCCCCTCCTTGCTCCCGCAGGACCGGGACGGGTGCAACCGGATTGGCCGAAAACCTTTCATCGTTATCAGAACGTTGCCAGTTGCTGCAAGCCATGAAAGGCCCTTGACAGACCTCCAGCCGGTGAGCTTTGCTCCGAAAACCTTTCATTTTTTTCGCTCCGGTGGCCCAGGAGGGCCGCCGCGCACCCCCGGGAGAAAGGTTTCCGCCATGGGACGACTGGCCGTCGTGGCCGCCTTACTCGTGTCCTTCCTCGTCGCCGGGCCGCCACCGCCCGCGCACGCCGCCCCGACCGCCACGGTCGTGGACCTGTTCGGCAGGACCGTCAACGCCTACGGCGTCAAGCTGGTGGACTGGCAGGGCTACCTCGCCAACCCCTACGTCGAGCTCACCGTCCGGCCGCCGGCCGACGTGCGCTTCCCCGTCACCATCGACCTCAAGGCCGAGGGCACGTCCCGGCTGATGATGGACCTGCCCAGCCAGCTCACGGCCACGGGCGCGACCAAGACGCTGACGTTCGCGAACGCGTCGGAGCAGAAGGTCTTCCGGCTGGCCATCCACTCCAAGCGCGGCCCCGGGGCCGACGAGCAGCACACGCTGCGGCTGTCGATCAGGGACGCGGGCGGGGCGACGTACCAGCAGTCCATGCCCATCTTCGTGCAGCAGGACGAGAAGACGGCGCTGCAGCCGTCGCTCCCGATCGCCTTCGACTACCGCTACGACACCATCACCGGCTACTTCAACGACACCGGCGTGCGCACGGCCGCCGAGGAGGCGGTCAAGGACTGGTTCCGGTTCTTCGACATGCAGCCCTTCGACACCGTCGCGGCCGGCGCCGAGCCCAACCACCTGCCGGGCAACGACTGGCAGAACACCATCAACGTCACGAACAACACCGCCTACAACGGCATGTACGTCTTCTTCCGCGGCATCCAGACCCCGTACTCGACCGGCTACCCCGCCGCCAATGGCCGCTACAGCACCCGGGGCGGCCAGCAGCTCCCGGGCCCGCTGCACCGCTCCACGGCGATGATCCTCGAGTACGACGAGGCGAACAAGCAGCTGTTCACCTCACTGGCCGACGAGGACTGGTACCGGACGGAGATCCAGGGCTCGGTGCTCGACGTGCACGGCCTGGTCATGCACGAGTACGGCCACTCCGTCGCCTTCCACAGCGACTGGGCCGGGATGCGCTCCTACGTCCAGGGCGGCGGCAACGACCCCGACGTCGTGGAGTACCAGGGCCGCGCGGTGCCGCTGGACAGCAGCTACCACATCCCGGGCGACCAGCCCAACTGGGACCGTCTCAGCGGCCAGAGCGGCGGCTGGACCCACCTGTTCCCCACCCGCAGGTGGATGCTGACCAAGCTGGCCCTGCTGGTGGCCGAGAACGCGGGCTGGAAGCTCAACCGCAACCTCACCCCGTTCCTCAAGCCGTCCATCACCACCACCTCGCTGCCCCAGGCCACGCCGGGCACCGCCTACCAGCAAACGCTGGCCGCCAGGGGCGGCGTGCCGTTCTACGACTGGCAGGTCACCGGCGGCGCGCTGCCCGCCGGGCTGAGCCTCGACCGCTTCACCGGCGCCATCACCGGCACCCCGACCGCGGCCGGCTCCGCCACCTTCACCGTCCAGCTCCGCGACTACGACCGGCTCAGCGCCCCGGTGACCAGGGCCTTCACCCTCAATGTCGGCGGCAGCCCCGCCGCCAACCTGGCCACCGGCGCCACGCCGTCGGCCTCCTACACCTCGGCCTGGGAGAGCGTCGCGGCGCTCAACGACGGCATCGACCCGCCGTCGTCCAACGACACGGTCAACCGCCGCTGGGGCACGTGGCCGCAGACCGGCACGCAGTGGGCCGAGCTGACCTGGCCGTCCGCGCAGACGCTGCGCTCGGCCGAGGTGTACTTCTTCGACGACAACGGCGGCGTGCGGCTGCCGGCCTCGTGGAAGCTGCAGTACTGGAACGGCACCGCGTACGCGGACATCCCCGGCACCTACCCGACCGCGGTCAACGCCTACAACCGGGTGACGTTCGGCGCGGTCAGCACGACCCGGCTCAGGGCGGTCCTGCAGAGCGGCTCGGGGTCGGTCGGGCTGCTGGAGGTGAAGGCGTACTCCTGAGCCTCCTGAGCCTCCTGAGCCTACTGGCCTACTGGCCTACTGGGCCCTCAGCCGAGGGCCGAGGCGGGCAGCGGGATGGCGGGGAACGGGTTGTCGGGCAGGAGCACGACCCGGCGCGGGTCGGCGGACTGCCCGGCGGCGTCCAGGTGGAGCAGGGCGGCGCCGATGCCGGCCGCGCCCACCATGTAGCCGGTGTCGGCCGTCACCTCGCCCGGGCGCAGCCGCCGGTAGGCCTGGTACCAGCGGTAGCCCTGGCCGTTGTGGTCGGTGGCGCGGCCGATCAGGTCGGCGGCGAGCGTGCGGGCGTACTGGAGGTGGGACTCGTCGCCGGTCGCGGCCCAGAGGCCGACGAACAGCTCGATCACACCGGCCGTGCCGCAGCACTGGCAGGCGACGTTCCAGTAACCCTCGGTACGGCGCCGCGGCACCCCGCTGCGCACGATGCCGCGGGCCAGCCGCTCCGCCCACTCCAGGTCGCCCGGTTCACCGCCCACCCGGTGCAGCTCGTAGAACATCCGGGCCACGCCCGCCGACCCGGAGCAGAACCCGAGGTAGTGCAGGCCGCGGGCGTGCGGCACGTGGTGCGGCACCACCGCGCACGCCCCGGTCACGACGCTGACCTCGCGGACGAAGGCGGCGCCGCTGCGTGCGGCGTGCAGGAAGCGCTCCTCGCCCGTCACGCCGTACAGGCGGGCGAGGAGGAACGCGGTGCCGGACGTGCCGGCCAGGAAGCCGGGCGTGACGGCGTCGACCGGCAGGTCCGCGCAGTCGCCGAAGCGGTGCCCCGGCACCGGCAGCCGGGCGATGCGCAGGCCCGCCTCGACCGCCGCCGCCTCGTAGGCGGGCACGCCGAGGTGCGTGGCGGCCCGCAGCAGCCCGAGGATGATGCCGCCCTCGCCGCGCTGCGCCGGATCCCGCGACCACTGCACCCCGTCGCCCTGGGCCCGGCCCCGGCTCACGATCAGGTCGGCGATCGCCGCCGCCTCGGCCTCGAACTCCGCCTCGCCGAGCGTCCAGCCCGCCTCCATGAGGGCGATCATCACGCCGGTCAGCCCGTGGTAGAGGGACAGGTCGTCCTGCTCGCGCCAGGTGGCGGCGAGCCGGCGGGCGCCGGCCCGGGCGTCGTCGAGGTACGCGTCATGTCCCGTGGCGGCGGCCAGCTCCAGGAAGAACAGCACGATGCCGGCCGCCCCGGAGTAGAGGGACCAGGGTTCGGGGGTGACCGCCGACGCGCCGCGCGAGTCGGGATTGGCCAGCCACCGCCGTCCGCGCTCGTCGTCGATCGCGGCCGATCGGATCCACCTGCCGGCCAGGATGGCGGCGGTCAGCGGGGAGTCGGCACGGGCGCTGGACGCGCGCGTCTCTTCCAGGCTCATGGCCCTATTTTCCCATAACTTGAGTAGGAATAATCGGAAAACCGAGGATGCCGCGTATCGGCGAGCCGGTCCCGGCGGTCGATGACCGGCGCGTCGCCCTCACAACTGTCCCACAGCGCTCACCGCCTCGGCGAACCCGCGCACCCCCGGGTGCGGGGCCCCCGTAGTGACGATGCTCCACCCGGCCCGGCCCCCGCTCAAGTCGCCTCACGTGGATTTCTCCCGTCGTCCGTCCTGGGTCACCCCGAGCGCCCGCAGGAGTTCGGCCCGGGTCCCGGCGGGGTCCGTGCCCGCGTCGAGCCGCTGCTCGGCCGCGATCCTGCCGTCGTCGAGCACGAGCACGCGGTCGGCCAGCGCGATCGCCTCGTCAACGTCGTGGGTCACCAGGAGCACGGCCGGGCGGTGCTGCTCGAACAGGCGGCGCAGCAGGCCGTGCATCCTGAGCCTGGTCAGGGCGTCGAGGGCGCCGAAGGGCTCGTCGGCCAGGAGCAGGCGGGGCTCGCGTACGAGCGAGCGCGCCAGCGCCACCCGCTGCTGCTCGCCCCCGGACAGCTCGTTCGGCCAGGCCCGCTCCCGCCCCGCGAGCCCCACCTCCGCCAGGCTCTCCCGGCCGCGCCGCTCCGCCCCGGGCAGGCCGAGGATCACGTTGGGCAGCACCCGCTGCCAGGGCAGCAGCCTGGCGTCCTGGAAGACCACCGACACCTCGCCGGGAACCTCGACCGTCCCGCCGCCCGCCACGTCGCCGTCCAGCCCGGCCAGCGCCCGCAGCAGGGTGCTCTTGCCCGAGCCGCTGCGGCCGAGCAGCGCCACGAACTCGCCGGGCGCCAGCTCCAGGTCCAGGCCGTCGAGCACGGTACGGTCGCCGTACCCGCGGGTCAGGCCCCGGACGCGGATCAGCTCGCCAACGTCCGTCGCCACGACAGCGCCCTCCTCTCCACGAGCCGGACGGCGGCGTCGGAGAACAGCCCGAGCAGGCCGTACAGCACGATGCCGACGAGGATCACGTCGGTCTGCCCGTACGTGCGCGCCAGGTCCATCATGTAGCCGATGCCGCTGGTGGAGTTGATGAGCTCGGCCACGACCAGGAACAGCCAGGCCGTCGTGACCGCGAACCTCAGCCCGAGCAGGAAGCCCGGCAGCGCCCCCGGCAGCACCACCTTCCGGATGAACGCGGCCCGCCCGAGGTCGACCGTCTCGGCCAGCTCCACGTAGCGGCTGTCGATGCTGCGCAAGCCGTTGTGCGTGTGGATGTAGATCAGCACGAG
>NZ_JBQQCB010000140.1:0-24358 GCF_052246675.1 Nonomuraea sp. KM90 | reverse complement strand
CAACGGCCACCACAGCGAGCCCAGCTGCGCCCGGCACGGTGTGGATCGCGGCCAGGTCGACCCGTCCGCCGCCATGATCCGCCTGTTCGAGCGGGCCGGCTGGGTGAGCGACGTGCACTGGCCCGACGCCGGCCGCGTCCAGCGTCGCCGCGCCGGCCCGCCACCACCCGACGGTGCCCCCGCCGCCGACTGACCGGCGCCCGGGGTCTGCCGCGGATCAGGCGCGCTCCAGTACCGCCACCTGGCACCTAGAGTGGGGGAAATAGCCCGTAATGGGTGCCGCCCGGGTGGGAAGGGGTGGCGGGCATGGAGTTACGGCAGTTGCGCTATTTCGTGACGCTGGCCGAAGAGTTGCACTTCGGCCGGGCGGCCGCCCGCGAGCACATCGTGCAGTCCGCGCTGAGCCAGCAGATCCAGCGGCTGGAACGGGAGCTGGGCGTGCGCCTGCTGGACCGCAGCACCCACCACGTCGATCTGACGGCGGCGGGCGCGGCCTTCCTCGTCGAGGCGCGCCAGATCCTCGATCACGTGGGCCGGGCCGGGCAGGCCGCGCGCAACGCCGTCACATCGGCGCCCACGCTGCGTGCCGGCATCATCGACGCCGGGTACGACACCATGCCGCAGATCCTGCGCGAGCTCCAGCGCGGCCACCCCGGCATCACGATCCATCAGGTCGAGGCGGGCACCTCCGAGCAGTACCGGCAGCTGGCCGACGGCCGCCTGGACATCGCCATCGGGCACGCCTCCCAGGCGCCGGCCGAGGTGACCTCCAAGCTGATCAGGCTCGATCCGCTGGGCGTGCTGGTGCCCGACGAGCACCGCTTCGCCGGGCTCGACGGCGTGTCCGTGGCCGCGCTCGCCGACGAGCGCCTGCTCCTCGGCGAGGAGTCGCAGACCCCGGAGCTCAACCAGTTCGTCCTCACGCTGTGCCGCTCGGCCGGGTTCGCGCCCACCGTCTACGAGGGCACCGTGCAGAGCAGCCGCGCCGCGGCCGACCTCGTCCTCCAGCACCGCTGCGTCTACTGCGTCCCCTCCTCCTTTCGCACCTCCAACCGGCCGGGCACCACCTGGCGGCCGCTGATCGAGCCCGCCACCCGCTACCCCTGGTCACTGCTGTGGCACGAGGCCAACCCCTCCTCTCACATCGCCACCGTCATCGGCAGCGCCCGTGACCTGGCCGAGCGGCTCGGCTGGCTGGAACCCCTCGGTCCCGCCACCGGATCGGCGCCCGGCGATGGCACTCCCAGCGCCGTCAGCTCCGGTGATGAGCCCGCCTGAGGAACGCCGCCCCTGGAGCAGCCGGTAGGATCGCGGGTCCAGGAGCACTCAGGCTCCGCGCGTTCGCCGGGACGCCGCCGTCCGGCGGTGTGTGCCGGTCGGGCGCACCTATGGAGAGCGAGACACCGTATGAGTAGCGCTCGCGAGAACGACAACCAGGTGGACGAGGCTCCGGACAGCCGGAGCGAGACCGACGCGCGGCCCGGGCATGCGGCCAACGCGCAGTGGCTCAAGGACAACCCGGACGCGATGCCGCAGGTGGACGCGGGGCGTTGGGCCGTGTACGACCGCGCGGGCCGCCTGTGCGGCCACCTCGTCGGCGACGGTCCGACCCGCGACACCCGTTTCCGGGCGGTCGCCGCCGACGACGACTGGATGCCCGCCGGTTCTCCGGGTGGCACGGGCATCACCCTGCACGACGCCGGCGCGCACCTTCTCGACGCCGCCACGGGTGGCGATCCAGGCGACGACACCTGATCGGACAGAGCAGGTGAAGAGCCGCAAAAGTGCGAAATTAAACGCGCACCCGTTCCCGCATTGGTCAAAGAAAGGCGCATCTTTGGTTCGCTGGTAAATCGGGAAGGATATCCCTTGGGCTGAATGCACCCTGCGTTGTTCCGTACCGACATCGCCCCCGGCGATGATTGGGACAGCCGGGCCTGACCTGCCCGCACGCCGGGCGCGCGCCTTCTGACAATGCGCCTGAATTCCCGGCGGGAATCGCATTCCAGGGTCGCGCGAACCGCTCGTGCGGGCGAGTGCCGGGAGGGAATCCACATGACCAGACAGCAGGAGCGCGTTGCCGGCGAAACTCCGGCGGTGCGCGAATCACCCGCGACCGAGCAGTACGAGCGTTATGTCGGAGGCACCCCCGAGAGAGAACGGGTGATCTTCGAACGGCTGGCCCGCGATCTCATGCGGGTCCAGTTGAGGATCCAGCGACGCAGCGGCGCCCCCGGCATAGAGCGGGCCTTCCACGCCAAGGCGATTCTGGGCGTGGAGAACGCCAGGATGGCGTTCCGCCAGGACCTTCCGGAAGACCTGCGGACCGGCTTCGCCCAGCCTGGCGCCGAATACCCGGTCACGGTGCGGCTGTCCAACGCCTCCGGCACCCGCGGGCCGGACTTCGCCCCCGATCTGCGCGGGGCGGCGCTGCGGGTCCAGGTGGGGCCGGATCAGGCCCACGACCTGCTGATGACGAACTATCCGGTCTCCCACGCCCGCGACGCGCGCGAGTTCGTCGCGTTCGCGCGGGCCATGGCCGGTGCGGACTCGACCCCGCGCAGGGCGATCGGGGCGTTCGTCAAGCTGCCGCTGGCGGTCGGCTGGTCCGCGGCCGCGCGCATGCGGCGGAACGTGACCGAGGGAATCAGGCACCAGGTACGCAGCCTCGCGCTCGAGACGTACTGGAGCCGCGGTGCGATCCTGTGGGGACCCGCCGGGCCGGTGCGCTACCGGCTCCGCCCGGCCGCGGGGGCGCCGGCGGCGCCGCCCGCCTCGCGGAGCGACCCCGACTACCTGAGCCACGAGCTGGCCGCCCGGCTGGCCAGGGCGGACGTCGTCTTCGAGCTGTGCGTGCAACGCTACGTGGACGCCAGGAGCACGCCCATCGAGAACGGCGCGACCGACTGGCCGGAGGAGGACACCCCCGCCATCCCGGTGGCCACGCTGACCATCCCGCGCCAGGACCTCGACACCGCCGACGCGCGCGCCATCGCGCTGCACATCGACCAGCTCGCCTTCGACCCGTGGAACACCACCGACGAGTTCCGTCCCCTCGGCAACCTGAACCGCGCGCGCAAGGCCGCCTACGAGGCCGGCAGCGCCCACCGCCGCGGCCTGCGCTTCATCACGCCGCCGCCGGGGCGCAACGTCGTGGTCGGTGAGCTGCTGGAGCGCGGCTTCGGCGCCCTCAACCGGGCCGTCCCGTGGCACAAGCTGCCGACCTGGCTGGGCCTGCTCAACATCCAGGCCATCCGCCAGGTGCTGCGCCGCGACAACCTCATCGACACCGAGACCCGCGACGCCCCGCCGGCGGCCCACCCGGTGCCGCCGCCCATCGACGAGCACCTGCGGACCCGCCGCACGTACGACGGCACCTACAACGACCTGTCCGCGCCGGCGATGGGCGCGCTCGGCTCGCCGTTCGGCCGTAACCTGCGGCCCGTCTACCGGCCCGACCTCTTCGACGTGCCCAATCCGCTGGTGGTCAGCAGGGAGCTGCTCCACCGCGACACCTTCATCCCGGCGCGCTCGCTGAACATCCTGGCCGCCGCGTGGATCCAGTTCCAGGTGCACGACTGGGTCGACCACAAGCGTCACCCGGTCGGTACGAAGAGCGTCGAGGTGCCACTGCCCCCCGGCATGACCTGGACCAACACCCCGGGCGGCGCGCCGGAGACCGTCATGCGCTTCGCCGCGGACCAGGGCGTGCGCCCGCCGGGGAACGCGGGGCCGCCGATCCTGAGCGCCAACGCCGCCTCCCACTGGTGGGACGGCTCGGAGGTCTACGGCGGGGACGAGAGCGTCGCGAAGTCCCTGCGCGAGCCGGGCGGCGGCGCGGCGCTGCACCTGGAGGACGGGCACCTGGCGCCCGGGCCGGACGGCATCCCGATCACCGGGTTCCGGGAGAACTGGTGGCTCGGGCTCAGCGTCATGCACACCCTCTTCGCCCGCGAGCACAACGCCGTGTGCGAGGCCCTGCGCGGCGAGTACCCCGGCATGGACGAGGACACCGTCTACCACGTGGCGCGGCTCGTCGTCTCCGCGCTGATCGCCAAGATCCACACCGTGGAGTGGACGCCCGCGATCCTCGCGACCGATCTGATCGACGTCGGGCTGAAGGCCAACTGGGCGGGACCGCCGCGGAACTGGCTGACCCACCTCGGGCTGTGGCTGACCGACGAGCACGCGCTCAAGGGCATCCCCGACACCCTCCCGGACCACCACGAGGTGCCCTACTCCCTCACCGAGGACTTCGTCACCGTCTACCGCATGCACCCGCTGATCCCCGACGACTACCGCATCGCCGACCACGCGTCCGGGCGCACGCTGCGCACCCTGGGCTTCGACGACGTGCAGGGCCAGGCCACGGAGACGGTCATGCGCGGGGTGGGCCTGGCGAACTCGCTCTACTCGTTCGGCATCGCCCACCCGGGGGCGATCACGCTGCGCAACTTCCCGCGCGCGCTGCAGGCGTTCGAGCGGGACGGGGAGATCATCGACCTGTCCGTGGTGGACCTCGTCCGCACCCGCCGCCGCGGCGTGCCGCGCTACAACGACTTCCGCGCCGGGCTGCACAAGCCGCGCCTGCGGCGCTTCGAGGACCTCACCTCCGACCCGGACGCGCTGGCCCGGCTCAAGGACGTCTACCGCACGGTCGACGACATCGACACCGTGGTCGGGCTCTTCGCGGAGAACCCGCCCGAGCGTTTCGGCTTCAGCGACACGGCGTTCCGCATCTTCATCCTCATGGCCAGCCGCCGCCTGCAGAGCGACCGGTTCCTCACCGTCGACTTCCGGCCTGAGATCTACACCCCGCTGGGGCTCGACTGGATCGAGCGCAACGGCATGACCAGCGTCATCCTGCGGCACTGCCCCGAGCTGGCGGGCCACCTGCCGAGAACGGCGAGCGCCTTCGCGCCCTGGCGCCCGGCGACGCCGGAAGGGCCCGAGGGGCCCGCGCGCGCCTGAGGGAACGAGCGGAAGCGAGAGCCACTATGCACATGAAGCCGGTGACCAGGCAGGAAGGGCTGCGGGAGCTCATGTCGCGGCCCCTGCTGGAGACCATCTGGAAGCGGCGGACGCACCGGGTCAGCCGGGGCGCGTCCGTCCCGGCCGGTTCGATGAGCTACCGGTCGCCGCACCCGCCGATGCCGCTGACGGAGCTGGAGGAGGCGGTGCTCATCGCGCTCACCGGCTGTTCCGGCCTCACCATGCCGGACCGGCCGTTCGAGGACCCGCGCGACGGCGAGCCCATCATGGCCAAGCCGAACCTCACCATGGCCGGTCGTACGGCGGGCAGCCCCGACAACGCCCAGGGCACCCACTTCTTCATGATCAACGACACCGGCACCTACTACCTGAGGAAGCTGCCGCCCTCCCCGGACCTGCCCTTCGACGCCGGCACGCTGGTCGAGCGGGCCCGCCAGGCGAAGGTGCGGGTCCTGCCCCACCGGCTCGACGTCGGCGACGGCCTGCGGGACTTCCCGGCCTACCTGGACTCCAACCGCTTCCTGTCCAACCTCCCCGGCACCACGCTGTTCCTGCCCGTGGTGGATCTGTCCCACCAGTACATCAACGGGCTGATGTACCTGCTCACCCAGCCGGAGGGAGCCAGGCCGGTCCTCGTCGACGACCGCAACTTCTACCGCCCGGCGGGCGTGGGCAAATGGATCAGGAGCGGGTTCCTGAACCGGGACCTCAAGCTGCCGCTCGGGGCCCTGGGACCGATGCGCACCCAGGTCGAGGCCGACCTGCTCCTGCAGAACCTGATGCTGACCGCGGACGCCATGGGCCTCGGCGCCTGGATCCACGCGACGATCCACCCGCAGATCATGCTCGGCGACCCGAAGTTCTCCCGGGCCTACGGCCGGATGCTCGGCTTCGACTTCGTCACGCCGCGCTTCCGCCTCGCCGACGTGCTGCGCTGGCACGTTCCACTGCCGAAGTACGCCGCGCTGCGCTCCCACCCGGTCGGCCTCCGGGCCGGCGGGGAGCACCTCATCAAGGCCGCCTGCCCGCCCTACCACCCCTCGATGGCCGCCGCCGTCGAAAGCGTCGTGCGGGCGAAGTTCGGCCCGGGCGGCATCTACAGCGACGAGAGCACCTTCGCCCGCATCTACAAGGGCGACTACGGACGTCGTTACCTGGCCGAGGCGGGCGAGTACGACCGGCCGGTGATCGAGTGCGTACGGGACATCTGCACGTACATCCACGACACGCACGGACGGTTCCCCGCGCACACCGACGCCATCCACGTGCCCGGCATCTGGCTGCAGGCACACCACGTCGAGCCGGAGTACTACGAGCGGTTCTTCGCCGACGGGACGACCGACGCGCACGTACGGCACGCCGAGCGGTGGCACGCGTAGCCGCGCGCGCCATCCGGTCGGCCGAGGAGGACGACATGAAGGTTTACCAGGCCATCGTCAAAGGGCTGGAGGACGTCGGGGTGCGGGCCGCCTTCGGCGGCGCGGGGGAGAACGCGGCCGGCCTGATGCTGGCGCTGAAGCACTCGCCGCGGATCCGGCCGATCATCACCCGGCACGAGCAGGCGGCGTCGTTCATGGCGTGCGGGTACGCGATGTTCACCGGCGAGCTCGGCTTCTGCTTCGCCACGGCCGGGCCGGGGGCGTTCAACCTGTTCTCCGGCCTGGCCATGGCGATGTCCGACTCCTACCCGGTCCTCGCCGTCTCGGGGTACGCGCCCAGGAAATGGCAGGGATGGGGCTCGCTCAACGAGACCTCGGGCCTGAACGGGACACCCGACTCGCAGGCCATGTTCGCGGCCACGACCAAGAAGTCCTTCCTGCTGGAGGACGCCGCGGACACGTGCGACGTGCTGGAGGAGGCGGTCAACCTCGCCTTCGCGGGCCGGCCGGGGCCGGTGCACATCCACGTCCCCCTGGACCTGACGGAGCGCGGCGTCGAGGTGGCGAACGTCCGGCCCGTCCGCCTCGACGTCGCGCCGGTCCTGCCCGACCCGGCTCGCGTGGAGGAGATCGCGTCGGTGCTGGCCGAGGCCATCACCCAGGGCCGGCGCGTCGTCGCGCTCGCCGGGTTCGGCGCCGTCCGCAGCGGCGCGGGCCCGGAGCTCAAGCGGTTGATCGAACGCTTCCGGATCCCGCTGCTGACCACGCTCGACGGCAAGGGCATCGTCTCGGAACGGCACCCGCTGTCGGTGGGCGTCTTCGCCGACAGCGGTCACGCCGCCGCCTGGAAGGCCTTCCGCGAGGCCGACGTCGTGTTGTGCGTCGGGAACTCCCTCAACCAGCACGCCACGTTCAACTATCGCGAGGACCTGTTCGACGGCAAGCTGCTCATCCACGTGAACATCTCGGAGAACGAGTTCCGCAAGGCGTACAAGCCTGACCACGCGCTGCTGTCCGACGCGCGACCGGCGGTGGCTGCCATCGCCGACGCGCTGGCGGGGAAGGTGGGCGAGGTGCCGCCCGCCGAGGTCGAGGGCAGGGACTACGAGACCAGGCACATCACCCACCTGACCGGGAAGATCCACCCGGGCGAGCTCGCGCAGGCGATCGGGCGCATGCTCCCGGAGCGCGGCGTGCTCCTCGCCGACGCCGGGGCGCATCTGGCGTGGCTCGGCTACTACGTCGACGTGGAGGAGGGCCAGAACTTCCGCAAGGCCGGCTCGTTCGGCCCGATGGCCGGGCACGTCAACGGCGCGATCGGGGTGAAGGTCGGGCAACCGGAGCGGACGGTCGTCGTCGGCTGCGGCGACGGGTGCTACTCCCTGTCCGGCTTCGAGCTGATGACGGCCGTCGAACACGACATCCCCGTCATCTGGGTCATCTTCAACGACGGGGAGTTCAAGCTGATCAAGCTCTACCAGCTTTCGACGTACCTGGAGAGCGGGCTCGTCGAGTTCGACAACCCCGACTTCGCGGCCTACGCGCGGGCGTGCGGCGCCGACGGCCACCGCGTGGAGACGCTCGAGGAGTTCGAGCACGCCTTCCGCGCGGCGCTGAGCTCCGGCCGGCCCACGGTGATCGACGCCAAAATCACCCGGTGGGCCGTCCCGCACTACAGCCCCTCACCCGAGGGCGTGATCGCCGGCCTGGTCGAGACCCTCGAAGACCGCCTCCGGTCCAGCAGCCCTCCGGAATAGCGGGAAGCGCCGGTCCTCGGCGACGCCGCCCTCCGTCCGTCCCCGCGCTGTCACGCCGGGGCCGGAGCGGTGAGCGCGCCACCGATCACCTGGGCGACCTCGGGGTGGGCGAGATACTCCTCGATGTCGTGGGCCCGGCCCGCCGGGTTGGCGACGGGTATTTCGGTCAGCTCTCCCTCCCAGTGGTCGCTCAGGGGACAGCCGATGGCGACCGGGTCGATAGGGCACCAGACGTTGAACCAGCGGGCCACCAGGCCGGGACGGTGGGGCCCGCCGGACAGCAGGCGCTCATGGACGCTGTCCAGGCCGAGCGGGCTGCCGGTCGTGACGAGCAGATCGACCTCCACCTCCGGGGGCAACCGGGTGAGCAGGTCCATGGCGACGATCGTGCCCAGACTGTGGGTGACCAGCGCCAATCGGCCGGTACGCGGCATCGTCTGGAGGACGCAGTCCAGCACCGCCTCCCGTACCCGCTGGTCGTCGAGGTAGGCGGCGACGTCCCCGAAGATCGCGGCGATGAACAGCCGGTCCAGGTCGGTGGTGTCGGCCAGCCAGCTCAACGCCTGGTGCACGGCATCGCTCAGCCCTTCCTCGCCGACCGGCCGCGGCTCGGGCATGCCGGTCCGGGCCGCCGCCTCGGTGATCAGCTGCTCGTACAGCCGGCGCGCGCCGCCGGGCTGCGGCGCGGCGGCCTCCACGGGATCGCCGAGGGCCTCCCGGGCGAAGGTGGGCAGGGTCTCCAGCGCTCCCATGGCCTGGACGAGCCGGGGCGCGTAGAAGGGGAACCAGACGTCGTCCGGCGTGATGGTGTCCAGCCCCGCGCGGGTGAGGCCGCCGTTCAGCCCGGCGGTCCAGTAGCGGCGCAGCCGCTCGGGATCGTGTCCCTGCTGGCCGCGGCCATGGAGGAAGACCAGGTGTACGGACCCGCCGAACGCGCTCGGCCGCGACGCCAGCCCGGCGCCGGGCACGCCGGCCTGGACGGGCACGCCGGCCGGGAGCGGCCCGGCGCTCGCCTGGGCGCCCGTCTCGACGGGAATCCCGTCGACCGAGGGGGCAGGGGGCGGGACCAGGCCGGCGGCGGCCGTTCGCGGGGCGATGCCGCCCTGGGGCCCGTCCTGAGGCTCGGCTTGGGGCCCGTTCTGAGGTTCGGCTTGGGGCCCAGTCTGTGGCTGGGGCCGGGGTCCGGTCAGGAGCCCGTCCGGGTGATGGTCCTGGAGGCCATCCGGGGGATGGTCCTGGAGCCCGTCCAGGGGGCGGTCCTGGAGCCCGGACTCGCGTCCCATCTCGGCCAGGAGCGCCCGCCGGTTCCCGTCGAGCGGCAGCGCGGCGAGGTGCTTGAGGATGACGCTGATGCGCACGCCCTCGTTGGAGACCCAGTCCACGGCGTCGTCGCCGTCCCCCTCGTGCCACACCTGCCCGTCGCGCCGCAGGATCCGGCCCTGGCCGTCCGTTCTGGGGACGCCGCTGTGGTGCAGCGCCGTCACCTCCCACTGGTCGTTGAAGACCGGGGAGCCGGAGCTGCCGGGCTCGGTGTCGGTCTGGTACTGGAGGAAGTCGTCGAGCCGGGCCTCCAGCCGGTTCTCGCGGATGGAGATCTCCTTGAGCCGGCCGCTGGGGTGGCCGATGATGTTGACCGCCTCCCCGATGACCAGCTTGCCCCGCTGGACGCTGAGCCGGTTCCAGCCGAACGTCTCGCCCACGGGCCGGCCGTCGGCGCCGGGGCTCACCAGGACCAGGGCGTAGTCGAGATCGCGGTCGGCGACGAAGAGGGCATCGGGGTCGAGGAAGAACCGCCTGGCCACGTCGGGGGCGTTGTCGACGGTCACCTGGGCGTCGAACTCCACGATGGCCGAGCGCGCCACCGTGACGTCGGGGAACACGTGGTGGTTGGTCAGCATCAGCCTCGGCGAGACCAGGAAGCCGGTGCCGATCGGGATCTCGCGGCCGTTCTCGCAGACGGAGATCCGGGCGACGGTCCGCGCGGCCCGCGCGCCCCGGGGCAGGAAGCTCCACGCCTGCAGGTCCTTGGCCACCCCGAGGATGCGCTCGTACATCCTGGGGCGGTCGAGGACGTCGGGCCGGGTGGCCTCCAGCGCCGCCTCGACGGGGATGCCGTTGCGCTGGATGAGGCGGGCGGTGCGGGTGGCGAGCATCTCCGGCGTGTCGGGGAACGCCTCTCCCCGCTCGCGCCTCCGCCCGGCCTCGTCGCGCTCGGAGCCGCTCCAGCGATACCGTACGGCGGCGGCCTTGGTGTGTTCGACCCTGTTTTCCCGGACTTCTGCAGATATATCCATAACAGTCTGCCGCTTCAGAGTTCCCGGCGATTCTCTCCTACAGGGACACGTCACATTAAATATGCATGTCGCGGCGAGGCCCCGTCCAGCGGTCGCGGATTAGTTGGCGGTGAATTGACCCTTCGGCGAAGCTTGTTCGCTTTGCAACTGTCTTCGCATAATTCGCGGTATCTTTTCCGATATTTTGCCGGGCCGGGGCTACGCTGGATGAGGAAAGCGAAGGGGGAGTCTCATGGGGAGAAACGTGGACTTTGTCTCCGTCGAGTCGCTGGACAGGCGGGCCCAACAGCTGACCCGGGCCGAGCTCGAGCGGCTGGAGGAACTGTCGCCCACGATGACCGGTGATGACGAACAGTAACCATGTCGCGTCTCCGTACGCCGTGCGGGCCGCCCGGCCCGGAAGAGGCCGGCCGGGTGTTCGGCGCGGTGGAGCGGGCGGTGCCGCCTGCCGAGGCCGGAAGGCGGGCGGCGGCGGCACTGGCCGCGCTGGGCCTGCGGGCCCGGCTGGAGGACACGGGCGGGGGCCGTGATCCGACCGCCTGGTGGTGCCGGTTGTTCGGCGGCGCGCAGGACGACTCTCCGCTCGCGTGCGGGATGGGGAAGGGCCGGCAGGAGGAGGCCCGCCTGGGGGCGCTGTTCGAAGCCGTCGAGCACTACCTGACCGGCCCCGCCGGGTTCGACCCAGGAGCCGTGGAGCCGGCCGCGCCGGCCGCGATCGCCGCCGGGCCGCTGCGCGACGACGCCTGCGCGCTGCTGCTGTCGCGGATGCCCGGCCGCCGGATGGCCTGCCTGCGCTATCGCGCGCTCTCCGGGACCGGGGAGGCGCTGTTGCCGATGTTCCTGTCCGCCCCCTGGTACGTCGAGACCGGCTCCGCCGCGCTGCGCGAGCTGGCGGGCGACGACTGCGACTACGCCCACCTGATGCGTTACAGCTGCAACAGCGGCTCGGCCGTCGGCGTCACGCCGGCCGAGGCGGTGTTGCACGCCCTCAACGAGGCCATCGAGCGCGACGCCCTGTCGCTGCTCCTGGTGCGGACCTTCCTGGGCGGGGAGCCGCTGCGGCCCGCGCTGATCGACCCGTGGACGCTCCCCCACGACCTCGCGCGGGCGCACGCCACGGCGGAAGAGGTGACCGGGTCAACGGTGCACCTGCTGGACATCACCAGTGACATCGGGGTCCCGACCATGCTGGCCTACACCGCTCCCACCTCCCGCCGTCCGCACCGGCGCGGCGCCGGGACCTCGCTGGACCCGGCCTACGCCGCCTGGCGCTGCCTCACCGAGCTGGTGCAGACCACCCTGGGCGAGCGCCTGCCGGATCCCGGCGGGCGGGCGCGCGGTGGGCCGTCCGCGCTGGCGGAGCACCCCGCCCTGCACGCGTGCGGGCGGTTCGACCTCACCGCTGCCCTGCGACAGGCGCGCGTGGTCCCCTTCCCCCGAGCCGCCGGGGCGGCCGGGGCTCCCGGCGACCAGGTGCGCAAGGTGGCCGCGATGGTAGGGGCGCGGGGCGGCACGGTCTACTGCCGTACGGTGTGCGCCCTCCCCGGCGGGGTCACCGCCGTGCACGTGGTCGTGCCGCTCCTGGAGCGGTTCATGCTGGTCACCGACGGTAACCTCGTCGTCCCCGGCAGCCGGGGCCGGCTCGCCGCGGCGGGGCTCGGGAGAGTTTCCGAAGAACTGCCGCACGATTGACGGTCATCTGAACGACGCGGCAGGTTTTGCCGATTGATCGACCCTTACATATGGTCTTTAATCCCACTCTGGCGTGGAAGACGTGGATACTGATTATATGGGAATGAAATACTGGCGACAGAATCGCAAAATAGGCGCTTCGGCCGCACTGGGCGTTCTGTTTCTGGGCCTGGCCCTCGCGTTCTTCTGGGTGGCCAAGAATGTGCCAGGAGAACCGGGGAGCGCGGCCGCGATCGGCTCGTACATCTCCATGGCCAGCGGCGCGATAGCGCTGGGCCATCAGTTCCTGTCCTGGTGGCGCAAGCGTAGTGCGCCCACGCCGGCGCCGACGTCCGCCGGCATCGGCACCGCGAAGGACATCCTCGCCGGCCTGGTGACCGAGCAGTGGCGCCAGGAGACGGTCATGCGCTCGCTGTGCGATCCGGAGCCCATGCCGCTGGCCTGGCGTTCGACCGAACGGCGCGAGCTCGCCGACCATCCCGAGATCATCGCCAAGGGCACCGTCGCCTTCCCCGGTCTGGACGTGCACGTCGAGGACATGGCACGCAATTTCCGCGCCCTGCACTGCCGCCGGCTGGTCATCCTGGGCGACCCGGGCACCGGGAAGACCACCCTGGCCGTGCAGCTGGTGCTCGAACTCCTGCGCACGCGGCAGCCGGAGGAGCCCGTCCCGGTGCTGCTGTCGGCCGCACGCTGGGACGACCGCGTACACCCGCGCCTGCAGGACTGGCTGGCCAAGAGCCTGGCGATGGACTATCCGGCGCTCCGCGCCGAAGGGCTCGGTCCCGACATCCCGGAGACCCTGGTGGCCCGCGGCGAGGTGCTGCCGGTCATCGACGGGCTGGACGAGCTGCCCGACCACGCCCGCGCCGACATGCTCGCCGCGCTGAACCGCTCGATGTGCGAGAACGACCAGCTCATCCTCACCTGCCGCACGGCGCAGTTCGCCGATTCCGTCGAGGAGATGGGCGACGTCCTGACGGCGGCGGCGGTCATCGAGCCCCAGCGCATGGGCCCGGCCGCGGCCGCCGACTACCTTCACGCGTGCCTGCCCCCGGTGTCCCATCCCGTCTGGCCCCGGGTGCTGGAGGCGCTGCGTACGGGCGGCGCCCCGGCCCTGGCCGAGGTCACCTCGACGTCCCTGGGGCTCTGGCTGGTCCGCGCCACGTACATCGCGCCGCGGGTGAACCCGGAACCGCTGCTGGAGCTGGGGCGCGGCAGCGCGGCCGAGCTGCACGACCACCTGTGCGACCAGCTCATCCCCGCCCTGGTGAGCACGCGCCCACCGGCCCACGGCCCGGCACAGCCCTTCCGGCCGCAACACGCGTGGACTCCGGAGCAGGTCGTCCGCTGGCTCACCTACCTGTGCCAGGAGCTCACGCTGGACGAGGAGGACCCGCGCGACGTGGCCTGGTGGCGCCTGGCCCGCCACACGCCGAACCGCACGGTGCGGCTGTGGACCGGCATCGGGGTCGGGGTCCTGGTCGGGCTGGTCTTCTGGATCGTGACGAAGCTGCACATCGTCGGAGCGGGGCTGGGGCTGGTGGCCGCGCTCGTGATCATCACCGTGGCCGGGTCCTGGTTCACCGAGGCGCCGGGCCACGCCGACTTCCGGGTGCGCGGCAGGCTCTCCGAGCTGGCCCGGGTCATTGGGGCAGGGCTCTTCGTCGGAGCCCTGGGAGCGCTCATCGGCTGGCTCATGGGCAGGACGGTCGGAGGGACGAACGGTCTGGAGGCCGCGAGGGACATCGGCTGGATGTCCGGCGTCGGCTTCATCGTCGTGCTCAGCCTGATCCACTGGGTCGAGCACCCGGCCACCACCGCGACCGCGAGATCCCCGCGCTCGACCTGGCGGGCGGACCGGAACCTGACGGTGATCCGGATCTTCAGCGGGCTCGTGGTGGGGCTCATGGCCGCGGGCATCGGACTGGAGGCCCAGCTCGACGGGAGCGTCGCGCTCGCGGGCGGCCTGTTGCTGGGGCTGCTGTTCGGGCTCGTGCTGGGCAGCCACCACGCCTGGCTGGCCTACAGCCTGACGGTTCCCCGCCTGGCCACCAAGGGGAGGCTGCCCCTGCGGGCGATGAACTTCCTGGACGACGCGCATCGCCTCGGCCTGCTGCGCACCGAGGGACCTTACTACCAGTTCCGGCACATCGAGCTGCAGCAGCACCTCGCGCGCGGGCTGCAGGCGACGCAGGAGGAAGAGGTACGCCGGCAGCCGTCGGTTCTCCGGTGACCGCCGGCCGGACGGGTGCTCTCTTGGCCGTATCCCCATCGTGGCTTGGGCACGAGCGGAGGCGCACGCGGGCACTGACCCGGTGGAGCCGGAACGGCAGTGATCCGTCCCACGGGACGGCGGAAATCGGGAGTAGTGCCAGTGGGCGAGAGATACAGCGTGCTGCGCGACATGAGCGGCGTGCGTACGGCCAGTCCTTTCGAATCGACGCGGCCTGCCGGGCCGCCTCCGGTCCTCGCCGGGAGCGAACCGCACGTGGAGGTGGTCGAACTCAGCAAGCGCGAGCTGCGCGACGTGGCCCGCGACCCGGAGGTGCGCGCGGTGGCGCCGGTCATGCCGACGGCGCTCATCCAGCCGTTCGAGGAGGGCGCCGACGGGCAGGCCTCGACCGCGGCGGCCGCCGCGGCCACGTGGGGCGTCCAGGCGGTGGGCGCCGACGTCTCGACGCGGACCGGGGCGGAGGTCATCGTGGCCGTCCTGGACACCGGCATCGACGGCACCCATCCCGCCTTCACCGGCGTGACCCTCATCCAGGAGGACTTCAGCGGCTCGGGCCTGGGCGACAAGCAGGGCCACGGCACGCACTGCGCCGGCACGGTCTTCGGCCGGGCCGTCGACGGCACGCGCATCGGCGTCGCGCCCGGCGTGACCCGGGCGCTGATCGGCAAGGTCCTGGCCGACGACGGGAGCGGCGACACCGAGGGGCTGCTGCGGGGGATGCAGTGGGCGCTCCAGCAGGGCGCCCAGGTGGTCTCGATGTCCCTGGGGTTCGACTTCCCCGGCATGGTCCAGCGGCTGGTCGACATGGGACGGCAGCCGAGGTTCGCGACCTCGCTGGCGCTGGAGGCGTACCGGGCCAACCTGAGGCTCTTCGACGCGCTGATGCAGATGGTCGCCGCCCGCGAGGCGATCGGCCCCGGCACGATCGTCGTGGCCGCGGCGGGTAACGAGAGCGAGCGTCAGACACATCCCGACTTCGAGATCGCCGTGTCGCTGCCCGCGGCCGCGGAGGGTGTCATCGCGGTCGGTGCGCTGGCGCAGTCTTCCACGGGCAACGGCCTGGTCATCGCTCCCTTCTCCAACACCTTCCCGCAGATCAGCGCGCCCGGGGTCGGCGTGCTCTCCGCGCGGGTCGGGGGCGGCTTGCGGGCCCTGAGCGGGACGAGCATGGCCACGCCGCACGTCGCCGGCGTGACGGCACTGTGGTGGGAGGACGTGATGAAGTCGCCGTTGCCGGCGACGTCGTCCACCGTCATGGCCCGCCTGCTGGCCTCGGCCGCCGTGAGCCCGCTGGCCTCCGGCGTGGACGTCGCCGACCGCGGAGTGGGCCTGGTACGCGCCCCGTAGCCGCCGTTCCCACGGCCTCCGGCGGTGACCCCGCCGGAGCCGCCGTCGTCCGGTCCCCACCCGTCAGGACGGGCGGGGACCGGTTTCATGGGGTCAGCCCGCCGCCGCCCTGAACGTGAAGGAGCCGGAGTCGACACCGTAGACGGCGTGGCCGCCGTCCATGCGCAGGAACGTGGCCCGGTGCGGGGCCGTGACGAGGCGTCGGTCCTTGGCCGGCACCCAGATCTCGGCGGTGGTGTTCGCGGGCACGTCGACCGTCAGCGTGAACCGGCGCTCCGACCTGGTCCATTCGGACCGGACGGTGCCCTGCGGCGTCTCGTAGCTGCCCTTGACGAAGGTGAGGTCGCCGACCGGCTTGGGGTGGATGACGAGTTCGCGGTAGGCGATCGAGTCGTCGGCCGCGCGGATGCCGGCCAGGCCGGTGTGGAACCACTCCTCGATCTGGGCGAGGATCATGTGGTTCTTGGAGTCCCCGCGGTTCCAGCGCTCGCCGATGGTGGTCATGCCGCCGGGGTTGGCGGTGGTGGATTCCATGAAGAAGCCGTAGCCGGGCTGGTCGTTCTCCTGCAGCAGGTCCCACAGGACGTCGTCCCTGCCGCCGTCGGACAGCGCCCGGACGGTCGGGCCCATGCCGATGGTGCCGCCGCTGAAGTGTGGGCCGTCCCCGTTGGGGTGGAAGGCGTACACGAGCTCGACGAGCGCGTCGAGGACCGCCTGCCGCTCGCCGTCGGGGACGAGCCCGGCGTCGAGGGCGAGCGCCTGGGCCGTCTGGGTCGCGCCCGCGGTCCCGGCGTTCCCGTCGGTGGTGTAGCGGCGGAGCTGCTGGTTGTAGAAGCGGGCGTTGAAGGCGTTCCTGATGTCGGTGGCCAGCGCCTGGTAGCGGGTGGCGTCGTCGGCGTGGCCGGTCAGCTCGGCCATCTCGGCCAGCTTGGTGATCATGACGTAGTAGCCCCAGGTGCCGGTGATCCGGCCCGAGGTCTGGTCGGCGGCCACCCAGTCGGCGAGGGCGGCGTCGACGATGTGCGCGTTGTCGCCGGTGCCGACCTTCTGGCGCTGGATGTAGTCGGCGAAGTCGACCATCTGGTCGTAGTGGCGGGCCATCGTCTCGGTGTCGCCGTAGAGCTCGTACAGCAGGGACGGGACGAGGATGATGGCGTTGCCCCAGTTGATCTCGTCGCCGAAGCGCCCGCTGTAGCCCCAGTCGTAGACGGGGGTCTTGAGCGCCACGTTGCCGCGCATCGGCGTCTCGGCCATCGACTGGCCCTCGACGAGGTGCCGCATCGTGGTCTTCAGGTACGCGGCGAGGTCGTGGTTACGGTGGATGGCGCCCATCGGCATCGTGTAGTCGGCCGGGTAGGACAGCTTCTCGCGGCCGGGGCAGTCGGTGAACACCGACATGATGTTGGACGCGAACGAGTAGCGGGACATCTTGTGGATCCGGTTGACGCGCGCGTCGGAGGTGGTCACCTCGCCGGCCACAGGGGTGTCGGCCTGCAGCCGGACGCCCTTGACCAGGTCCTTCGGCGGGGTGTACCCCTCGGGCAGGCCGGTGACCTGGATCCACTGCATGCCGAAGTAGTTGAAGTCCGGGTGCCAGCTCTCGCCGCCGGGGAGGCCGGCGGTGGTGTAGGTGTTGAACAGGTCGCGGCCCCGGTTGCCGCCGCCGCCCATCAGCGACGCCTGGTCCACGGTGCCGTCGGGGGCGAGGGACTCGGCGGGTGACATGCGGACGGTGACGCCGCCGGGCACCCTGCCCTTGAGGTTCAGCTGCGGCCAGCCGGCGATGTTCTGGCCCAGGTCGAACACCCAGACGCCCGGGGCCGGGTTGGTCAAGGAGACGGGGGTGAAGGTCTCGACGGCCTTCACCGGCTCGGCCGTGCGGGCGACGAGCTGGGTGGCGAGGTTCGGCGGTGGCGCGATGCCGGCGTCCACCCAGGCCATGGCCGAGCCGTCGCGCCGCTTGGCGGTGGGGGACAGGTCGGCGCCGGGGGAGTCCCAGCCCGGCTGCTCGCGGCGGGCGTCGTAGTCGGAGCCCGAATACCAGGCGTCGGTCACCAGGGCGCCCAGCGCGGTGCGCCAGCCGCGGTCGGAGACGATGACGTCCGTCGAGGCGTTGGTGTAGGTGATCTCCAGGCGGGCGATCAGGCGGGGAGTCACGGCGGCGCCGGCGCTCGCGTCGCTCGCGGCGATGTTGTTGCCGGAGCCGGTGACCGTCGCGCCGGTGGAGTGCGGCTTGGACAGGCCGGGGGTGAAGGTGAGGTCGGCGCTGCCGATCGCGGTGATCGTACGGGACTCGAGGTTGTCGCCGCCGTTGCCGGTGTCGATGTTGATCGTGCCGCCGACGTGGTAGCCGGTGACGTTGTCCAGTGCCACGGTGGTGGCGCCGGGCGCGGCGTCGGCGGTCAGGGTGCCGCTGCCCTTGAGCTGGCTCTGCCACCAGGAGTAGGGCGCGGTCCGGCCGACGGCCGGGTTGGTGACGCCGCGCCGTACGTAGGCGGGGCCGTTGCCGAGCCGGACGCCGAGGGTGTTGGCCCCGGCGCGCAGGTCGTCGGTCACGTCGTAGGTGCGGTACTCGCTGGAGAGCTGGTAGTTGGAGTTGCCGGGGGCGAGCACCTCGTCGCTGAGCTTGCGCCCGTTGAGGGTCGGCAGGTGCAGCCCGACACCGGAGAGGTAGAGGCGGGCGCCGGCCACGCGCTTCCCGCGGTCGAGGTCGAACGCGCGGGCGAAGATCGGCATGGGCCGGCCCTCGGTGCGGCCGGGGTACTCGATCCAGCGCGCCGCCCCCCAGTCGCTCTGCCGCAGCAGGCCCATCTCCCAGGACGACGGCCTGCTCCAGCCCGACGGCTGCCTGCCCCCGTCCCAGACACGTACGTGCCAGCTGACCTTCTCCCGCGACGTCAGGGGCCGCCCGCCGTAGCGGACGCCGGACTGGACGGCGGAGCTCACCTTGCCGGAGTCCCAGATCAGCCGTCCGCGCCCGAGGTCGCTCTCGCTCGCGGCCACCTGGATCTGGTACGCGGTCTGCCGGGTCCGCGTCATGCGCCAGCTCATCAGGGGGGCGGGGTTGTCGATGCCGAGGGGCTGGTCGCGCCGGCCGTCCACCCGCAGGTCGACGACCCCGGCAGCGGACTGTCCGCCGGCGGCCACCGCCGGCGGGGCGTTGAGCGGCTGCGAGAGGACGAGAGTGAACGCCACTCCCAGCCCCGCTAATACACGAATCCGGCGACGTAATGAGGACACGGGTCACTCCTGTCTCGGATGGGAGGGGAGCGAGGCGACGGCATGCTCCTCTCACCGTAAAACGATTTAAGCACCCCGAAGATGTCGCTAACGTAAGCGTTCCCGCAAACGTCGTCAAGAGGGTGTTTGGGCAACGGTTCACGCAGGATCGGCATCTCAGTTGATCGTCCGACGATCCCATTGGGTAACGATACCCATCGTGATCAGGCCTCTGGCCAGGGACGTCATCCCCGTTCGCAGGCGAAGGGCCGGGTGGGGGCGGGCTCGATCGCCGGCGTGGAAGCGCCCGGGAAGGCCAGGTGGAGCCGGGGAAGCGGGTGGCGGGCCCGCCCGCGAGCGGCGGCGGGCCTCTTCCGGAGCCGCTCCCGCCCTTCGCGCCCTGTTCGACATGAGACGGAAACGTGATGCGGTCGCACAGGGGAGCCGCCGCGCACGTGAGAGCGGGCAGAGGTGGCGCAACTCCCGATTGGCGCCCTATTGACACGTCGCGCGGCGCCTTTTACGGTCAGGGGCCTTAAAACGTTTTGCCCAGCCATTGTTGGAGGGCACGTGAGCGACTCCGCTCCCATCCTTTCGTTACAGAACGTGAGTAAATACTTCGGTGCCGTCCAGGCACTGGCCGGGGTGCGGCTCGACCTGTGGGCCGGTGAGGTGCACGGCCTGGTCGGGGAGAACGGAGCCGGCAAGTCCACGCTGGTGAAGATCTTGTCCGGCGCCCACGCGGCCGATGCGGGCACGCTGACGGTGGACGGGAAGGAGCTGACGCCCGCGGGCCCGGCCGACGCCCAGGCCGCCGGCATCGCGGTGATCTATCAGGAGCCGACGCTGTTCCCCGACCTGTCCGTGGCCGAGAACATCTTCATGAGCCGGCAACCGTTGCGCAGCCTGCGCCGCATCGACGCGGCGGCCATGCGCGCCAGGGCGGCGGCGCTGTTCGGCAGATTGGGCGTCTCCCTGGATCCCGACCGGCCCGCGCGCGGCCTGTCCATCGCGGACCAGCAGCTCGTCGAGATCGCCAAGGCGCTGGCGTTCGACGCGCGCATACTGATCATGGACGAGCCGACCGCCGCGTTGTCGGGTGTGGAGGCCGAGCGGCTGTTCACGGTCGTCAGGTCACTGCGCGACGACGGCGCGGCGGTGCTGTTCATCTCCCATCGTTTCGACGAGATCTTCGCGCTCTGCCGGCGCGTCACCGTCATGCGCGACGGCCGCTGGGTCTCCACCGACCCGGCCTCCGAGCTCACCGTCGAGGAGCTGGTGCGCCGGATGGTAGGCCGCGAAGTGTCCTCGCTGTACCCCAAGACGGATGCCACCGTGGGGGAGCCCCGGCTGGAGGTGCGCGGCCTGACCCGGCGCGGCGTCTTCGACGACGTCTCCTTCACCGTGCACGGCGGCGAGATCGTGGCGCTCGCGGGACTGGTCGGCGCCGGCCGCAGCGAGGTGGCGCGCGCCGTCTTCGGCGTGGACCGCTACGACGCCGGGCAGGTCGTCGTCGAGGGCAGGACGCTGCCGCCCGGCGACACCCCGGCGGCCATCGCGGCCGGGCTGGCCCTGGTGCCCGAGGACCGCCGCCAGCAGGGCCTGGTGATGGAGCTGTCCGTGGAGCGCAACGCGACCCTCGCGCGGCGGTGGCCGCTCAGCAGCCTGGGCCTGCTGTTCGGGGGCGCCGAGCGGGACGCGGCGCACAGCTGGAGCCGCCGCCTCCAGGTCAAGACCGCCCGGCTCACCGACCCGGTCTCCGCCCTGTCCGGCGGGAACCAGCAGAAGGTCGTGCTGGCCAAGTGGCTGTCCACCGAGCCGCGCGTGCTCGTCGTCGACGAGCCCACGCGCGGCATCGACGTGGGCACCAAGGCTGAGGTGCACCGGCTGCTGTCCGAGCTGGCCGCGCAGGGCGTCGCGGTGCTGATGATCTCCAGTGAGCTGCCGGAGGTGCTCGGCATGGCCGACCGCGTCCTGGTGATGCACGAGGGCCGCCTCGTCGCCGACATCCCCCGCGCCCGGGCTGACGAGGAGTCGGTGATGCTCGCCGCCACCGGACAGGGCGGTGCCGCATGACGGCCGTCCGGACCGAGCCGGCCACGGACGCGGGACAGGGCACCAGGCTCGTCCATCGCGTCTTCGTGATCAGGGAGCTGGGCATCGCCGTCGCGCTGGCGCTGCTCGTCGGGGTGACGGTGCTGGTCAACCCGCGGTTCCTGACCGCGCAGGGCATCAAGGACCTGCTCCTGGGCTCGACCATCCTCGCGGTCCTCGCGGTCGGCCAGAGCATCGTCGTCATCACCCGCAACGTGGACCTGTCGGTGGGGTCGGTCCTCGGCCTGTCGGCGTTCGCGACGGGCAGCCTGTTCGTCGCGAACCCCGGCCTGCCCATCCCGGTGGCGCTCGCCGTCGGCGTGCTGCTCGGCGCCGCCTGCGGGGCCGTGAACGGCGCGCTCATCGCCGCCGCCCGCGTACCGGCGCTCGTGGTGACGCTCGGCACCCTGTACGTCTTCCGCGGCCTCGACTACACCTGGGCCACCGGCCGGCAGATCAACGCCGCCGACATGCCGCCCGGCTTCCTGCGGATGGGCAGCGCGACCGTGCTGGGCGTACCCGTGCTGACGCTGTTCGCCGTCGTGGTGCTGGTGGCGGCGGGCTACTACCTGCGCACCTACCGCAGCGGCCGGGAGATGTACGCGATCGGCTCCAGCCCGGTCGCCGCCCGCCTGGCCGGCATCCCGGTGGGGCGGCGGGTGTTCGCCGCGTTCGTCGTCAGCGGCGCCCTCGCCGGGCTGGCCGGAGTCATGTACGCGGCGCGCTTCGGCACGCTGGACGCCAACGCCGGCAACGGCTTCGAGCTGAACGTCGTGGCGGCCGTCGTGGTCGGGGGCGTCGCCATCTTCGGCGGCAGCGGCTCGGTCTACGGCGCCGCGCTCGGCGCGGTCCTGCTCACCACGATCGGCAGCGCGCTGCCGGTCCTCGGCGTGAGCCCGTTCTGGCAGCGGGCCGCCGTCGGCGCGCTCATCCTGGCCGCCATCGGCCTCGACCGGGCGCTGGCCGTCCGGCTCGCCCAGACCCTGAGAGGAAGGAGCAGTCATGGCTGAGCGGATGCGGTCGATCGCCGGCTCCTGGGACACCGCTCTGCTCATCGCCCTGGTCCTGGTCGTCCTGGTGGGCACGGTCAGCGTCGAGGGGGTGGCCAGCCCGCGGTTCTGGCGGTTCGTCACGCTGGAGGTCATCCCGATCGCGCTGATCGCGCTCCCCATGACCCTCGTCGTCATCACCGGCGAGATCGACCTGTCCGTGGCCAGCATCCTCGGCCTGACCTGCACGGTCATGGGCCAGCTGTGGTTGTGGGGCGTCACGTCACTGCCGCTGATGATCGCGCTCTGCCTCCTGCTGGGAGCGCTGCTCGGCGCGGTGAACGGCCTGTTCGTCACCAGCTTCGGCCTGCCGTCCCTGGCCGTGACGATCGGCACGCTCGCCCTCTACCGGGGACTGGCCTACGTCGTCCTCGGTGACCGCGCGGTCGCCGACTACCCGCCGGAGTGGAACATGGGTGCCATCGCCGCCATCCCCGGCCTGACCATCCCGTGGATGATCCTCGTGGTCGCCGCGCTGGCGCTCGTCTTCGGGATCGTCCTGCACGCCACCCCGATCGGCCGCGGCCTGTACGCCATGGGCAACAACGCCGAGGCCGCCCGCTTCACCGGCATCAACGTCGCCCGCACGAAGTTCTGGCTGTTCGTGGCCACCGGCGCGATGTCGGCGCTGGCCGGGGTGTTCTGGACGCTGCGCTACGCCAGCGCCCGCGCCGACAACGGCCTGGGCCTCGAACTCGCCGTCGTGGCGGCCGTCCTGCTGGGCGGCGTGTCCATCTTCGGCGGCCGGGGGCGGCTGATCGGCGTCATCGCCGCGGTCATCCTCCTCGGCACCCTGCGCAACGCCCTGCAACTGGCCTACGTCCCGGCCAACACCCTGACCATCATCACCGGATCCCTGCTGATCGTCTCCGTTGTGGGACCCAACGTCGCCGGCATGCTGCGCGAGCGCATGCGCCGCCGGCGATCCGTCACCCCCTGACCCCCCGCCGCGGGCCACGAAAGGAAACATCATCATGGCAGCGAAAAGTCGAGCAGGCCGGACCATCGCCCTGGCCGTGCTCACCGCTCTCAGCCTCGCCGTAACGGGTTGCGCCACCGAGGAACCGGCCGCCACCCAGCCGTCCGGAGGCGCCAGTGCCGCCGCGAAGACGATCAAGGAGGGGCTGAAGATCGCCTTCCTGCCCAAGCAGGTGAACAACCCGTACTTCGACGCCTCCGACAACAAGGGCGGCAAGGTGGCGGTCGCGGAGTTCAAGGGCGTCTACAGCCAGACCGGCCCGTCCGAGGCCAGCCCGTCGGCGCAGGTCTCCTACATCAACACGCTCTCCCAGCAGGGCACCGACGTGATCGTGGTCTCGGCCAACGACAAGGACGCCATCTGCGGCGCGCTCAGCGAGGCCCGCGCCGCCGGCGCCAAGGTCGTCACCTACGACTCCGACACCAACCCCACCTGCCGCGACGCCTTCATCAACCAGGCCAGCGCCGAGGGCATCGCCGCCTCCCAGATCAAGCTGATCAGCGAGGCGGTCGGCCCGGACGGCGGCGAGATCGCGATCCTGTCCGCCACGGCGAACGCGACGAACCAGAACGCCTGGATCGAGATGATGAAGACCGAGCTGGCCAAGCCCGAGTACGGCAAGCTGAAGCTGGTCGCCACCGTGTACGGCGACGACGACGACCAGAAGTCCTTCCAGGAGGCCCAGGGCCTGCTGGCCAAGTACCCGGACCTCAAGGGCATCATCTCGCCCACCACGGTCGGCGTCGCCGCGGCGGCCCGCTACCTGTCCGGCTCGGAGTACAAGGGCAAGGTCCAGCTCACCGGCCTCGGCACGCCCAACCAGATGCGCGCCTACATCAAGGACGACACCGTCAAGTCCTTCGCCCTGTGGAACCCCTCCGACCTGGGCTACCTGGCCGCCTACACCGGCGGGGCGCTGGCCTCCGGCATGATCACCGGCAAGGAGGGCGAGAAGTTCACCGCCGGCAAGCTCGGCGAGTACACCGTGGGCAAGGACGGCACCGTCCTGCTCGGCGACCCGTTCGTGTTCACCAAGGACAACATCGACGACTTCGACTTCTGACACCCCGGCTCCCGCTCCGTGGGGCCGGAGCGGGAGCCGTCACGTCTGCCCCGGGAGTGACATGGACATCAAGGCCGCCCTGAGGGCACAGCACATCGAGACGCCGTCCTGGGCGTTCGGCAACAGTGGTACCCGGTTCAAGGTCTTCGCGCAGCGGGGGGTGCCGCGGGATCCGTACGAGAAGCTGGCCGATGCGGCGCAGGTGCACGCGTATACCGGGATCGCGCCGACGGTGGCGCTGCACATTCCGTGGGACA
>NZ_JBQQCB010000139.1:0-24456 GCF_052246675.1 Nonomuraea sp. KM90 | reverse complement strand
CAGCCGGCCCACCGCCCCCGGGCCGGGATCCTGCGGGCCGGCTGCTGGCGGTGCAGCAGGGGTGGCGATCGCCTCCAACGCGGCCACGAACGCGGCCACCTCCTCGGCGTGCCCGCTGAGAGTTGAGGTGAACAGCTCCTCGAACTGGTCCACCACCATGATCAGCCGACGCGGGGTCTGGCCGGACCCGCCCTGCTGGCGGCGGCGGATCGCCTCGGCGGCCAGCACCTGCCGGGCCCGCGCCCGGGCCCGGGCCGGATCGGCGCGCAGTTCGCCCAGTACGACATCGGGGTCGGCGCCGCACCGCACCGCCAACTGCACCGCCAGCTCCTGCAGCGGCCGCTCGGCGGGGGTGAAGCATATCTGCGGCCACGACGGGCCACCGCAGGGGTCGCCGGAGGCGGCGGTCAGGGCGGGCAGCAGCCCAGCGTGCAGCAGCGACGACTTGCCCGCCCCGGAGGCGCCGGTCACCATGACCAGCCCGCCCTCCGCGCGCTCGGCGGTGACCATCGCCTGCAGCCGAGCGGTGGCCTGGCCCCGCCCGTGAAACAGGACCGCCTGCTCCGGGCCGAACGGCGCCAGCCCCTGATACGGGCAGCCGTCGGCCCACAGCACGCCGCCGCCCGCCTCGGGCAGCGTGAGCAGCTGGCCAGGACGGGTGCCGAGCAACTCCCACCACGCATCACGGTCGGGGAGGGCGTCGATCAGGGTGATCGGCACGATGGTGAGATCCGAGGCGCCCTGACGCGGCGCGTGCTCCGACACCACTCCCACGACCAGGTCGCCGGCCAGCACCGCCGCCCCGGACATGCCCGACCAGACCGACCCGGCCAGCGTCGTACCGGCCGACGGCAGCGGCGGCCCCTCCGGGCGATGCCCCGTCTGCAAGGTGAGCAGGCCCGGCCCCGGCCGCTGCGAGACCGGGATCCGGCCACCGACCTGCGCGGCCTGACGGACCGCCGTCGCATCGTGGCCGCGCTCCAGAAACCGCGGGAACCCCACCGCGCCGCAGTCCTCGACCACCTCCAGCCGCTCCGTACGATCGGCTACGCGCGCGAACCCGATCATTGGCAGCAGCCCGATCTCCGCCGGCGCGTCCTCGGTGATCGCCAGCACGGCCAGATCCGCGTGCCCGACATCTCCACGCAGCAGCACCCGCGCCCGCCAGCTCGTCTTCGGGCCATCAGGCCAGGGGATGGCCCGCCGGACTTCGATGTCGCCATCGGCGACGGCGTGCAACGAGGTCAGAACGTGGCGGCCGTCGATCAGGAAACCCGAGGCGACCTGCCACTCCGTCCGGGCCTGAGAGCCGCGGCCGACGGTGAGCTGGGCGATCACCTCGACGAACCGGTCCTGGATCGCCACCAGCACGGCTGCCCCCTTGGCTAACCCGGCTTGGCGGACGAACGACGTGACACCTTGACCGGATCACCCTGCGCATCGACGGGCGGCTGCAGGACGACGGTCACCTTCTGCACCCGGTCGTGCTCGACCTTGCCGCCGGCGCCGGCTTCCAGCACCCACACCTTGACCTTGCCGCTGCCCTCGCCGGTCTTCTTCACCCCGACCTGGAACTCCAGCGTCACCTCCCCGACGGGGAACTGGATCTCCGCATCAGCGCCCGCGGCGATCGCCTCCCGCAGTTCCTGACGGATCTGCTCGATCGCCTCCGGCAGCCCAAGATCTGCCACACGCCCTCCCACCGCACCAGGGACCCGGTCAGGAACCTGATCATAGGCCGCCGAACGCCTGCGGCGCCGCCCTTCCCGCCGATCTCCCCACAAACCGGCACCAAATGACGATGGTCGCTGGTACGGCGGCGCCGCCGGCGACCGCGCATGGCGCCATCCGCCACCTGTCGGCAAGTTTCGTGAGCGCAGCGGGCACACTGCGAAAGAGGCCAGCTCAGTGAGGCGGTCAGAAAGGGACGGTTCATGGAAGCAGCCGCACCGGACGGCGACCCCCCGTTGACGGGCTTCAGCGACGCGCAACGCCTGCAGGCGCTCGAGCGCTGGCGGCTGCTGCGGCCCCACCTCCAAGACGATGTTCCGCTGGCTCAGATCGCCGCCTCCTGCGGGGTCCCCGAGCGGACGTTGCGCCGGTGGCGTTCCGCCTACCAGGCCGGCGGCCTGGCCGCGCTGGTGCGCCGGCCGCGTTCGGACCGCGGCCGGGCGAAGATGTCCGAGCCGTTGCGGCTGCTGATCGAGGGCCTGGCGCTGCGGCCGCCACGCCAGAGTGTGACGGTGATCCACCGGCAGGCCGCCAGTGTCGCCACCGCGCAGGGCTGGCCGGTCCCGGCTACTCCACCGTGCACGAGATCGTCCGCAACCTCGACCCGGCGCTGGTGGCGCTCGGAGTGGAGGGCAGCAAACGCTACCGGGAGGTGTATGAGCTGGTGCATCGCAGGGAAGCGTCCCAGCCGAACCAGATCTGGCAGGCCGACCACACCGAGCTGGACCTGTGGGTCATAGACCCCAAGGGGCAACCGGCCCGGCCGTGGCTGACCGCCATCGAGGACGACCACTCCCGCGCGATCGCCGGATACGCGGTCAACCTGGAGGCGCCCTCGGCGCTGTCCACCGCACTGGCCTTCCGGCAGGCGATCTGGCGCAAGGCCGAACCGGGCTGGCACGTGTGCGGCATCCCCGAGATCTTCCACCTCGACCACGGCCCGGACTTCACCTCCGCCCATCTGGAACAGGTGATGGCCGACCTGCGCGTGCGGCCGGTGTTCAGCAAGAAGGGCCAGCCGCACGGCCACGGCAAGATCGAACGGTTCATGGACACCATGAACCAGATGTGCCTGGCCCACCTGCCCGGGTACGCCCCCAAGGGCAGCACCGGCCGCGCCGCCCAAGCCACCCTCACCCTCGCCGAGCTCGACGCCGCGATCGGCCGGTTCATCCGCGAGGTCTACAACCTGCGCCCGCACTCGGAAACCGGCCTCCCGCCGCAAGCCCGGTGGGAGGCCGGCGCGTTCATCCCGCGCATGCCCGACTGTCTGGAGCAGCTGGACCTGCTGCTGTGCACCGTCGCCAAACCGCGCAAGGTCCACACCGACGGCATCCAGTTCCTGGCTCTGCGCTACATCGACCCGGTCCTGGCCGACTACGTCGGCGAACAGGTCACCATCCGCTACGACCCCCGCGACATCACCGAGATCCGCGTCTACCTGCGCCACCCCGACGGCACCGACGACACCTTCCTGTGCCGGGCGATCTGCCCGCACCTGTCCGGCGAGACCATCAGCCTCAAAGAGATCACCACCGCGCGCAACGCCCGCCGCAAACAACTGCGCGGCCGGCTCGCCACCCGCGCCACCGTCGTCGACACCCTGCTGGCCCTGCACGACGAACCGCTACCCGCCGCCTATCCAGCCACGACCGCGCTGCGCCGATGGACCACCCCGGACACCGCCTCCCCCACAGACAGCGCCAACAGCGCAGGCGACACCTCTACCCCCGGCGATGCTCCACGACTCAAACGCTACTGGAATGAGTGACCGGCGCTCCGCCCGGAAAGATCCCCGGCGTGGATGAGCCCGATGCCCCAGGTGAGAACACCTCCGAACCCCACCCAACCCCGATCCCGCCCAGCGCTGCCGGCCCCACGGCGCGCGCGTACACCACCGACCGTCCCCCACCCGCGCCTGAGCCCGGCCCCGCTCCCGCGAACCGATCCGAGCCAGCGCCCGCGCCGCTCCTGGTGACCAAGGAGCACCGCAGGTTCGGCGAGTTCGCCGAAGCCGTCCGCCGCAAACGCTACATCGGCCTGTGCTACGGCGGCCCGGGCGTCGGCAAGACCGAATCCGCCCGCGCCTACACCCGTTGGGACCAGCTCGCCCCGCACCTCAACGGGCAGGGATCGGCCGCCGCGCCCGAGGCCGACGACGTGCTGGCCGTCCGTGCCGTCATGTACACCCCCAAGGTCCACAGCACCCCGGACAAGCTCGACAAGGAGATCTCCCTGCTGTGCGACCGGCTCGGCCGCACCGTCGACCTCATGCTGCAGACCGGCCGGGGCAACGGCGACAACTCTTCACCTCAGACCAGCTCCACCGGTGCCGAACTCCTGATCGTGGACGAGGCCGACCGGCTCAAAACAGCCGGGCTCGAACAACTCCGCGATCACCACGACCGCACCGGCATCGGCGTGATCCTCATCGGCATGCCCGGCATCGAAAAGCGCCTCGCCCGCTACCCCCAGCTCTACTCCCGGGTCGGCTTCATCCACCACTACAAACCCCTCTCCGCCGACGAACAGGCGCACGTCCTGGACCGCAAATGGCCCCACCTGGGCCTTGGCGCGAGCGACGATTTCGCCACGACCGAGGCCATCGCCGCCATCACCCGCATCACCAGCGGCAACTTCCGCCTCATCACCCGCCTCGTCGACCAGATCGAACGCGTCCTGGAGATTAACCAGCTGAGCACCGTGACCAAGGAAGTCGTCGAAGCCGCCCGTGAGAACCTGATCATCGGCGTCATGTGAGGCTCCCGCCTCGAACTCGCGACCCACCACATCGACAACCCCGGCCCCGCCACGGCGGGGCCGTACTCGTGTCCGCCACGAGATCACGTCCGGCCAAATAGCACTGGAGATCCCGGCCATTTACCGCCGGAACTTACAGCCTGGCCGCCGCGCTGGACGCGGTCGAACGGGCGGCCGCCAAGGTGGCCACGATCGCCGGCGGGGCCACGGTGCCGAGCGAGAGCGTGAAGGACGACCATGACGCCTGACCCGACGGCGCTGCAGCGCGTGTGGATCTGCACCGAGGGCGTCGGCCTGGTGCGCGCGGACCGTGTCACGTCCCTGATCCTCAACGACGGGCGCGTGCACGACGCGGCCGCCCGGCAGGCCGGCGAGCACGACACGCTGGCGGCCGTGCTCGACAACGGCACCACGGCGATCCTGACCTACTGCGGCACCACGCTCGGCGGGCGAGCCGTCGCCGACCTGGCGATGACCATCGGCCAGGCCGCGCAGGAGGCGGCCGGCGACAGCACGGTGTTCGTCTTCGCACGCACCGCTCCAGGCGGCGGAGTCTCCTGGCACCACAGCATTGACGAGCTCGACACCGACAGCTGGCCGACAGGGCCGTTGCCGCACCGGCCCCTCAACGCCACGCCCTCCCCCACGCCGTCAGAGCGCCGACTGCGGGAACGGCAGCACCAGCGGCCGGCCAGGCCGGACGACGACGACGCTCCGCTCTACAACGATCCACTCTTCGACGGACCCGCCTGCAACCCGGGGACGCGACAGCCGCCGAAGTAGCGGAGCGGGCCCCCAACGCGACCGCCCGGTGCCGCCGGGCCGTCGCCGAGTACCTCGCGCCCGCCCCCGACCCCGGTCGCGGCCGGCATCGACGGGTTCCTCCCTCCTCAAGACGCCTGAACAGCGCGGCTCGTCAATCAATAAGCGATACCGCAGCTCAACGGCATGACGCCGAGCTCGTTGCCGGCGAGGCCTTCGCGGCCGCTGCGGTGCCATGCTCCGCCGCAGGTCAGCGAAACGGTTCAGGGCGCGCTGGGCGCGGCTCCGCTATTGACAGTGCAGTACGGGCATCTCCCTTCAATTGTCAGTCTCTAGCTGACATTCTCGTTTGTCAGTTATACGCTGACAGCGAGAAGGGGAGGGTGTCCATGGAGGACAAGACCGAGCCGACGTACGAGGACGCCCCGTACACCGAACAGTCCCTGGCCCAGCTGGCCCTGGCCGCCACCGCGCAAGACCTCGCCGACTTCCTGATCGGCTTCGTCGCGGTGTGGTCGGACTACAACCCGCGGCCGGTCGAGGACGCGGCCCGGTTCGTCAGGCGGGCCCAGGAACTGCTGGACCGGGCGGTGATCGTGGAGAAGACCGGGGGCGCCTCGTGGGAGGACATCGGGGACACCCTGGAGATCACCCGGCAGTCCGCCCACGCCAAGTTCCGCGCGGTCGTCGAGGAGTGGGAGGAGGCGGTCAAGCGCCCGATCGTCACCGATGAGATCTACGGGATCAGCGGCGGGCTGGAGGCGCGCACCTACAACCGGATGCCAGCGGGGACCTCCACACCGGACGAGACGGCCGCCTACCTGGACAAGTGGGCGCTCGCGCACGCCCAGGCCGACGGACGCGACGTCGGCGACCGTCCGGTGTCCAGCGGGCTGGCCCGGATGACGCCCCTGGTCGAGATGATGAGCTTGTCGAGCGGCCCGCTGTTCGACGAGTTCGCCTCTCCGCCCCCGCACCTCCTGGCAGAGATCAGCGAGCGGGAAGCCGTCCTGTGGGAGCGCCTCGCAGCGGGCCCGCGTCCCTCGCGGGACGCCAAAAAGCACGCCGCCGCCGCGCGCCAGAAGGCCGCCACCTACCGGGCCCAGGACGCCCACACCAAATCGATCGCCGAAACCCAGACCCTGGACCAGCACGCCAGCGAGCACGAACGGCGCTGGCCCAAGGAGATCTGGGGGCCGTACCGCGTGTTCCCCGACCTGGCCAGCGCACGCGACTGGTGCGCTCACTGCAACGCCTGGATCGGCGCCGTCGCCACCGAGGGCGGCGACGACCCGTCGTCTCGGTCCTGACCAGTGCTCCGGCCCGAGGGCGCTGGCGCCGGCGCAGGCCGCGGCCTGGACCGAGTGGCTGACGGCGGATGGCGTCACGTGCCAGTGCCAAGCATGGCGTTGAGGAGTTCCACCTCCCGCGTGGTGAAACGGGTATCAACCCCAGACGAGCCGGAGGACGCTACAGGGAACGTCGACTGATCATGCGCGGGGGTCGGAGCCATCTCGACAACCTGCTCTCGGGCGGCCTTATCCGGGCGCCGCAGGACAGACTCCCAGTACAGCTTGCGGATCTTGGTCGCATTGCACACCGGGAAGTACTGGATGGTCCGGGTCTGGGCGGCATGCCGCCCAGTGGAGAACGCCGCCAGGCAGATCGGCTCGTCACAATTGATCGTTTCCCCGTACGCCAGCCATCTGTCGCTGAGGTCGTGCCGGCCGGCCGTTCGGTAGGCATCGGCTACTTGCCGGCAGATCTCTCGGGGAATCGAGCCGTGGAAGCGATCGCCGTAGCGGGGCGTGATGCCGAGGCCCAGGTAGGGAACCTTGTCCTGCGCCCACTGCAGGAACTGGTTGCCTTCGCTGGTCGCGTTCCGGTTGACCAGCAGGATGCCCAGCTCGAGACAGGCGAGGGCGTACTTGATTCCGCGGGAGGCATTCCGTGCGGGCAGGGCTGTTTGGAGAAGCCTGGTCCCACGAGGACCGAACAAGCCGCTGATCCGCTCATGGCCCAGCCCGGGGGCGTCCTTGGTGCCGAGCGCGTTCAGCGTGGCGAAAGCGGCCTCTTGTTCCACCGGCTGCGGCAACGACATTGGTGTCTGAGGAGGGGAGGCCGCGGGACGGTCAAGTGGCGTGTAGGCCGGCTTGGGGGCTGCTGGCAGAGCGGGGTCGGAGTGGACCACAGCGGGATGTCGAGGGTCGGGCTGTACATCCCAGCGAGCGGTTGTCGAAGACGTCAACGGCGGCGGCTGGTCCAAGGCGGTGGATGGCCAGTGCGGCGTCGCGGGCCTGGTCGCTGACGAAGGGGTGGAGAGCACGTCCCGCAGCGTCGGGATGCCCGGCTCCACCGGAAGGCTTTCCAGCGGTGAAACGGGAACGGGCGTTGCCCCGCGTCGGGCAGGGGTGACCGAGCTCGGCGTTCCTGGCTGCGCGGCGACCGGCGGCACTGACCCCGCGCGGTTCGCAGGCGACTCACTCCGGTCGGCGGCCACCTCGCTCGACGTCGCTGCGGCGGCGGGCGCCGGGGCCGGCGCGTTCAGGAGAGCCTCATAGCGGCGGTGCCAGTCGCTCAAGGTCACCAACACGACGTCGGCGTCCAGGCCGGTGGCTTGCGCGTGCCGATGGCAGGCGCGAAAGAAGGACGCCGCCCATTTCCAGCGCTGCGGCTTCTTCCGCTTGCCGTTCAACACGTCGTGTACTGCTGTTCTGCTCAGGCGCGGCGGCCCGGACAACTTGACGATTTCGCCCAGGGACGGATTCCCGGCCCTCCGGCACAGCTCATTCAGCGCTGCGACACACAGCTCCGCAGGTGTCGAGCTGGGGGAAGTTCCGCTCACGGGCGATCTGCACCGCCAATCCTGATCACCATTGATGAGGAAGGTAGATCCTCGATTCTTCCGTATGGCCGCAGAGGCGGACGACAACACGCCTCGCGGCCGGTGTTCCGAATCGTTCCGGAACGCGTGAGCCTCGGCGTACGCGCCGATGCCGACCGCTCCACCCACGATTCGGAACACGATTCGGAACAACCTGGAACGGCAGCCGACGCGCCTGTTCCTCCGTCATGCGGGCCTTCCTTGGCAGACCGTTTCGGAACGACTCGGAACAACCAGGAACCGCACCCCGGGAGTCTTCCGCACCTGCTGTCGTGCCCGGTCACAAAGAAGTTTCGACCACCTGTTCGTTCCGGATCGACCCGTTCCGATCCTTCTGGCGAGCGCTGCTGTGAGCAGGCGTTAGGCATGGAAGCGGGATACGAACACACACCCCTATTCGCCCTCCTGGGTGAGCGGGGGCCGCGTTTCGTGTCGACTGGCAACCGATTCACACACGAGGAAAACTGAAATGCGCAATGATCATGGCCTTTGGGTGGCCATCATCGTCACCGCTGGCCTGTTCGTCGCCCTGGTCGGAGGCGGCCTCGCCTGGATGGGCGGCATGCCGGCCCCGCTGGCCATCCTGGCCGGTGCCGGCGGCTTCGCCGGTTTCGTGGGGCTCGCTCTGGCGGTCATGACGTTCCTGGCACGGCTGCAGGGCTAGCGAGGGTTGACGAGCTAGAGGCGGCGGGGCGCTCAGGCCTGATGACAGATAGGGAGTCCTGGGGAAATGCCCCGCCGCAGCACCGGCGAGAAGCGCGGCTACTGGTCGGTGGGGAAGCTTGGCGACCGCGGCCTCCAGGTCGCCGTGGGTGGGGCAAGGTGTACCGGCGGGTGGTGTCCAGGCGGGCATGCCCCAACAGCTCGGCGACCACGACGATGTCCACGCCCTGGCGCAGCAGGTTTGGTGCCGAAGGTGTGCCGCAGAGTGTGGGAGGAGGCGGCCGGCGCCGAGACCGAGCAGTACGCGCGATGACGAGCAGTGCGCGCGCGATGAGGACCAGCAGTTTCATCCATTGCCCGTGGCCAGCTCGGCACGGCCGCCCTCCTGCTGGCCCAAGCGCGCGCCGCCGTCGACCGCGCCACCGCCTACGGCGTGGCGTGCGAGCTCGTCCGCGGCGACGAGGTGGACGACGACAGCGGCAGCCCTGCGACGCCGAGCACCTGTATGCGGCCCTGGTGTGGCTGCCCGACGCAGCTGCGGTGGCGTCCGAGGGCCGCGGTCCTGAGGATCAGGGTGGTGTCCAGCCCCGGGATTGACAGGTGAGAAGCCCGACAATGAGCGCGAATTGCCATATGGAGGTGGTAACTGCCACGGCAGGCACCTTACCCGGGGGCCGGCGGTGTCACGCGTACAGCAGAGAGACGTCGATGCTGGAGATGTAGTTGATCGCCATGTAGACGGCCCAGTTGCAACCGGCGGTCCCGGTTCCGGTGGACGACTGGCCCTTGTAGATGCCGTAGGCCCGGTTGGCGTTGAACCAGGGGCCCCCGCTGTCACCCGGGTAGCACTTCAGGTTGGCACCGGAAACCCGGATCCAGGTGGCCGCGCAGGTGGGGCCGTCGCAGGCGTTGCGCCAGGTCGGGCGGTAGGAGATGGTGCTGACCCGGCCACAGCTGTAGCCGGTGGACTTCCCCCGGTGACAGACGTAGTCGCCGTTCTGGCCGCTCCGCACCACGCGCCCGGTGACCGGCCGCGTCGTCTCGGTGCTGGCGGCATGGAACCTCGCGTAGGCGACCATGTTGGGACGGGTGTGCCACTGCACGTCGCTGGTGGCGTTGCGTTCCTGCCTCCGGAAGGAGGTCGTCACCCAGGTGCTGGAACCGTAGAGGCGGTACCGCTGCGTGTTGCCGCAGTGCCCGGCGGTGAGGATGCCTTTCTCACCTGCGCCGTTCCTGACGGAGAATCCGCTGGTGCACGTGTCCATCCGCAGTCCGCCCCGCTGGCCGTCGCCGGCGGACTGCGGCGTGAGCCTGATCTCGGCGGAGCGGATCTCCGCGGGCAGGGAGGCGGGCAGCGTCGCCCGCAGCGAGGTGATCACCTCCTCCCGCGAGCGGTCGCCGGTGGCCGCGCCGACCATGTCCAGCACGAATCGCTCGTTGGTGGAGTCGTAGAAGACGCCGTCGACCGCGCCGTGCGTGTCGAGGGTGTTCCCCGTCGAGTCGATGATCTTCTCGGCTTGGGCGAGGCTGTATCGCGCACCCGCTTGGAGGGTGACCCCCGGCACGCCCTTCACGATCTGCGCGGCCTGCTCGGGGACCGTGTCACCGGTGAAACGGACGCGCAGGCCGAAGTCGCCCTCGTGTTCGACCGTCGATCCGGCGAACGTGTCGGGATGGGCCGCTTCGATCTCCTCCACCAGGGCGCCGAAGTCGTTCTGCGCCGTGAGCCTGGCCCGCGCCTGCTCTGTCGTGACCCCGAACTCCTTGGCGTAGGACTCGGCGTCCACGGCGAGACCGTCCTCGGTCCCACCGGCCTCGGGGTCGAGGTCCCCGGGGTCGTCGTCGACCACGGCGACGGACGCCGCCTGCACCGGGACCGGCGCCAGTAGTCCGCCCATGGATAAGAGGAGTACGGCCAGCACTCCCGGCACCCGCTTGCTGATCCCCATCTTCGTCCCTTCCTCGTCCGCCTGTAATGGTGATCATCGGCGGACTGGATTAATGATCGTTGCACGCGTCGGCAGCAGCGTGGAATACGTCGGGAATACGCCCGGTCTATCCGGAATCGAGAGATGACTTCGGGCGGAGCCCCTTTGCCGGGGGCGCCTGTCTTTGCAGTGATGCTGAAGGAGCCGGGGGTAACGGCGATCAGCGGCCAGATGCGCCGGCAACCCAGGTGATCGTCAGATTGCACGATCACTCTGGACGCCTCATCACGGACCGCTAACAGGCGAAGAAGTCCCGGGTCGCTACCGCCAATTTCGGCACTCAGCCTCCCCGAAGGCCGAATCGCGACACGCGAGCTTGAAGCCCCCGCCTGGAGCGCAGGGCAGGCCGAAGGCAGGCTGGGCGGCTGGTCGTGCTGTGCCGCCTCGGCGTGCCCGGACCACCGCGCGATGGTCGACGTCGACGTCAGTCGTCCCACTCGGGCTCGTCCGGGTTTCGCAGCTCCCGCACGCCCCCGAGATCGTGACATCATGATCAGTGGCCTGGTATCGCAGATAGTGAGTCACTACCTGCGATAACCGGGGGTGTTGCCCGCGGAAGCTCGCCGCGACGCCGGTGGCTCCCCATGCATATCTGCGATGCCAGGCATTCGCGCTGACCTTCGGCGGCAGGCTGGGGAACCTCAGGTGATGATCATTCGGTTATCGGAGTAATGCGGAACGTGTTCGTGGCGATAGCCCGGACACAGGGCCAAAGGGCGAGGCCGAGGAGGGGTGGGATGTTGGGGGAGGCGTTAGCGGCGTTGGCGGCGGCTGGTGGTACGGCGCTGGTGTCGGCGATGACCACCGATGCGTGGGCGTCGGCCAAGCAGGGTTTCGCCCGGCTGCTGAGCCGGGGCCGTCCTGAGCGGCAGCAGGTCGCGGTGCAGCCGCTGGAGCGCTCGCGGCAGGAGCTCGCCGGCAGGACCGGTGCCGAGCTGGAGCAGGCCCGGGCCGAGCAGGAGGCGGCGTGGCGGCTGCGGCTGAGTGACCTGCTGGAGGACGCCCCGGCTGCGGAAGCCGAGTTGCGGGTGCTGGTGGCGACGTTCGGCACGTCGGCGTCCGCCTCCGGGCCCGGGTCGATCGCGATCAGGGGTGACAACAGCGGGATCGCCTCCACCGGCGCGAACGCGACAACGTGCAGATGCAGGCAGAGGCGTCGGGGTCGGGCCGCGTGTATCAGTCCGGCCGGGACCAGACCATCACCGAACGATGAGCGTGCCCCCACCAGCCGCAGGCGATCCCGACCCCCGGCAGCTGCAGGTCCAGATGGAGGCCATCGCCTCCGGCCACGGCCGTGCCTATCAGGCCGGGGGTGACCAGTTCATCAACGAGACGGTGCTGCCCGAGGCGGCGGTGCGGCCGGTGGTCGAGGTGGCTGCGGCGCCGCGGCTGGTGAATCTGCCTCGGCACACGCGCACGTTCGTCGGTCGCGGTGAGGAGCTGGCGCGACTGGAGGCGGCGCTGCGCGGCGGGGGTGAAGTGGTGGTGGCCGCGGTGCATGGCCTGGGCGGGGTGGGCAAGTCCACGCTGGCCGCGCACTACGCGCTCGCCCAGGCGGTGAGGCCGGATGGTGAAGGCCTGAACCCGGTGTGGTGGATCACGGCCGACTCCGCCCAGGCGGTCGAGAGCGGCCTGGCGGGGCTGGCGGTCGCGCTGCAGCCGGAACTGGCCACAGTCCTGCCGTTGGAGGCGCTGGCCGGGCGGGCCACCGCGTGGCTGGCCGCCCATCAGGGGTGGCTGCTGGTGCTCGACAACGTGGTCGACCCCGCTGATGTGCAACCGCTGCTGGAGCGGACCCTGGCCGGGCAGGTGCTGGTGACCAGCCGGCTGGGCGAGGGCTGGCACCGGCTGGACGCCCAGTTGCTGCGCCTGGACGTGCTGGGCGAGCGAGAAGCGCTCGAACTCCTGACCCGGCTCGCCGCCCCCGGCCTTCCCGTGAGCGTTATCCAGGCTATCCTCGACGGGCATCCGCCCGCGGAGCTGGACGGGGCGGCCGAACTGGCGCATGAGCTGGGACGTCTGCCGCTGGCGATTGAGCAGGCAGGCGCCTATCTGCATCAGACCCGGCTGTCCCCGCGCGCCTACCTGGAGCTGTTGAAGAAGCAGCCAGCGGTGATGTACGACCGGACCGCCCGCGGCGCCGACGCCGAACGCACCATCGCCCGCATCTGGCGCCTGTCCCTCGACCAGCTGGCCGGCACGCCGCTGGCGGGCGACCTGCTGCGCATCCTGGCCTGGTACGGCGCCGAACCCATCCCGCGCACTCTGCTGGATGGCTTTCTGGAGGGCATGGACGCCGAGCCGGGCGAGGTGCAGCACGCGCTGGGCGAGCTGGCCGCCTACAACGTGATCACCCTCGACGGCCAGACGGTCACCGTGCACCGGCTCCTCCAAGCCGTCGCCCGCACCCCCGACTCGGGCGACCCGCACCGGCAGCCTGCCGCCATCGATACCGCCCGCGACCGGGCCACCCACCTGCTCAACGACGCCTCCCCTAACCCGCCATGGAATCCGGCCGGCTGGCCACTCTGGCGGGCGCTACTCCCCCACATCACCGCCCTGACCGATCACGCCTCCCCCGCCACCGACACCGCCACCACCGCCCGCCTGCTCAACGAGATCGGCCTCTTCCTGGAAGGCCAGGGCGCCATCAGCAGCGCTATCGGCGTGCTTACCCGCGCCCGTACGGCCTTTGAGCGGGTGCTGGGCGGCGAGCACTCCGACACCCTGGCCTCCCGCAACAACCTCGCCTCCGCCTACCGGTCGGCGGGGGACCTGGGCCGGGCCATCCCGCTGTACGAGGCCACGCTGGCCGAGCGGGAGCGGGTGCTCGGCTCCGACCACCCCGACACCCTGCAATCCCGCAACAACCTCGCCTACACCTACCAGTCGGCGGGGGATCCGGGCCGGGCCATCCCGCTATTGGAGGCCACGCTGGCCGACTGTGAGCGGGTGCTGGGCGCCGACCACCCTACGACGAAGACGGTGCGGGCGAACCTGAAGGCAATCAGGTAACCCGCCGCTTGATGTGCCGTTTCTACTCCGACGGCCTCTCACCCCCGCTGAGTTCTCGGGCTTGGCCGCTGTCGCGGAGCTGGCGCAGGTCGGGGATGTGATTGTAGAGCGTGCCCGGGCTGACGCCGAGCAGTTTGGCGATCGAGGTGATGGAGTTCTCCGGGTTGGGCAGCATGTCCCGGGCCGCACGCAGCAGCTCGGGAGTGATGACGGTGGGGCGGCCGCCGGTGCGGCCGCGTGCTTTGGCGGCGGCCAGGCCGTCGCGGGTGCCGGCGACGATGAGTTCGCGGATGAACTCGGCTAGGGCGGCGAAGACGTGGAAGATGAGGCGGCCGCCGGGGGTGGTGGTGTCGAGGTTCTCGTGCAGCGAGGTGAAGCCGATCTCGCGGCGGCGGAGTTCGCCGACCATGGTGAGGAGGTCGGCCAGCGAGCGACCGTAGCGATCCAGCGATGGAACGACCAGCGTGTCGCCCTCGGCCAGGAAGGCGTGGCAGGCGGCGAGCTCGGGACGGTCGGCGCTCTTGCCGGACTTCTTGTCGGCGAACACGCGCCGGCACCCTGCGGTCCTGAGTGCGTCGAGCTGGCGCTCGAGGTTTTGCCCGGCGGTCGAGACCCGGGCGTAGCCGATGCGGATCTCGCTGCGGTGGGCGGGGAAGGCGGCCAGCGGGTCGGCGACCAGCTGCAGGGCGTCGGTCACGCCCGCCATCCTCTCAACAAACGGTGTTCGAGAGTTGTTGAACCGCCGAGGTTGTTGAACGAGTTTTTGAAGGCTCTCTGTGCCTTCTGAGGACCTGTCGGGCTGGTCTTCAAAAAACGAACGTTATCTTGAGCTGTCCGAAGGGCGTCCTCGACGTTGAGCAGGCCCCGATGAGGCCTCGGATTCTGCCTGGTGGATGTGGTTATCTGCCGTCGTCCGTCACGCAGATCCCCCGGAGGTCCGATGCTCGTACAGCGCGTGATGATGCCTGCCTCGCCGGTTGAGTCGTGGACGGTGCTCGGCGACGACGCCGTTCCCGTCGAACCGATCGAGCGCTACCTGGCCTACCTCACCGACATCGAACGCTCCCCGAATACGGTCAAGGCGTACGCCCACGACCTGAAGGACTGGTTCTCCTTCCTCGCTGTGCGCGGGCTGGACTGGCGCGAGGTGCGCTTGGAGGACGTCGGTGAGTTCGTCGCCTGGCTGCGGCTGCCGCCGGCGGCCCGGGCCGGGGCGGTCGCAGTGCTGCCGTCGGTCCAGCACCACTGCGGGGAAGCCACGGCCAACCGGAAGCTCTCGGCGGTCAGTGCCTTCTACCAGCACGCGGCCCGCCACGGCGTCGACCTGGGCGAGCTGCTGACGACGTGGCAGCCGGCCGGTCACCGAAGCGCCGCCTGGAGGCCGTTCCTGCATCATGTCTCCAAGGGCCGGCCGCAGCAACGGCGGGCGATCTCGCTCAAGGCGGCGAAGAAGCTCCCGCGCATCCTCACCGCGGCCGAGGCTCAGGCCATCCTGGACGCCTGCGAGCGAGTGCGGGACCGGCTGCTGTTCGCCGTCTTGTTCGACTCGGGCATGCGGATTGGCGAGGCCCTCGGGCTGCGGCACGAGGACTGGGCCGTCGCCGAGCGCGAGCTGTCGGTAGTGCCGCGGCTCAATGCCAACGGCGCTCGCACCAAGTCGGCAACGGGCAGGACGATCCCAGTCAGCGCTGAGCTGATCCGGCTCTATGCCGACTACATGCACGCCGAGTACGGCGATCTCGACTCCGACTACGTCTTCGTGAACCTCTGGGCTGCCCCGCGCGGGCACGCGATGACCTATGCGGCCGTCTACGACCTGGTCAGACGCCTGCGCCGCAGGACCGGCATCGGCTACCACCCCCACTGGTGCCGCCACGCCTACGCCACCAGGTTGCTTCGGGGCGGCACCCCGGTCGAGGTCGTCAGCAAGCTCCTCGGACACGCCTGCCTGACCACCACGACCGACACCTATGGGAACCCTCGGGAATTGCATCAGACGGGCGAGAAACCACAGGCTGGCAGGTCGCCGATGGCCCATGAGGGGCTCCCGGAGGCGCGGAGCTTGGCTTCCTGATCAGCGAGTTTGCCAGACCTATCCCATCTGATGCAAGATCTGCCCTTCAGAAGGGATGGTCTGGAGAGGTGCGACGCAGGGCGGAGCTCGCGGGAGCGGCTCACACGGAACTCGTCTTGGGCGTGGTGCAACTGCGCCCTGAGGACGCGCTGTTCGAGGCCATGTTGCGGGGCTGGCGGGCGCAGCAGACAGCGCGAGGGCTGAAGGAAGACACGATCGCGCCGCGGGAGCGGCTGGTGCGCCGGTTTCTGAAGTTCACCAACGAATACCCGTGGGCATGGGCGCCGGGGCATATGGACGAGTGGTCGCTGCATCTGACGGCTGAACTGCATCTGGCGCCCTCGACGGTCCGTTCCTACCAGTGCACGCTGCGGCAGTTCACCGAGTTCCTCATCGATGGCCGCTATGGCTGGGGCGTGGCGTGCGAGCAGGCGTTCGGCCCTGGGCAGCATCCGGTGGCGATCGCACATGAGTGGAACACCATCGCTCATCTCAACGACTACGAGGGCAATCCCGAGGCCCGGCCGTTCACCCGCCAGGAACTGCAGCGGTTTTTGGACTATGCCGACGAGCAGGTGGAACGGGCGGTGAAGGGGAAGCGCAAGGGTGCGCTGGCTGCCTACCGGGATGCGACGCTGTTCAAGGTCATCTACGGGTGGGGGCTACGCCGCACCGAGACCGCCAAACTGGACCTGGTGGACTTCGGCCGCAACCCGGCCGCGCCGGAGTTCGGCCGGTACGGGATGCTCAACGTCCGGTACGGCAAGGCGAAGAAGGGACAGCCGCCCCGGCGGCGGAACGTGCTGTCGGTGATGGACTGGGCGGTGGAGGCGGTAGCCGACTATGTGGAGAACGTACGACCTCGGTTCGGCTGCACAGATCATCCGGCGTTATGGTGACCGAACGTGGCGAACGGGTGAAACCGGCGGAGATCAACGCCCGTTTCGTCGCCTACCGGGACGCGCTCGGCCTGCCGGCGGTTCTGGTCGTCCATAGTCTGCGGCATTCTTACGTGACGCACTTGACCGAGGACGGGGTCGACCGCCGGTTCATCCAGACCCAGGTGGGTCATGAGAGCGACAGCTCGACGGCTGTGTATACCCACGTCAGCGACGACTTCATGAACACCGCGCTACGCCGGGCGCTTGCCCCGGTGCTCGGTGCCGAGCACGATGGCCGATCTCGACGGACGGAGGAGCGGTGACGGCCAAGCTGGATTACCAGTGGCACTTGCGGCAGGTCATGGCCGCCCGAGGCATGTTTTCCACCATGGACCTGCTCGACCCGCTGGCCGAGCGGGGCATCAGGCTCTCCTCCAGCCAGATCTACCGCTTGGTCGCCGAGCGGCCCGAGCGGCTCAGCTTGAAGATCTTGATGGCGTTGCTGGACATCCTAGGTTGCACGATGGACGACCTCATCGAACCGGTGGCCGCCGCCGGGCAGGCGAAGAAGACCAAGGCGGTCGGCAGTGAGGCCGGCGTCGGTGACCTGCGACCGAAACGGGCCAGAATCACTCGGGCCGACGGCTGACGATGACGGAGATTCCTCAGGCCATCAGTGATCCGGTCGGTGTCACCGTCAACCTGATCGTCGACATCGAAGCAAGGCTGGGCCGTGACCTGGTCGAGAAGACGGTGGTGGGAGTCGCCGGCGGCCGGGCCAAGCGCCGCAAGCTGGCCCAGGCCCTGCTCGAGCGGCCCGCGGTCCTCACCGACGGCCGCTCGCCCGCACCGCGGGTGGTGGGAGACCTGCTGATCGCCCTGATCAAGGCGGGCGCGACGGCCACCTCGCCGCCGATCTGCGCCGAGTGCGGCAAGGCGCTGCGGACGCTGCAGCGCCTTGGCGAGGATTGGTACTGCGGAGTCTGCGGACCTATCCGGTTACCGTGCGCGAACTGCGGCGACATCGCCCGCGTCCACTCCCGGGACCGCAACGGGCAGCCCCGATGCAGCACCTGCGGGCCCGGCACCGGGTTGGACGGCGGCCGTGATCCAGTCGAGATCGTGATCGAGGTCGTCACAACACTCGACCCTGCCCTGCCGGCCGAGGCCATCGCCACGGCGGTGAACACGGCGGCCACCCAAGCGGGCAAGCGCCACCAACTCGCCTGGGCGGTGCAGGACCGGCCCGGCCTGCTCACCGGGGCGGGGGCCGAATCTTCCGTCCCGTCGGTGCTACGACTGATCGACAAGCTCTGCGAGGCGGGCGCCACCCGGATCGTCCGACCTGCGTGCCCGCACTGCAGCCGGGTCATCAAGCTGCACCGGCCGATCGGTGGACAGTGGCTTTGCCGCAGCTGTGTGGCCAAGTCCCGGGCCCAGCCCTGCTCGGGCTGCGGCAGGGTCTGCGAGGCCGCAGTCCGCGATGACCTGGGACGGCCGATCTGCCCGACCTGCCTGGTCAGCGACCCGGCCAATCTTGAGGTCTGCGTGAACTGCGGACGCCGCCGCATGGTGGGCACCCGCAGCCCGCAGGGCCCGCTCTGCCCCGGCTGCCCACCGCTACCGACGGCGACGTGCTCAATCTGCCGGCAGCCCCGGCCTTGCGGCACTTCCCGGCTGACCGGGCTGCCGTGGTGCCCGCCCTGCCAGAAGCTGTCAGCACGGTGTTCACGCTGTGATCAGCTGAAACCGATCCGGTCGGGAACCCTCGACCAACCACTCTGCCAGGACTGCACTGCTCCGGCCTTCCCCGATTGCCGCATCTGTGAGACCAGCCCACGGCCGGGTCAGTGCGTCAAATGCCGACTTGAATTGCGGATCCGGGAACTGATGACCGGTCCGGATGGCGTCACCCATCCGGCCCTGCTTCCGCTCCGGGACGCCTTGGCCGCTACCGACCCGCCCGGCACCGCACTGCGCTGGCTCGCCAAAGAGCCCGTCGCCGCCACCCTGGCCGACATCGCCGCGGGCCACCGTCAACTCACCCACGCCGACCTCGACGAACTGCCGCAACGCGGCATCCTCAACCACCTGCGCAGCGTGCTGGTCGCCACCGAGACCTTGCCGGCGCGTGATGAACAGATGGCCCGCCTCGAACGCTTCCTGGACAAGGTTCTCGCCACACGAACCGATGCCGACCAGCGCCAACTCCTGCACCGCTACACCGTCTGGCACCTGTTGCGGCGGCTGCGCCGCCGCAACAACGGACGCGCCACCACCAACGAGCAGTACACCGTCGTAGTCCAGCGCGTCCGATCCGCCGTCGCCCTGCTCGACTGGCTGGCCTCCCGCGACCTGACCCTGACGAGCTGCGGCCAGGCAGATCTCGACCAATGGCTGAGCGACGACACGGCCTCCCACCACTACCACGCCGGCCACTTCGTCCGCTGGGCCGCCCGACAGCGGCTCACCACCCTGTCCTTCCCCGCCGTCCAGTGGCAGGGCCCCACCCGCCCCATGGATGATCAAGGCCGCTGGGAGGCCGCCCGCCGACTCCTGCACGACGACACCATCGGCCCCCGAGACCGCCTTGCCGGTCTGCTTGTCCTGCTCTACGCCCAACCGACCGCCCGGGTCAGCCGACTCACCACCGATCACGTCACCCTCGCCGACACCGCCACGACGATCCGGCTCGGGACGACACCCATCACCCTGCCCGAGCCCGTCGCCGACCTCACCCGCCAGGTGCTGAAGGGCAAACGCGGTCACGCTACTACCGGTGCCGCCAACCCCTCGCCCTGGCTGTTTCCCGGAGGCCAACCCGGCCGCCCGATCAGCGCCACCCACCTCGGGAAACGCCTCAAAGACCTCGGCATCCAACCCGGACAAGCCCGCTCCACCGCCCTCTTCCAACTCGCCACCGAACTCCCCGCTGCCCTGCTCGCCCGCATGCTCGGCATCCACATCGACGTCGCCGTCGCCTGGCAACGCGCCTCCTCCGGCGACTGGATGACCTACGCCGCCGACATCAGCCGTCGAGACTACCGCGAGCCCAACCGTCCTTTGGAGAGTCACCATGCTGACCTTTGAAGACCTGGCCGGATGGGCCGGCGCCGAACGCATCAGCCGAGCTGATCCGGACATCGCGGCCGGTTGGAGGATCCCCGAGGGACAGAAGTCGCTGCTTGTGAACGTCGGCGTTCCCGTCGTCGATCAACTTATCGAGTACGTCGACTTCCAGGCGGACCCTGACCCAGTGCTTCAGACCACCTCAGGGATTTCGCTTTACCGGCTCACCGGCAACCACCACGGTGACATCGCGTCTGGCTTGCGGTGGGCCTTCGGCGCCGAGCCGCACACCGGCAGGGTCTGCTACGTCCTACCGGACGGGGAGGCGTGGTTCGCCAATTCGACGATCGGCCACTGGCTACGAACGCTGCACTACTACGGACTCCACGTCAGCCAGTCCCCCATCCTCAACGACGCGGACGACCACGAAGACGAAGCGCTGGCCGAACTCGCCGAGCTCGCGCAGAAGCTCAAGGAGATGGACCCACCGGCCTTTGAAGGCTACCGCGGGTTCATCTGGGCTGAGTTCCTTGATCGATGGCTGTGGTGATTGCCCATTTTCCAGTCTGTTCCTCAAGCTGGCTAAGCACCGTCCAAGGACCGTTCACGAGCAGGCATTCAGACAGTTCCAATATCCGACGGTGCCGTTACACCTCACCGCCGAGGACGCCCGGAAGGCGCTGGAGGCCGCCGGCTGGTTCGACGGCGGGGAGGTACGGCTGTGAGCGAGAGCTTGCACATGCCTGCCAATCCGGGAGAGGCGGGGCCCGAACCTCCCGGGTTCCAGCTCCATGCAGGGCAGCGCACGGAGGAATCCGGCCGGCGATACGGCTGGGACGACGAGTACGACCGGGACGTCTGGCGGCTGCGCGAGCTGGGGATCAAGGCCAAGGTCGCCCACATCCTCTTCGACCGGATCCCACAGCCCTGGCTGAAGGATCTGGCCAAGCGGTGGGCCCGGTGGCGGCTCAGCACTGGGCTTGGCGCCGAATCGGCGGCTTCCGGCACGCGAGTCGTGACCTACTTCGCACAGTTCCTCGCGTCGCCAGCGGTCTGCGTTGTCCGCCTTGATCAAGTGGACCGGCCGCTGCTGGAGCGGTATCTCGCCCAGCTGCACGCCGACTACGCGGGGCGAGTGGTGCACCGGCACTTCATCGGGCAGCTCAACCTCTTCTTCCTGGCCATTCGTCAGCACGGCTGGGACGACACCCTGCCCGCAAGCGCTGTGTTCTTCCATGAGGACTTTCCCCGTCGTGACGAGCGGTTGCCCCGGGCTCTGAGCGAACCCGTGATGACGCAGCTGGAGCAGCCCTCGAACCTGGACCGGTGGAAGAACCCGGCCCACCGGCTGGTCACGCTCATCTTGATGCGCTGCGGACTGAGGATCACCGACACGGTGCGGCTGCCGCACGACTGAATCGTCCACGACGCCGACGATGCCCCCTACCTGCGCTATCTGAACCACAAGATGAAACGTGAAGCGCTCGTCCCCATCGACGAGGAACTTGAACGCGAGATCCGAGATCACCAGCGCCGCCTTCGTGATCGCTGGCCACAGGGCACTCCTGTTCTCTTTCCGCGATCCTTGAGGAACGCAGCCGGGCACGAGCCCACCGACGACAACGTCTACCGGACCGCGATGCACCAGTGGTTGAAGGCATGCGACGTTCGTGACGAACACGGCCGCCTCGTGAAGGTCACTCCTCACCAGTTCCGTCACACGCTGGGGACACGGCTGATCAACCGGGACGTCCCGCAGGAAGTCGTGCGCCGGATCCTCGACCACGACTCCCCCATGATGACGGCGCACTACGCCCGGCTGAGCGACACCACGATCCGCCGGCATTGGGAGCAGGCCCGCAAGGTCGACATCACCGGCCAGACCGTCGCTGTCGACCCCGAAGGACCATTGGCCGAGGCGGCCTGGGCCAAGCAGCGCCTCGGCCGGGTCACCCAGGCCCTACCCAACGGCTTCTGCGGCTTGCCGGTGCAGAAGAGCTGCCCGCACGCCAATGCCCCGTTGACTGAACTAACTCTGATGTTTTGGCAGTTCATAGCGGGTTTTCGGTCACTGGCACTACTTTGTCCGCGTGATCAAATCGGATGAGGGGCAGGGACGCGATCTGTCGCGGCTGGTGGTGTCTCGGGCGGGCCGTCTCGTGACCACCGGCGATGCCCATGAGCCGTATCGAGTAGTCGGCTCCGGAGGCGAGATCGTGGAGCCGGTGTCGGTTTTCCTGCGAGACTTGCTCGCGTCGGGAAGATCAGAGTCGACACTGAGGTCGTACGCGGTCGACCTGCTGCGGTGGTGGCGGTTCCTGGACGCGGTAGGCGTCGCGTGGAACCGGGCGTCGAGGACCGAGGCCAGGGATTTCAGCTGCTGGATCCAACTGACGGCCAAGCAGCGGTTGCAGACGTCCCGGCCGCGGGCGGCCCGTCTGTCCTCGCGGGCGGCTGGAGCGCCGAATCCGGTGACCGGCAAGCCGGCGTCCGGTGACGGGTATGCGCCGTCCACGGTGGCGCATAGCGAGACGGTGCTGCGCCGGTTCTACGACTTCCACCGCGACTGCGGCACCGGACCGGTGCTGAACCCGTTCCCGTTGGATGCCTCCCGCCGCCGTCGCGGTCGCCCGAACGCGCATCACAACCCGATGGACGAGTGGAGGCCCGAGCGGATCGGACGCTACCGGCCGACGGTGCCCAAGCGGATCCCGCGGGCGATCCCCGACGAGTGGTTCAACAAGCTGTTCGCGTCGCTGCGCTCGCACCGGGACCGGGCCCTGGTCGCGTTCTGGATCTCCACCGGGGCCAGGGCCGCGGAGCTGCTGGGCATGCGCCAATGTGACTTCCGTCCCGGCGAGCAGCTGATCAGCGTGATCCGCAAGGGAACCCGGGCCGTGCAGGAACTCCCAGCGTCAGCAGACGCGTTCGTGTGGCATCGGCTCTACCAGCAGGAACTGCTCCGGATGGGAACGCCCCGAGGCCAACGGCAGCCAGCTTGGTGGACGCTGCGGCGGCCCTACCGGCCGCTGAGCTATCACGGGGCGCACCGAATGTTCGAGCGGGTCAATGCCTCGCTCGGAGCGGACTGGACACTGCACGACCTGCGGCATTCGGCAGCATCCAGGATGGCCCGTGACGGCTCGCTCAGCCTGACCGACGTGCAATGGGTGATGGGGCACGCACACCTGACCACGACGGAGATTTACCTGACTCCGACCCGAGACGAGGTGATCGAGGGTGTGCTCGCCCACCATGCCCGCCGGTCCCGGACGCAGCAGTCTCCGCCGCCACAGCTGGCACCGGGCTATGACCCTCAGTCGCTGTCGGTGCTGTTCGGGCGGCCGTCATGACCGCTGTCGTGAAGCACACGATCCGCAGCAAGCAGGGAACAGCGGGCAGTGCGGCTCCGGCGCAGCCGCGCAACAGCCAGCTACGCAGGCAGTTCCCGCACCGGATCGCCCAGGAATGGTGGCCAGCAACGGCCCAGGGCGAGGACGAGGTGCTGCGGCGGCTGACCTCGCCGCCGTTCCTCCCGCAAGTGAAGGCGACCCGGGCGGGACGGCGGCGGGGAACGGCCAAGCTGCTGCGCTGGCTGTCCTCTTTCCCCGGAGGCACCTGACAGCAGCGGTGGGAAGCCTCCGGAGCCGAGGAGCATCCGGGCAGTTCGTGGCTGCTGCTCCCGGTGGGCTGGCTGCGCGACAACGGCACCGCGGTCTCCTATGACGAGAACGACCTGTCGTCGGGGCTGCTGATGCTGATCTGCGGGGATGTGATCCGCCCCCGCATGGCCTGGATGGTGACCCGGGCCCACAAGCACCTGGCCCCGGTCATGGCGCAAGTACGCGACCCCGCCGGGTTCGCCCGGCTGCGCGAGCTCGCCGAGGCCGGTCCGGCGTCGGCCCTGAAGGACGCCAAGCTTGCGGCCACCCGGATCGCGACCATCCTGGCCTGCAAGGGCGGCGTCATCAGCGATATCACCGTCGGGGACTGCGTGGAGATGGCCGACACCCAGCGGCTGGTCCACTCCCGCGGCGGTCAGAAGAAGGTCGACTTCTACCTGCGGCTGCATACTCTCGGGATCTTCCCCGCCGACGCTCCGGCCACCATTCGCGCGTTCGGTATGGCCCAGGGGCAGCTGACCATCGAGGAACTTGTCGATCGCTATCGGCTGCAGTGCAAACCGGTCCGTGACCTGCTCGTGGACTACCTGAAGGAACGTCAGCCCGCACTCGACTACGCCAGCTTGGAAACCATCTCAGCGTCCTTGGCGGGCTTGTTCTGGGGCCAGGGTCGAGGCCCTGTCCCCGGGCATCGCGACACTGCGGCTGCCGCCGGAGGTCGCTCGGGCCTGGAAGGAAGACCTGCAGACGATCAAGCGCAGCGTCACAGGCCCCGACGGCAAGAAGACCATCGTCACCCGCCCGCGCATCAATGCCAAGGACGAACTCATACGCATCCGGGTGTCGGCGTACGGGTTCCAGTGCAGAGCCAGGTACAGGTAAACGGGCTCTGTCGCTGATCTTGGGACGTGGAACGACCTGGTAGTTGATCGTTTGCGGAGTGCGTTCCGGGATGTGTTGAAGAGTTACTCCCGCATTGGGCGGGGATCGTGGTCGAGGTCGTGGA
>NZ_JBQQCB010000138.1:0-24596 GCF_052246675.1 Nonomuraea sp. KM90 | reverse complement strand
CCGAAACGGAGTTCCGCACCTGGGTCGCGGCCAGCACCTGCCTGGCCGCGATGCTCGTCGCCCTGATGCGCTGGGCCCAGGAGGACGGGCGCCCGGACCTGCCCGGCCTGATCGCCGCCGCTCTCCGTGCCGCCTTCGATGACGACTTCGACTGACCATCCGCGCGGAGGCCACCACACCCCGTAACCTCTTCCGCTGGCCGCCCAGCTCCTGGCCCGGCTGCTGCTGGAGGGGGATCCGGCGGGTGCGGCCACCGCGCTCGGCATGAGCAAGGTCGTCCGCGCTGCGTTCGACCGCGGCGATCTGGAGTGAGCGCGCTCGTGGCCACCCTGCTGGACCGGCTCGGCCGCACCGGCCATGCCAGGGCATGCCCTGGCATGAAGCGATCGACAACCTGATCAACATCCGTACGGAGTCACCGAGCTGATCGACGAGGCCGCCGCGGCCGCCGCGGCGCAGGACGTCGCACCAGGTCAAGGCTGCGTGGGCGGGCAACGCCGGAGCGGCGTCCTTATTGACACCGACCCCCGCCGCCCCAGGCAGTCGGCTCCCCTTTCCCCGGTCTTGCCTGCCGGACTCACTTCGCCGGGCCCGCCGGATGCGGACCTGGCACCGCGCCGAGCAGAACACGGCATCCGCGCGGCGCCGGCAGCGCGTGCACGGTGGAAGTCTGCGACATTCTTCCGTCGCCACTCAACCATCCGACCGGCTGGAGTGTCCTTGGAGGCCGGAGGTATGAGTGGACGACCCGACGTTTGAGAGATTCGCGGCGCAGCGGCTGCCGGCGCTCTATCGCTACGCCATGGTCTTGACCCAGAACCGGCACGACGCCGAGGACCTGGTGCAGGAAGCGCTCACTCGAACTGGCCTGCGGTGGAACGCGATCAGACGCAAGGACGACCCGGAAGGGTACGTCCGCACCACCATGGTCCGCATCATGGCCAACCGATGGCGGCGGCCCAAGCGCGAAGTGAGCGTGTCGGCGCCCCCCGAGCCGGCGGCGGAGGACGTGGGACTGGAACGCCTGCTGGACGACGACGGCATCCGCTCCAGGATCGCCGGGCTGCCGCCGCGCATGCGGGCCGTACTGGTGCTGCGTTATGTCGAGGAACGCGGCGATGAGGAGATCGCCCGGTTACTGGGGTGCAGCCGCGGGACCGTCAAGAGCCAGGCGTCGCGAGGGCTCGCCCGGCTGCGTGAGGCCGTCAAGACCGAGGAGATCGAGCATGGATGACCTGGAACGCCGTCTTGCCGCGCTGCTCAGCGAGTCTTCCCCGGGCGATCCGCCGCCCGGTCTGGCAGATCGGATCCACCGGGCCGTGGCCACGCGCCGCAGGAACAGGCGGGCCTTGGCGCTGGCCGCCGCGGCGGGAGCAACGGCGGTCCTGGTGGCCGTACCCCTGGCCGTACGCGGCGGGAACGGTGAGGCCGCAACCACGGCGAACCTGAGCCCGACCCCCGCATCGACCCCCGGATCGACCCGGTCTTCCGAGCCGACGGTGACAGTGTCCACGCGGCCCGAACCGACCATGACCAAGACCGTGACACCCACCCCGGACCAGGCGAACGTCAACATCCCTGCCGGCCTCGGTATCGAACAGGCCCTGCGCCGCCTCCTGAACGTGGCGAGCGTCGTGGACGTCGAGAGCCGCACGGCGCGGGGCAAGCCGTTCACGCCCGCAGCGCTGGGCAGCGACGGAACGGTGCTGGGAACGACACCTGACGGGCAAGTGGCAGAGGCGGGCGCGAGTGGCGGCACGCCCCAGGAACTCGGCTTCCCGGCGCGGTCGGGGCTGGGGACGGCCACGGACTTCCGCACCTGGACGGACCTGAACGGCTCGTCGGCCGCCCAACGGTGCCGCACGGCGGACGGGAGCACACGCACGATCAGCCCGCAGGGCACAGAGCCCGGAGGGCAGGTCTGGGTGGACGGCGGCGTGATCGTCGGCAACGACGTCATGCGGCAGCCCTGGGCGGCCAAGGGATGCGCGCAGGTGGGTACGGTCGTCAAGGCCGGGGACCCGGCGAGCGGGGTGGCGGTGGCGTTCTCCTACCCCCACCTGTTCGCCGCCGACCGGGCGAACGACAAGGTGCTGCGCATCCTCGACGTCGAGACCGGAAAGGTGACGGCCGAGCATCCGCTGCCGGAGGGGGTCCGCGCGCAGACCATGGACGCTCCGGACCAGAAGTGGTACGCGGCCGCATCCGGCAAGTGGTTCGCCTGGGTGGCCGACGGCACGCTGCGGTGGATGCCGCGCGACTCCTGGGGGCCGATGTCCACGCTGCCCGGAGTTCCCGCACCGACGCAGGGGGTCTCCCCGTGGATGACGGCGGGCAACCGGCTCATCACCTACAACACCGGGGCCACCTCGGTCCTGCTCGATCCGGTCACCGGCACGCGATACAAGAGCCCGGACGTCATGCTGGCGGCGGGCGACTGGCTGCTGTGGCACAACGGCGACGGCTACCGTCTGGCCAACCTCCGTTGAGGCCTCCGGCAGGTGTCCTGCTGGTGCTCGTCATGATCCCCACGATCGCGAACCTGGCCGGCGGCGGCCCAACGTACATCTGGACGCCGTCCCTCCCTCTGCCCCTCCTGCGTCTGGTCACGGAGGCGGGACTGCTGGACGCCTGGTTGGTCGCCGACCTGCTCGCCGCCCTCGGCATGATCGGCGTACTCGCGGCGGCGGCCACGGCCGTGAGGGAGTACGCCGTGGCCGCGACACTGCTGGCCCTGGTCGCCGCCGTCAGCCTCGCCGCCACGGCGGCCGGCGCCCTGCTCCCCCTCGGCTACGCCCTCCTCTACACGGCCGGGCTCGTGCTGGTACGGCAGGCGAGGCCCTTCTCCACCTGAGCGACCAGCCTTCGGTGGCGGTGGAGCAGTTCCACGCCTGCGGGGTGTGCGGACCATCTCGCCCAGCATGCGCGGCTGGTGGAGGGCGGGCGGAGTTTCCGACGAGGTCCGCCGACTACTTCCGTCAGTTCGTCAGTGTGAGCGGGTTGACCAGGTCGGCGTAGACCAGCAGGCCTGCCATGATCATCATCACCAGCGCAGCCGCGTACGTCAGGGGCAGCACCCTGGCGATGTCGACGTGCTTGGGCTTCGGCCGCCGCATGACCTTGGCGTAGGCCCGCTTGATGCCCTCCCACAGCCCGCCGGCGATGTGGCCGCCGTCCAGTGGCAGCAGCGGGATCAGGTTGAACATGCCGATCGCCAGGTTGAAGCCGGCCAGCAGGCTGACAAAGGTGGCGATCTTCTCCTCGTTGGACAGGTCGGAGGTCAGGATCTCGCCGCCCAGGCGGCCCGCGCCGACCACGCCCACCGGGCCCTCGGGGTCGCGCTCCTCGCCGGAGAAGGCCGCGTGCCAGATGCCGACCATCTTCTCCGGCATGTTGAAGATCGAGCCCGCCACCCTGGCCGTCAGCCCGCCCATGTAGCCGATCACCTGGCCAAAGCTCTGCCGTTCCATCACCTCGGTGGGCCGCACGCCGAGATAACCGACGTTCTTGTCGATCTTCTCGGGGTCGTCGAGGCTGGGCCGGTCTTGGGCGATGAGCGTGACGTCAACCGTCATCGGCTTGCCGTCACGCACGATGTCGAGTTCGACCGGGCCCGGACCATGGGAGCGGACCAGGCGGACGGCGTCGTCCCAGGAGCCGATCTTCTGGCCGTTCAAGGAGACCATGCGGTCGCCCGGCTTGAGGCCCGCCTGCGCGGCCGGGGCGAGCTGGTCGCCGGGCTCGCAGGCGGCGCGCCGCTCGGAACTGGGGATTACGCACGTCTCGGTGGCGGACGAGACGATCGGGGCATCGGTAGGCAGGCCGATGCCGACCAGCAGGATGGTAAAGAAGACGAACGCCAGCACGAAGTTCATCAACGGCCCGCCGGACATGATGATGACCTTCTGCCACCACTTCTTGCGGTAGAAGACGCGGTTCTCGTCGCCCGGACGCACCTCTTCCAGCGCGATCTCGCGGGCGGACTCGATGAGCCCCTGGAAGGGCCCTGTCGCCGTGCTCCTGACCTTGGCGGGATCATCTCCGGGGCGCGGCGGCAGCATTCCCACCATGCGGATGTAGCCGCCGAACGGGATCCACTTGATGCCGTACTCGGTCTCGCCCTTGCGCCTGGACCACGCCGTGGGGCCGAAGCCCACCATGTACTGGGTCACCCTGACGCCGAAGAGCTTGGCCGGCACCAGGTGGCCGAGCTCGTGCAGCGCGATGGAGACCATCAACCCAAGGAGGAAGAGGATGATCCCCACGACGTAGAGCCAGTTCATCCAGGGCGCTCCTCTGCAGACGACAAGGGCAGACGTGACGGACGAGACGAACGGTGCGACGCTCCAATGTAGAGGAACTCGCCACACCACAAGCAGCGTGCTGGAGTTCCTCGGCAGCACCGGGCTACGCGTCCTGTCCGACACCGGTACACCGCCCTGGCCGACGCAGAGAACGCCCGAGCGGGCTGTGGCCGCCCCGCGCGAGGCCGCCCCCACCGAGCGCGATGACCGTCCGGGGTAGGCCGCTTGGCGCCCCGACTTCGAACCGGCAGCCGCGCCGCCACGTCGACCGGCGCCTACGCTCCGTCGTCGACAGGGCCGACATCGCCCGACCGTGTCTACCACGAACTGATCCAGGCGGCGGCGCACGTCGCGGCCACACGCTGCCGGGGCGAGAACCACACCATGGCGGCTGCCACCCGCGTCCGAGGCGGCCGGATCGTCACCGCGGTGAACGCCTATCACTTCACCGGAGACACCTGCGCAGAGCTGGTCCTGATCGGCCCGCCGCCACCCAGGGCATCTATGACCTCGGCACCATCGTCGCCGTGGGTGACCGTGACCGAGGCATCGTGCACCCATGTGGCCGCTGCCGCCAGGTCCTCCTCGACTACGTCCCAGCCCTCGATGTCATCGTCAGGACAAACGACGGGCTCCGGATGGTGCCCGTCACCGGCCTGCTTCCCGAGAGCTACCTCTGGGCGGACCACCAGCTCGACTCCGAGGAGAGCGCACCACTCATCACGAGCTGACGCCCAAGACGGTTGCAGCGCACAGCTGACCAGCCCTCGTGATCCGGCCTGGGGAGACGACATCGCCGGAAGGTGATAGTGGCCGGCCGCGATTCCCCGCCGGCGGCCAGTTTGCTTGTCACCGAAGTGGCGGGGATGGCTTCGGACCGGTTCAGGCGGCCCGGGTGTAGTGGGGCAGGGGGCGGGCATTCCTGGCCTGGACACGGCGTTCCACTGTGCCGATGGCTTTCATCAGTGGCAGGCGGGCCACGAGGTCGCGGACGCAGCGGCCGCCTTCGGTCCGGGGCACCATGAGGCGGACGTTGGGGCCGATCTGTTGTTTGTTGTCCACCAGTGGACGGTGTGCTGCGTCGTAGCGGGGGAAAGCCACGCGGTGGTCGCCGCCTGCTGCGGCGAGCTCTCCGGCGAGGCGGTAGGCCCCGACCAGGGCGAGTTCGGCGCCCGCGCCCGATGCGGGGGACGTGCACCAGGCGGCGTCGCCGACCAGGACGACGCGTCCGTTGGACCAGGAGTCCATCCGCACCTGGCCCAGGGCGTCGAAGTAGAAATCGGGGTCGGTCAGGGCCGAGTCGAGAAGTTCCCTGGTCCGCCAGGACGCCTGGCCCGCGAACGCCCTGCCGACCAGAAGCTTGTGCTCGGTGATATCCCGGCGGTCGTAGTCCAGCGGAGCGGAGCGGAACATGAAGTACGCCTTGGCCTGGGCATGGTTTCCGGACCGGTAGATCCCGGTCATCTTGCCTGGGGTGTTGAACATCGTCACCCAGCGATCCTCACCGAGCACGGCGTCGGTGTTGGCGAAGGCGAAATAGTGGTTCTTGAACGCGATGAACTTCTCCTCCGGCCCGAAGGCGATCCGCCGGACGTTGGAGTGCATGCCGTCGGCCCCGGCGACCAGGTCGAAGCGGCGGGCGGGCGCGTACTCGAAGGTGACGGTCACGCCGTCGTCATCCTGCTCCAAGCGGCGGATGGAGTCGCCGAGCATGATGTCCACATCGGTCACCTCGCGCAGCAGGGAGACCAGGTCGCCGCGCATGATCTCGGTGGAGGCCGGGTCCTGGGTGTCGATCCGGGCGACGGCCCGGCCGGCGGCGTCGACGAACTTCATGCCGCGCACGTCCGTGCCCAGCTCCCGTACCCGTGACAGGAGTCCCATCCGGTCGACCACCGTGACCGCGTCGTCTCGCACGTCGACCCCGTTGCCGCCCAGGCGCAACACGGGCGCACGCTCGACCACCGTGGGCCGGAATCCGTGCCGTGCCAGCCAGTGGGCCAAGGTCAGGCCGGCGATGCTTGCTCCTGAGATCAGGATGCGCTCGTTCATGCCGGCCTCTCACGCTAGACTTAAGTGAAATGCACATTCCAGTTGATTATGTGGAAGGGACATTCCAGTTGTCAACGCCCACGGGAAGCCGACGCCGTGCCGACGCCGTGCGCAACCGCCGACTCTCCCTGGAAGCGGCCACCGCGCTGCTGGCCGAACCCGGTACAACCCTCACGGTCGAAGCGATCGCCACCCGCGCGGGCCTGGGCGCCGCGACCGTCGTGCGCGCCTTCGGCGGCAAGGACGCCCTCCTGGACGCCGCCGTCTCCCGCCTGCTCGAACCGATCGTTCAACGCGCCCGCGACCTGCTCACCGAAACCACGCCGTACCAGGCCCTGCGCACCTTCCTCCGCGAACTGCTCGCCTTCCAGGCCGCGCACCACGCCATCAACGACCAGTTGGGCGGTCTGGACCTGCCCGCCACCGCCGCCCTGCGCGCCGACCTGGTCGCCGCCGTGGAGGAGATGATCGAAGGCGCCCGCCGCGACGGCGCCGTCCGTACCGACCTCGACCCCGCCGTTACCACGACGCTGATCAGCCAGACCGCCCTGGCCATCGCGCGCGCCCAGCCATCCTCACCCGACCTCGTCGATGCCTACCTCACCGTCCTGCTGGATGGCCTCAGCCCGCAAGGCTCGACCTGACCCGCCAGGGCATCGCCGCGCTCCCGGCCGGCCGCCGCCCAAGCCAGCGCTCCCGGAACCCGAAGTGGGACGAGGTGAAGATCACCGCCGCTGACGAGCCTTCGGCCGCGAAGCCCTGCGGTGTCTCGTTGCCGGTCAACCCCTTTCCCAGGGTCCGGATCACCCGCCGGCCACCCACGTACGTGCCGAGCGCGATCGCGGCGGCGCTGGCCACGATGACCCACAGCGGCGTGCTGGCGTCCTCGCTGCGGGTTCCAGCGACGATCATGGCCAGGGTGATGACACCCATGGTCTTCTGCGCGTCGTTGGTGCCGTGCGTCAGCGACACCAACGACGCCGACCCGATCTGCCCGAGGCGGAACCCGCGCTCGCGAGCCCGCTCCGGCACCGACCGGGTCAGCCGATGGACCAGATACGCCGACCTGGGGAAACGTCACTACCACCCGAGCCGTCCTGACCTGCGTCAGGACTGGTCGGGGCGTAAGGGCACGCGCAGGCGGGTGAGCAGGTGGCGGCGCAGGGCGCCGAAGCCTGGATCGTCCTGCGCGCGCGGGTGCGCGAGCGTGACGGGGGTGTCCTCGGCGATGCGCCCGTCCTCCAGGACGAGGAGACGATCGGCGAGCAGCAGCGCCTCGTTCACGTCGTGCGTGACCAGGAGAGCGGCGAAGTCGTGCTCGCCGCGCAGGCGGAAGAACAGCGCCTGCATCCTGAGCCGGTTGAGCGCGTCCAGGGCGGCGAAGGGCTCGTCGAGCAGCAGAATGTCGGGCTCGCGGACGAGCGCGCGGGCCAGGGCGACCCGCTGCGCCTGGCCGCCGGACAGCTCCGCGGGCCAGGCCCGCCCACGGTCGGCAAGGCCGACCTCCGCCAGTGCCGCCGCCGTACGCCGGGCCAGGTCCGGTCCGCGCAGACCGAGCGCGATGTTGTCGGCGACCCGTTCCCACGGCAGCAGCCGGTGTTCCTGGAACACCACCGCAGTGCGCCCGCTGGTGCTCACCTCGCCGTCCGCTCCGGAGTCGAGACCCGCCAGGACGCGCAACAGCGTGCTCTTGCCGGAGCCGCTGGCGCCGAGCAGCGCGACCACCTCGCCTCTACGGATGCGCAGGTCGACACCGTCAAGGACAGTCGTGTCGCCGAACGCGCGCGTGACACCCTGCGCGGCGACCACCGCGTCCGCCGCCATGTCCACCGTCATGTCCGCCGCCATGTCCGCCGCCATGTCCACCGTCATGTCCGCCGCCATGTCCGCCGCCATGTCCACCGCTGGGGTGGCGGGGCTCAGCTCGCCTTGAGGCCGCGCCGCCATGCCAGGGCCCTCCCTTCCGCCGTACGCAGCGCCAGGTCGGACAGCAGGCCGAGCAGAGCGTAGATGAGCAGCCCCAGCACGACGATGTCGGTCTGGGCGAACTCGCGGGCCTCCATCATCATGAAGCCGAGCCCGCTGTCCGCGTTGACCTGCTCGCCGACCACCAGGCTGAGCCAGCCCGCGCCGAACGCCAGGCGCAGGCCCAGGAACAACGACGGCAGCGCGCCGGGCAGCACGACGTGCCGCAGCCGGGCTGCGGCGGACAGGCCGCAGGTGCGCGCCGCCTCCACCAGCCGCTCGTCGATGTCGCGGATGCCGCTGTAGGTGTTGAGGTAGACCGGGAAGAACGCTCCCAGCGCGACCAGCGAGATCTTCAGTGGCTCACCGATGCCGACCCAGATGAGCAGCAGCGGGACCAGGCCCAGGTGGGGCAGCATGCGGGCCATCTGGACGGGCGGGTCCACCAGGTCGTCGCCGATCCGCAGCAACCCGGCGACCGCCCCGAGCGCGAGCCCGAGCCCGCCGCCGATGGCCAGGCCGATGACGGCCCGAATCAGGGAGTCGAGCAGGTTGTGCCAGAGCGTTCCGTCGGCGGCCAGCCGCCAGCCCGCGTCCAGCACGTCGCTGGGCGCCGACAACTTGTCCGGGGGCAGGATCCCGGCCCGGGAGGCGCCTTCCCAGAGGACGACGATGAGCAGCGGGGTGACGATCCGCCGCCAGCGCGTGGCCTGCGGCGGCCGCGAACGCTGCTGTGGGCGGGTCCGGTCGCGTTCCGTCCGCAAGGCCCGTACGGGTGTCGTCGTCACCGCAGCACCTCGCTGAACCGGTCGTCCACTCGGCCGGCGATGTCCACCTTGCCGGGGATGAGCGCGAGCGCGGCGAAGCCGTCGGCGATGCGCTGCAACTCCGCGCCGATCGCGGGTGTCACCGGGGCGACGGGTCTGGCGCTGCGGGCCAGGGCGCGCTTGGCGACGTCTTCGGGGATCTTCAGCTCCGGAGCGAGGAGCCGGGCGCGCTCTTCCGGGTTGGCGATGCCCCACTCCGTGGCCTCGCGGAGCTGCTGGAGAAGCTGCTTGATCTGCGCGGACTTGGCCTCCAGCGCCTCGGGCGAGGCGAGCAGGTACTCCCGGTTCCCCGCGAGCCCGGTCGCGTCGGCGAGCACCTTGACGCCGGGCCGCTCGGCGAGGGCGAAGTACGGGTCCCAGATGATCCACGCGTCGACCTGACCGTTGTCGAACGCGGGCCGTCCTTCCGCCGGCTTGAGGTACTTGACATCGACGTCCTTGATCGTCATGCCGTGCTTCTCCAGCAGCCGTACGAGCAGCCAGTTGACGTTGGAGCCCTTGTTGAGGGCGATCGACCTGCCCTTGAGATCTTTGAACGTCGTGATGCCGCCGGCCTCCTTGACCAGGACGGCCTCACCCTGCGGCACTTCGGCGGACGTGCTGATGATCTTGAAGTCCGTCTTCCCCGCTGCGGCGAAGATCGGCGGCGCCTCACCGGTGTAGCCGACGTCAATGGATCCGGCCTTGAGCGCCTCGGTTACCGCCGGGCCGCTCTCGAACAGCGACCACGTCACGCCGGGCGTCGCACCTCGGGCCTTGACGAGCGTAAGGGCGCCGAACCGCTGGTATCCCACCCGTAGCGTCTGGCCGCCCTCGGCGGCCTGCGACGTCTCGCCGCCGCAGGCGACGCCGCCGCCGAGCAGGAGGACGAGCACGCCCATGACATTCACGAACAACCGTAAGGACCGATCACGCATGCCATATTTTACCCATATAACCTACCATTTGAATAGGTAATACTGAGGAGAAATGAGGCGTCGTGCCACTGCCCACGCGACTTCCGCGTGGCCGGGGGAGTCAGCGTCGCTGCAGGTTCCTGCCCCGGGCGACCTGCTGCGCGGCCTGTACGAGCAGTTCCGGCCCAACACCGGCCACATCCCGGGCGGCCCCTGTGCGGCCGGACGTCCAGCAGTGGTGGTGGACCTGCCGGGCGGTGCGCGAGTTCGCTCCCGCCACGGTCGGCGGTTCACGTTCTGCCTGCTGAGGCCGGTCGGCGAGGAAGGGGTTCACCTCATCACGCAGGTCCCGGTCCGGCGTCGCCCGCCCGCCCGCGGCCACGATGTCCAGCTCGGCCGACATCCCGCGTGTTCGCGATGTTCACCGCCGTACGGCCAGGTATCCCGCGAGGTGGTCGATCACCTCGCGGGCGTCGGCCTCGATGCCGTGGATGAACGTGGACCTGCGCCGCCGCAGCACGGGCAGCCCCAGCGCGTACAGCCCGGGGCCGTCGACGACGCCGCCGTCGTGGCGCAGCCGGCCCTTGTCGTCCACCACGGGGACGTCGAGCCAGCCGTAGTCGGGGCGGAAACCCGTCGCCCACACGATCGAGCGGATCTCGCCGCTACGCAGGTCGAGTTGCAGCCGCGCCGACGCGGGCACCCGGGTCGGCGCGAGGCGTTCCGGCGGGCCGAGCTCGAGGTCGCGCGTACGGGCCCATGCGTCGAACGTGGCCAGCAGGCGCTCCAGCTTGAGGTCCGCGAGGGAGAACACGTTGCGCAGCCCGCCGGAGAACAGCGCGCGGCCGTCGCGGACGGCGGCCCAGCGGCCCACCACTTCGACGCCCATCGAGGTGAGCGCGTTGAGGTCGAGCGTCGCGCGCTCGGGAGTGCCGACGAGCTGGGGCGAGGGCAGCCGCCGGGCCCGCGCGAGGTCGTCGATCTCGTCGTATCGCTGGTCCCACACACCGGAGGCGTCCATCCACCACAGCACGTCGCGCCCGCGATAGGTGCGGGGCAACCGCACGTGCTCCCCCACCGAGAGGATCACCGGCCGCCCGGAGCGCCGCAGCTCGGCGGCCAGTTGCACGCCGGTGGCCGACGCGCCGACGACGAGCACGCCGCCGTCGGGCAGCCGGTCGGGCGCACGGTAGTCGAACGGCGTCAGTTGCCGCACGGACGGCGGCACGGCCTCGCCGAACGGCGGCACCACCGGCCGGTTGCAGGCGCCGCTCGCGATGACCAGCGCCCGGCAGCCGATCTCGCCGCGGCTCGTCGTCACGCGGTAGCCGTCGTCGGCGGGTCGTACGGACGTGACGGTCGTGCCGGTCCTGACGGGAGCGCGCGAGAGCGCGGCGAAGCGCTCGATGAACCGTGTCACCTCCTTCGTGGTCAGGTAGCCGTCGGGGTCGGCGCCCGCGTAGGCGAGGCCGGGCAGGCGGCTCTGCCAGTTGGGGGTGAGCAGCCGGAAGGAGTCCCAGCGTTCGCGCCGCCAGGAGTTCGCCACCTCGCCGCGCTCGATCACCAGGTGATCGATGGACCGCTCGCTGAGGAAGTGGCTCGCGGCGAGGCCGGCGTGGCCGGCGCCGATGACGACGGTGGTGACGTGCTCGATGGTGGCTCGGCCTTCCGGGCTCACGCGACGTCGACGGTGACGTTCGTCGGGTTCGTCAGGGCGTCGAACACGGCCGAGCGCTTCTGGGACTGGGCCACCAGCGCCTCGATGTCCTGCTTCGAGGCGTCCGCGTCGATGGTGAAGGTCACCTTGATGTCGTCGAAGCCGTTGCGCACGTCGGCGTCGACGCCGAGGATGCCGCGGATGTCATGCGTGCCTTCGAGCCTCGCCTCGACCGAGCGCAGCTGGATGCCGCGGTTCTGCGCAACGGACGCCACGCCGGCCGTCAGGCAGCTCGCCAGGCCGACGAGCAGGTACTCGATCGGCGTGATGCCGTTGTCCTCCGCCGCGAACACCTCGGGGTGGTCGGCGTCGAACACCGCTTCCCTCTTGTGGCTGCGCTCCTCACCGAGGCCGAAGAACTCCTTGACGGTCGTGGTGCTGTGCACGCCGTTCCGCCATGTGGAGGAGGCCCGCCAGACGAACCGGGCGGCCTCGGGCGCGCCCTTCAGCACCTCGCGCGCCTCCAGCAGCGCCTGCACGTTCACACCGTTCGCGACTGTGGTCATGGCCCCACCTATCTCCTGTATTTCCGGTAGGTATTTGAACATACACCTCCCGTGGCGGCTACCATAAGTCCCATGTCGCAGCCAGCTCCCACGCTCGCGGCCGGCAGTGTCGGCATCGTGGAGACCCGCTACCTCGACCTGCCGGAGCCGGTGCGCCTCGACTGCGGCCGGGAGTTACACCCGGTGCGCGTGGCGTACGAGACCTACGGCACCCTGTCGCCCCGGCGGGACAACGTCATCCTGGTGTGCCACGCGCTCAGCGGCGACGCCCACGCGGCGGGCCTGTCGAAGGCGCCGTCCGGGGAGAGCACGCGCGACGGGTTCGGGGCCGAAGGGCATGGCAAGGGGCTCGGCTGGTGGGACGGGATGATCGGCCCCGGCAAGGCATTCGACACCGACCGCTTCTTCGTCGTCTCCACGAACCTGCTCGGCGGCTGCCGGGGGACGACGGGGCCGTCCTCGATCGACCCGGCGACGGGCACGCCGTACGGGCCGGACTTCCCGGTGATCACGGTCGCGGACATGGTGCGCACGCAGCGCGCGTTCCTGGACGCCATGGGCATCGAACGGCTCGCGGCGGTGGCCGGGGGCTCGCTCGGCGGCATGCAGGCGCTGGAGTGGGCGGTGCTCTTCCCTGACCAGGTCGACGCCGTCATCCCGATCGCCAGCACGCACGCGCTGCACCCGCAGGGGGTGGCCTGGAACGCGATCGCCCGTGACTCGATCATGCGCGATCCGGCCTGGCAGGGCGGCCGCTACTACGGCACGGGCCGCGCGCCCGACGCCGGCATGGGCATCGGGCGGATGGTCGGCCACATCACCTACCTGTCCGCGCCGGCGCTGGAGGCCAAGTTCGGCCGGCGGCTGCAGGGCTCCGACGAGATCCGCTACACGATCACCGAGCCGGAGTTCGAGGTGGAGAGCTACCTGCGCCACCAGGCCGACTCCTTCGTCAAACGCTTCGACGCCAACACCTATCTCTACACCTCGCGCGCGCTGACGTACTTCGACCTCGCCCGGCAGCACGGCGGCGGGTCGCTCGCGCGGGCGGTCGACGGCGTCTCGGCGCGCACGCTGCTGATCGCCTTCAGCTCCGACTGGCTGTATCCGCCGTCGGCGTCGCAGGAGCTCGAGCAGGCGCTGCGCGCTCTCGGCAAGCCGGTCGAGCTCCAGGTGATCGACGCGCCGTACGGCCACGACTGCTTCCTGCTGGAAGAGGCGCGACAGACGCCCATCATCCGCCGGTTCCTGGCTCAGCCCGTCTGAAAGAGAGGCTCATGTGACCGACCAAGTCCCCCGCGTGGAACAGGACCGCGAGTTCGGGTTCGAGACCCGGCAGCTGCACGCCGGGCAACGGCCGGACCCGAACACAGGCGCCCGCGCGGTGCCGATCTTCCAGACGACCAGCTACGTCTTCGAGGACCCGGAGTCCGCGGCCGCGTACTTCAACCTGCAGGAGTACGGGAACACGTACTCGCGCATCATGAACCCGACCGTCGCGGTGTTCGAGGAGCGGGTGGCGAACCTGGAGGGCGGCGCCGGCGCGGTGGCGTTCGCCAGCGGGATCGCCGCGCAGGCGGCCGCGCTGTTCACGCTGCTGCAGCCGGGCGACCACGTCGTGTCGTCCTCGGCGCTCTACGGCGGCACGGTGAACCAGCTCAAGCACCTGCTGCGCAAGATGAGCGTGGAGCTGACGTGGGTCGATCCCGACGATCCGGACGCCTGGCGCAAGGCCATCCAGACGAACACGAAGGCCTTCTTCGGCGAGACGATCGGCAACCCCGCCGGTAACGTGCTGGACATCGAGACGGTGGCGGCCATCGCGCACGAGCACGAGCTGCCGCTGATCGTGGACAACACGTTCGCGACGCCGTACCTGTGCCGGCCGATCGAGTGGGGCGCCGACATCGTGATCCACTCGGCGACCAAGTTCATCGGCGGCCACGGCACGAGCATCGGCGGCGTCGTCGTGGAGGCGGGCACGTTCGACTGGTCGAACGGGCGCTTCCCGGTGGTCGCGGATCCGTCGCCGGCCTACCACGGGCTGCGTTTCCACGAGACGTTCGGCGAGTACGGCTACCTGATGAAGCTGCGCGCCGAGACCCTGCGCGACCTGGGCGCGGCGCTGTCGCCGTTCAACGCCTTCCTGTTCCTGCAGGGCCTGGAGACGCTGTCGCTGCGCATGGACCGCCACGTCGGCAACGCGCTGGCGGTCGCGGCCTTCCTCCAGTCGCATGAGCTGGCCTCCGGCGTGACCTTCCCCGGCCTGCCGGACAGCAGGTACCGGCCGCTGTTGGACAAGTACCTGCCGCGCGGCGCCGGCGCGGTGTTCTCCTTCGACTGCGCCGGTGGCCGAACGGGCGGGCAGGCGTTCATCGGCGGGCTGACGCTCTGGTCCCACCTGGCGAACGTCGGCGACGCCAAAAGCCTGGTCATCCACCCCGCCAGCACGACCCACCGCCAGCTCGGCGACGACGAGCTGCGGGCGGCCGGTGTCGGCCCCGGCACGGTACGGCTGTCGGTCGGCACCGAGTCCGTCGACGACCTGATCTGGGACCTGGAGCAGGCTTTCGCCCGCGTCGGAGAGGTGGCCCCGGCATGACCGCACTCGACCGTTACCAGGACGCGCTCACGATCCAGCGCGTGCTGCATTCGACCAGGACGATCGCGATCGTGGGCCTGTCGGGCAACGAGCTGCGGGCCAGCCACTTCGTCGGCTACTACCTCAAGCGGCACGGCTACCGCGTCATCCCGGTCAACCCCCGGGAGCAGGAGATCCTCGGCGAGCGGAGTTACGCGAGCCTGCTCGACGTGCCCGTTCCGGTGGACCTCGTGAACGTCTTCCGCGCCCCGGACGCGCTGCCGGAGATCGCACGGGAGACGGTGGCGATCGGCGCCGCGGCCCTGTGGTGCCAGTTCGGCGTGGTCAACGAGGAGGGCGCGCGGATCGCCGAGGACGGTGGCGTGAGCGTGGTCATGGACCGCTGTCTCAAGGTCGAGCACGCGCGCTTTGTGGGGCGGATGCACTGGCTCGGTTTCAACACCCGGCGCATCACCTCCGTCCGCGCCGGGCTCCAGTAGCCCATCCGATCCGTCACCCCCGGCGGCCCTCGGATGGGTGGCGGGCAGCCGGGGCCGGCCGGGGCCGAGCAGCCGCTCGCGCGGCGTCGAGTCGCCGTACACCCGCAGGCTGCGCCCGGCCAGCGGGCGCACGGCGCGCTCGGTGAGGTCACCGCCGCGGGCCACGACGTCGTCGAGTGGGCGGGGTCTCGGCCGTAGGCGGCGGCGCGGCGGCGGGTGCCGGCGATGTCGTCGCGCAGCGCCCGCGGTGAGGGCCTGGATCAGACCTCGTGGCGGAGTGGACTGAGCCAGATCGGCACCCAGCTGAGCGCCATGATCGATGCGCCTGTCCACATTGCCGTCCCAATGCCACAGACCTCGCCGAGGAGGCCCGCCACCAGACCACCGACGCCGACAGCACCCATCAGGATCAGGCGCATGGTGGCGTTCATCCGGCCGAGCATCGGGTCGGGTGTGACCTTCTGCCTGAAGCTGACGAGCAGCACGTTGTTCACCCCTGTCCGGAAGCACAGGATGCTCCATGCGGCCGCCGCGATCCAGACGCTCCAGCCGACGAACGGCACCAGGAGCGCGAACGGCGCAGTGGCCACGCCGACGATCCACACGGCACGCCCGCGGCCGAACCGGCGGCCGATCAGGTGAGCCGTCGAGGAACCGGCCAGCACACCCAGCCCGCCGATGGCGAGGTAGACCCCAAGCACCCAGGCAGGATGTCCGAGCTCGTCAACGAGTAGCACGGGCAGCAGCGTCGAGCAGAGCGGGAACGCGAGGTTCGCCATGCCGCCTTGTGCCGCGATGGCGACGAGGACGCGGTTGCCGAAGAGGAATCGCATCCCCTCGCCGATCTGCCGTCCGAGTCGCTCGCCGGGTACGGGGACGGGCGTGAGCTCGGGCTTGGTGATCCGGCGTAGCCACACGGCCGACCACAGGTAGGTGAGCGCGTCGAGCAGGATCGCCGCCGGCGCGCCCGCGACAGCCACCAACACTCCGGCGGTGCTCCTGCCGCCCACGTCCATCGCCGCGCTCGTGCCGACGAGCATCGAGTTCGCGGCGGTGAGCCGGTCGCGGCCGACCAGGTACGGGACCGTGCTCTGAGAGGCGACGTCGAAGAAGAGCGTGCCGACTCCTGTCGCGATGGCGACGCCGTACAGCTGGGTCATCGTGAGAGCGTCCAGCCACCACGCGACCGTTACCGACAGCAGGAACGCAGCGCGGACAAGGTCCGTCGCGATCATCACCGGGCGGCGCCTGACCCGGTCCACCCAGGCTCCGGCAGGTAGGCCGAGCACGAGCACGGTGATGGTGGTGAGGGCGCTGAGCAGTCCCACTTCGCCGGGCCCCGCGTTGAGGGCGCTCACCGCGAGCAGGGGCATCGCCACGTAGCCGACCTGGGTGCCGAACTGGCTGACCGCTGAGGCCAGGTAGAGGTTCCGGAACGAGGGGTCACGTAGCAGCGGTGCCTCGGCAACAGTTGTCATGCCCCCAAGAGGAGGGGATAGTGGCCCCTGAGTTCTATTGATTAACTAGAGGACGAATTGAATGGGACTTGAGCTGACATTCACCGCACAGGATGCCGCCAATGTCCGTTTCGCTGTTTCTCCTCTGTGGGAGGTCGTCGCGAGCGTGCGGGTGGTGAAGGACCCGGCCGCGCATGCCGTACTCAAGCCCTGGGTCGAGCGGGTGCGACGGCGGCTCGCCGATGTCGACTGGCGGTTGCTGTCCGACCTGGTGCCGGTGCCGACGACCTCGATCGTCGGCTTCGTGTGCCCGCCGCCCTCGACCTCCGTGCCCGACCTGGAGGTGGAGCTTGCCACGATGGCGGCGATGGCACCTCTGGTTCAGGAGAGTCTCGACGCCTGGGACGGCCCACGCACCCAAGCGCTCCAAGCGCTCCATGCCGACCCCGCGGGAGGCCTCGAAAGGCTCGCCAAGGAGATCCGCGACTACTGGGAAGCGGCCATCGCGCCCTACTGGCCCCGACTCAGCACCCTGCTCGAAGGCGATGTGCTCTACCGCGCCAGGTTACTGGCCGAGGGTGGCCTGCGGCGCATGCTCAGCGACCTTGACGCCGCCGTGACGTGGGAGGGAGAGACGCTGCGCCTGCCGAAGACGATCTGCGAAGGAGTGCGCCCGCTGGGCGGGCTGGGGCTGTTGCTCGTACCATCGGTGTTCACTTGGCCGCGCGTCTTCTCCATCACGACCCCGCCCTGGCAACCCACGATCCGCTACCCCCCGCGCGCCGTCGCGACGCTCTGGGAGCACCGCGAGAGCGACCCACCACAGGCGCTGGCCGCCGTGCTCGGCCGGACCCGCGCCCGACTGCTGGCCGAACTCGACCAGCCCGCCTCGACCAGGGAACTGGCCACCCGCCTCGGCCTGTCAGAACCAGGCACGAACCAGCACCTCACCGCTCTCCGCAGGGCCGGACTGGCCAGCGCGCACCGCACGGGGAGATACGTGCTCTATGCCCGTACGGCCGTCGCCGAGACACTACTCGCCGGCGACGCAAGTCCCATACCGAGCAGTCACGGGTACCCACGTGCGGGAACCACCTAACTCCCCGACCTCCAACCCCGCGCCCAAGGCCTGAGGGATCGCGACGCTGAGGTCGTCCGGACGGTGCGAGGTCGTCACTCCTGAAGTGACGACCCCTCGATCCGGGGAGAACCGCTGTCCGCCAACGTGGTACATCCCGTGTCCGCAGCTGGGGTAGGTCTTCTGTCCGCGAACACCTGATGTGCGGGGTCTGGTGTGCTCGGCTCACAGGGCCGGGGCGAACAGGTGGAGGCGAGCCGTGACGGATCGCTTGTCGAAGGTAGGCGAGCGTGGCGGATGAGAGCCGGCTGGTGCCAGTGCGGTCGCGGATCGGTGATCGTGCTCGGGCGGACAGCCGCCCGGTGTCGGCCGCGCACGCCTGTGTCTCGTACGCGGCGGACCTCGTGCAGCGGCTGGTCGATCCGCGCCTGCGGGCGCACGTCGGCGGGGGCGGCCGTGAAGGGACGGCTCACGTTCGTGATCGGCTGCGTGCTGGTGGGGGCAGTGCTCGTAGTGGCCGCCGTGTCGCTGGTGTGGCTGCCGTACGATCCCGCCACCACCACGGGCGGCCGGCCCGGCCCTCAGACACCTGCTACCACCGCGGCGCCCAGCCCCAGCAGGACAACGCCGGTGGTCACACTGAGTCCCCGCAGGACGGTCGGCTGCGATACCAGGGCGCGCCCTCGGCCGACGGCCCAGGTGAGCAACATGTACCAGGAGGCGCTCACGAGCGCCCACAGGACTCCCAGGGCGACGGTTGACAGGAACACCGAGCCTTTCGCGGTCACGAACTGGGGCAGCACAGAGACGGCGAACACGCCCGCCTTGGGGTTGCCGAGGTTGGTGATCAGGCCGGTGAGGTATCCGCCCGCGAAGCCAGTGCTGCGCCCGCTCTCGCGGGGCGGGCGGGTGGAGACGGTGGTGAGCGTGGTCCGTAGCGTGTTCACCCCGAGGATCATCAGCACGATGCCGCCCGCGATCCGGAGCACCGCGTACGCGGTGGGGCTGGCCAGCAGGACGGCGGACAGCCCGGCCGCGGCGGCCGTGGACCACAGCAGGAAGCCGGTGGCGTTGCCCGCGAGCGTGCCTCGGAGCGTACGTTGGCCGCCTTCCAGAACCTGCCGGATCATCAGGGCTTGACTCGCGCCTGGCAGCATCGCCAGCAGCAAGGTGGTGGCGATGAAAACGGGCACATGCGTGGGCATGGGAAAGAACCCCTTCCGGGGATTGCGGCCGATGGGTGCACCACCAGGCTTCCTGCCTCGCGGCCCTAAGAAAAGTTAAAATAGATGGGTGCAGCGTTAGGATTAGTGAATGCTGGTGGATCCGGGACAGCTGCGGCTTCTCGCGTTGATCGAGCGGCACGGCTCCCTGACAGCGGCGGCTCACGCACTCCAACTCACCCCCGCGGCGGTCACCCAGCAGGTGGCCAAGGCCGAACGCGACTGGCAGGTGCCCCTGGTCGTCCGCGGCCCTCGCGGAGCAACGCTCACCGCGGCCGGTGCGCTGCTCGCCTCCCACGGTCGAACGGTGGAGGAGGCCTCGGACAGGGCCAAGGCGGAACTGGCCGCACTGCTCGGCCACCTCTCGCTCCGTCTGCGGATCGGGACGTTCCAGGCGGCTGCCCTGCACCTGCTGCCACCGGCCCTGACGGCTCTGCGACACCGCCATCCGGACGCCGACGTCTCCGTCATAGATGTGGTGTCCGGACGCGGAGCGGACGAGATCAGCGCGGGACGCCTGGACGTGGCCATCGTCGCGTCCTGGGGCACGCCGCTCGCGCCGCCCCCACACGTACGGGCCCACTCGCTCCTGTTGGACCCGATGGTCGTGGTTCTCCCCGATGACCATCCACTGGCCACCAGGCAGCCCGCGGACACCGAACTTCACCTCGAACAACTGCGCGACGAATCGTGGGTCTCCATCCTGGCCGGCCATGCCGCCCGCGAACAGTTCCACGACGCCGCGCGCGAGGCCGGCTTCACTCCCACCGTGCGGTTCGAGACCGAGTCCTACGACGTCGCCCAGGCCCTCGTCGGCACAGGCATCGCAGTGGCCCTGGTCTCTCGCCTGGCCCTGACCCATGCGCCTGGCACCACCCATCGCGAACTGGCCCACCCCAGGCCCTACCGCCAGCTCTACGCCGTGACCAAAACCGACGCCGGCCTCACACCACTCGCAGACATGCTCATCGACCTCCTACGTGATGTCGCCCGCGACATCACCGCCACCTGGGAGGCTCCCCTGCAAGAAGAACAACGCTCATCGAACTCACCGAACGGAGCCTGAAAGCCCCCGGTTCTGAATCGACACCGCCTGGTCCGGAGCGGCCGGCCCCGCTCCGACCGGCCATCGACGCGGGCCGGCTTCACCACCGCCCTGACCGCCGACGTCATCACCTGCAAGACATCGACCTGATCGGCACCATCGGCCGTCACGTCCTGGGCGGAAGCTAATGCGCATCAGTCGGCTGTCGGCCCAATCTTCGAGCCGTGTCGGCCGGATGGTGCCGGGGTCGTGGGGCTGATTGAGATCCGCGACGATCTCCGCCAGCACGGCCTGACGCTCGGCTGGGTCGGTGACCGGCGTGGCCCGTGCGGGCAGATCTGCGGGGACCCCGTTTTTGAGGTGGAAGGTGAAGTCGGGATTGGCGAGAAGGTTCGCATGCCAGTCGGTCGCGGCCCCGCCGGCGCCGCTACACAGGTAGGTGGTGCCCGCAGCTCGGTAGAAGAAGATCTCGATGCGGCGTGGTCGGCCGGTGCGGCGCCCCAGCGTCGTGATGTCGATGATCCGTTCTCTGGTGCCCGCGGCAGGTGTGATCTCGATGGCTCGCCGGATGGGATCGGGCAGATGGGACAGAGATGCGTCCCGTGCGGAGTCGTTCGATCCGGTCGTGTCTGGAGTGCTCATGCGGTCTCGTTCTGAAGAGCGGGGCCGAGGAGGAGCCCACCGTCGATGACGTACTCCGAACCGGTGATGAACGACGCGTCCGATGACGTGAGGAAGAGGAGAAGACGGGTGACGTCGGTCGGCTCTCCGAGGCGGGGGATGGCGAACGGCTCGGGCGAGTAGAAGTCGGCGATCGCCGCGGTGGCGCCGGCTGCTGGTTCGTGGATGAAGGAGGTCGCGATCACGCCGGGGTGGATGGTGTTCACCCGGATGTGGTCGCGGCCGAGTTCGAGTGCTGCCGTTTGGGTGAGACCTCGTACCGCCCACTTGCTGGCGACGTACGGCGCGTAGTGAGCCGTGCCGCCCAGGCCCATGGTCGAGGCGATGTTGACGATGGCTCCCCCTGCCGCGCGGCGCAGAGCGGGGGCGGCGACCTTGATGCCGAGGAAGGTCCCTGTGAGGTTGATGTCGAGGATGCGTGACCACGTGGCCTGCTCCGTGTACTCGATCGGCGCCGGCGGGTTCTGGACGCCAGCGTTGTTGACGAGCACGTTCAGGGCGCCGAAGGCGCTTTCGGCGGCTAGCACAGCGGCGGACCACGAGCTCTCGTCGGTGACATCGAGGCGGGTGAAGTGAGCGCGGGTTCCGAGCTCGTCGGCGAGAGCGGCGCCCCGTTCGGCGTCGATGTCGCCGATCACCACGTTCGCTCCCTCCGCGTGAAAGGCGCGTACGTGGCTCGAGCCCTGGCCGCCGGTCCCACCGGTCACGAGCACGGTCTGGTTGTCGAAGCGGTTCATCAGATGTTCCTTCGGTACGGGGTGACCGACCGGGATCTTCAGTGATGAACGCCGGCCGATGGTGAGCTGAGTGACTCACCACTGCCCTGACACTAGATCGGTGGCAATGGTGAGTCAAGCCACTCATCTTGTATGCTCGGTCCATGAGCAGTGTCGTGACGACGTACCACCAGCGCGTCGCCCAGGAGAAGCGCGCGCTGATCGTGACGGCCGCGACCGCACTGTTCCTCGAGTTGGGCTACGACCGGACGTCGCTGGCGCGGATCGCAGAGCGCTCGGGCGTTTCCCGGGCCACCTTGTTCAAGCAGTTTCCGAGCAAGGCTGCCCTGTTCGACGCCATCGTCACCGAGTCCTGGGCAACCGCTGACGAAGAGGATCCTCCGCCGGCAGGCAACATCGTCGACGGGCTCAGCACCATCGGTCGCCGCTACGCCGAGCTGTTGAGCCGCCCTCAGATGACCGACCTGTTCCGAATCGTCATCGCCGAGCTGCCGCGATTTCCCGAACTCGCCAATGCGCAGTTCTCGCACGGGAAGATGCCCTACTTCGAGTCCGTACGCGGCTACCTCCTAGCCGAGCACGAGGCGGGAACGGTGCGGGTCGAAGACGTGGAGCTCGCAGCCACCCAATTCCTGGGCATGATCTCCAACTACGTCTTCTGGCCGACACTCCTCGTGCCGGGCTGGGAGGTGAGCGCCGAACGCGTCGCTCAAGTGGTCGACGAGGCCGTCCACACCATCGCCGCCCGGTACGCCGTGCCTGGACCAGGGCCGTCCACCCACGACTGACCCCGCCGACCGCGACTGAGTCCCACCGCCGCCAAAGGAGCGGCTGCCTGAGCAACCGAGTCTGTCGGCTCCGAGGGCGTTCGCGGGGTATCCCCGGGGCGGACACCGAAGGAGGGAGTGGAGATGTGTTCACCCGCCTTGACCAGCCTGGCACCAGCACGGCCCGACAAGAGTCTTAGCGGCGGGCCCAAACCTCCACGGCTCCGCTCTGGGGTGGAAACTGTCAACGACATCATGAGGGGCGGCCCAAGACCCGCGGGCCCGGGGCCGCGGCTACACCCTCAGTTGTGAAGAGCCACTTTGATGTGCCCCGAGTTCGGTGGAGCTGACCTGGTTGGCTGTCATGCCGGCTGGGTCTTTGGCTGAAGCATCTCGTACTCGATCGGGGTGAGCGTCCCCAACGAGCCATGTCGTCGCTGCCGGTTGTGGAAGATCTCCAGATACTCGAAGATCGCGTTCGCTGGTTCCAGGCGGGTGTTCCAGCGCCGTCGGTTGAGCAGTTCGGTCTGCATCCGGCCCCGGGACGACTCCATCAGGGCGTCATCGAAGCAGTCGCCGACGCTCCCCATCGAGGGCAACAGGCCGGAGGCCCTGACTCGCTCGGTGAATGCCCAGGAAAGCGTATTGCTTGGGTTCAACCTGTCGTTGCAACACCGGCATGTTGGATCGAGCGTAGCTGCTCGTCGAACACCTCGGCGGGGGTGCGCCAGCCGAGGATCTTGCGGGGCCGGTTGTTGAGCGCAAGGGCGACGGCTTCGAGGTCGTCGGCCGTCCATCTCGACAGGTCAGTGCCCTTTGGGAAGTACTGACGCAGCAGCCCATTGGTATTCTCGTTCGTGGGCCGCTGCCATGGGGAGTGCGGGTCGGCGAAGAACACCTTCGTGCCGGTTTCGAGCGCGAACTGCACGTGGGCCGACAGCTCCTTGCCCCGGTCCCAGGTAAGGGTCTTGCGCAGCTGCTCGGGCAGTTGGGTCATCGACGCCGTCAGGGCTGCGTTCATCGCGATCGCGCCGTAACCACCGAGCGCGGGGCCGTTCTTCACCGGCGGCGTCTGGCCCCACCCGTCCAGTCGTGGCAGGTGCACCAGCAGCGTGGAGCGGCTGGCGCGCTCCACGAGCGTGCCGATCGCCGACCGGCCGGTGCCGATGATCAGGTCTCCCTCCCAGTGCCCAGGAACGGCGCGGTCGTCGGCTTCAGCCGGCCGCTGGCCGATGACCACCTCTGCGGTGACGTGGCCCTGCGGCTTGTTCCGGGACCTCGAGCGCGGCTCACGCAACGCACGTCCGGTGCGCAGGCAGGCGACCAACTCTCGCTTGAGCGCGCCGCGGCCCTCGATGAACAGGGCCTGGTAGATCGCCTCGTGGCTGATGCGCATGGACTCATCATCGGCGAAGTCGAACCTCAGCCGATGGGAGATCTGCTCCGGGCTCCAGGCCGTCGCCCACCGCCGGTCCTGCCGGTGCGGCTTGTTCAGTCCCTTCCACGCCGGCGGCTCGGGCCCGGCGACGACCGTGCCATCCGGTCTGCGGACGCTCCCGCTCAGGCGCTCCTGCACGTACTCGCGTAGCCGCGGATTCGACACCAACTTGGCTGTCTTGGGGCGCTTGGCCGCCTGCTGCGCCTTCCACTGCGCCACCGTGGCCCGGTACTCCTGCTTACCGCCCCGTGTCGCCGCGTTGCGGCGCAACTCACGCGAGATCGTCCCCGCATCGCGTCCAAGGCTGCGGCCGATCTCCCGCACGCCCTTGCCCTGCGCCCGCAGCAGCGCGATCTCCTCGCGTTCGGCGAATGACAGATTGCGGCCCGAGGGCTCGTCCAGGCGGATCGGCGGCATGCCGCCAGCATGACGAAACCACCGCACCCCAACCGGCCACGACACGCCAACCTGAAGCGCGGCCTCAACCGTTGTGATCCCCGTCGCGATCAGACGCCAGAAGTCCCGCTGCACGGCGCGCGAGGGCTCAGGCCGACCCGGCGAACGCATCGGTGGCCGCAGCGCCCGGTCCGCCGCCCACTGCCTCCGCGCCCCTTCAGGCACCCGCTCCAGCTTGGTATTCCCGCCCATCGCACACCTCCGTGATCAAGGTGTTGCGACGACCGGTTGAATCCGCCTTGCACACCCCGATCAGAATGATGCACCAGATCGCCGTCCAGGCTCTCACGCCGCGACCATATCGCCATTTCCAGCGCCGACAAAGCCAGATCGGCCCGCAGATGATCGGCAACCTCCCAGCCGACA
>NZ_JBQQCB010000137.1:0-24881 GCF_052246675.1 Nonomuraea sp. KM90 | reverse complement strand
ATTCGTTCTCAGGCTTCCCCCCACGTCGCGAGCTGAAGTCGTGCAGCCATGTCGAAGTCCCGCCTCGGCGGGACTTGGTGTCTCCGGGGCGGGTGTAGCCTGTTTCGCGGGCCGGAGGTTCGGGCCGGAAGGGCTCGCGTGACGGAGGCTCTTGCCGGAGGCCGGGCTCTCTGACGGGATCCTGGCGGAGGGCGGACTCTCTGGCCGGTTCCTGGCGGGGGTCTCGGGAGGGGGAGTCCTGGCGGGGGTCGCGGTCGAAGGGGGTCTCGCGGGACGGCGGCTCGGGCGCCCGGGTGTAGGCGCCGTCCGACGGCGATCGGGGCGGCGGGTCGTAGCCGACGGCCGGCTCCTCCGGCTCGTGCCGCACCACCGACGGGAACTGCCGCGTGTCGGAGGCCAGCGGTGGCACCGGCTGCAGCTTGGCCACGCGCGGCGCGAACGGCGTCACCGTGGTGTCCTCCACCACGGACGGCTCGGGGTCGAAGTCGGCGGCCGACAGGCGCATGGCCTCGTCGTCGTGGGGCGTCACGTGACGCTTGCGCGGGTCGAAGAGCCATTCGGCGTGGCGGGTGTGACCGTTCCACACGTAGCCGAGCTTGACCCGCCACAGGCCGTCGTCGCGCTTGGCGGAGTCCCAGTCGATCTCGTCGGTGGGCACGCCGCGCCTGGTCAGCCGCTCCGCGACGAGGTCGCCGAGGGTGGGCCCGGGCGCGGACTCGCCGGGCATGCGGACGGCGACGCGCTGGGCCTGCTGGGCGACGTACTCCCGCTCCTGCAGCACCGGCCCCTCGAACCAGCGGACACGCTCGACCGGGATCCCGGCGGTCGCGGCGATCTCCTCCGCCGTCTCTCCGGCACGGATGCGGGCCTGGATCTCCTTGGGGCGCAACGGACTCTCCACTTCGATCTCGTACTGGCCGAGACGGGAGAAGTTGCCGCGGACGGCAGCACGGAGCCGGTCGTCCACGGGAAGCGTGAAGCGCGTACCCCGTCCGGCTGTAGCCAGCACGAGGTAGGTGCCGTCCTCACTCACCGCGACGAGTCGGAGCTCCTGCATGCGAGTCCCTTCGTCAGCGTCGCCATTCTTCCCCCGGACCCTTGAGTCTCTCGCGTGTGCCGGTTGCCTGCCAGCACCGTACCCGGCATGTCCGAACATCGCCTTCCTGGGATAGCCAGGAGGCGATGTGACGCCGGTCACATTTATGGAATCCATCCCTCTAGAGCCCGCCATCGCGCATGAGGAGGTTAGATCGCCGCGACGGGTTCTGGCGAATCGCGCCGCGGGCCGTCGTGCACCCGAGCCGGGTGGCCAGGGCGGCGGGGCCGGCGCTCGGGTGAAGCTCCAGGTGGCGGGCGGCGGCGCCGGCGAGGTACGGCGCGTGCGCCGAGAAGGCGCGGCCGTCCGATGTGACCTGACATGTGCCCTGATCCGCGGCCCCGACGACGAACACCCCCGAACGTACGAGCGAGCGGGCGGCCGCGTCCAGAGCCGGCGAGCCGGCGCCGTCGATCGACAAATTCGCCACGGAGGGGCCGCGCGCGTGCCGGTGGATCCAGTCCAGCCCCGCCAGCACGTCGGCCAGCGTTCCCGTGCCGTCGCAGCCGAGCACCCGTACCGAGGCGATCCTCGCCCCCGGCGCGACGTCGTGGGCGCGGGCGGCGACCCGCGTGCCGTGACCGCCGCAGTCGCGCCCGGTGCCGCCGGTGGCGTCGAAGGCGCGCCAGGCCCGCTCGCCGAACCCGGCCTGCTTGGCCTTGACGCCGCTGTCCACGACGTACACGGTGACGCCGGCGCCGTCGGCCCGTACGGTGGACGGCCGTTCGGGTCTCGTGCTCGCCATGGGATGGATCCGGCGATCCGGCTCGATCGTGCGCACCCGCGGGTCGGCCCGCAGCTCGGCCAGTTCGGCGGCGGTGAGGAAGGTGGCGAATCCGGGCAGCGCCGAGGTGAAGTAACGGCGTACCCGCCACCGCACCTCACCGACGAGGTCGCGGGCGTCCCCCCGGTCGCGGGCGGTGACGATGTAGGGCCGGGCGGGTTCCACCGGGGCGGGCCGCAGGGCGAGTCCTGAGGCGGGCGTCATGGCCAGAGGGACGGCGGTCGTGGCGGCCGTGGCCATGGCCGCGGCGAGGTAAACGGAGGGCAGGCCGAGTCGTCGGGGCACGAGTTACAAGGGTGCCTGTCACGCAGGTCACAGGAACAACAGGACACGCACTCGCGTCTATTCACGAGACAGCTCTTTACCGAACGCATGACCAGAGGGGACTGATCCCGGAGATGAGCGGCGAGCAGCGGAAGTTCGAGCTGAGCATGCCGCAGATCCTGGGCAGCGCCCTGGCCGCCGTGACCGCCGCCGTGGCCGCGTCGTATCTCGGCGTGGCGGGCACCGTGATCGGCGCGGCGGTGGTCAGCATCGCCAGCTCGGTCGCCACGGCCGTCTACACGCACTATCTCAAGCGCACCGGAGAGCGGGTCAAGCAGCACACGCTGACCTCCTGGCGCGAGGAGCACGGCCCGGACGGCCCGCCGGAGGAGGGGCGGCTGCTCGCGGCCGCCGCGCACGCGACTCCGGGCGACGGCGAGTCCACGCTGGTCATGCCGGTCGTGGAGGAGCCGCGGCGGAGGCTGCCATGGCTGAAGATCGCGACCGCGGCGACGATCGTGTTCGGGGTCAGCATGGGGAGCATCCTCGTCTACCAGGCGGCGGCGCAGCAGACCGTGCACGAGCAGGTGACCGGGAAGGCGCCCAAGAAGCCGCAGGAGGAGGACAGAGGCCGGCCGGTACGGCAGGAGAGGGAGAGCGAGGCGCCCGCGTACACGCCGCAGACCTCCACGCCCGCGCCGTCCACCCCCTCGCCCAGCCCCACGACGGCCCGGCCGACCAGGACGCCGAGCCCGGGGCCGACTCCGGAGCCGACGCCCACGCCGTCGGACACGGTGGAGCCGTCGGGGGAGGTCACGACAGCGCCGCCGCAGCCGGACCAGCCCGACGTGGGGGAGGAGGCGCCGGTGTCCAGCGCGCCGCCGGCACCGACCGAGCAGCCCGCGGACACGCCCGTGCGATGAGTCCGTCTTCCGCAGGTCGCCGTTCCCTTTCGCGCCGCACTTCGGCACTGGTCCTGGGCGGGTGGCGAGGGAGGTCCGTACGGGGGGTGCGTCCCGGAGCCGGGGTCAGGGGCCGAGCACCTTGTCCAGGTAGTCGTTGGTGAACAGGCGGGCCGGGTCCAGGCGGTCGCGGAGGGCCTGGAAGTCGGCGAGGCGGGGATAGACCTTGCCCAGGTACGCGGCGTCGCGGGTGTGCAGCTTGCCCCAGTGGGGGCGGCCGTCCAGGCGGGTCATGATCTCCTCGACCCCCTCGAAGTACGCGGGGTTCGGCGTCGGCCGGTAGATGTGGCAGGCGACGTACGCCGACGCCCGCCCGTACGCGGTGGACAGCCACGCGTCGCTGGGCGGCGTCACCCGCACCTCCACCGGAAAGGTGATCCTCCAGTCCATCCGCTCGACCAGGTCCCGGGTCTCGCGCAGGGCCTGGGCCAGGCGCTCGCGCGGGACGGCGTACTCCATCTCGAGGAAGCGCACGTCCCGCCGCGCCGTGAACACCTTGTACGACGCGTCCACCGACTCCGAGTCCCCGAGCGCCGCCGCGCTGACCGCGTTGATCCGCGGGATCAGGGAGGGGAGGCGGGCGCCGAGGGCGCAGGCCGCGCCGAAGACGGTGTTCTCCAGGAACACGTTGTCCAGCCAGTGCCGGAGCGCGCCCGGCGGTCGCGCCGGGCCGGGGCTCCGGTTGTTGGTCTTGACCAGGCAGGCGTCGGTGTGCGGCAGCCAGAAGAAGTCGAGGTGCCCGTTCGCGGAGGTCAGCTCGTCGAGCGAGCCGAGGATCTCGCCGAGCGTGAGCTTGCGCCGCCGGTTGTGCAGCAGGAACGCGGGCTCCACCCGGAACGTCACGGCCGTCAGCACCCCGAGCGCGCCCAGCCCCACCCGGGCGGCGTCGAACAGCTCCTCGCCCGGCGAGACGGTGGCCACCGAGCCGTCGGCGAGCACCAGCTCCAGCTCGGCGACCTGGTCGGCGAGGCCGCCGCTGTCGCGGCCGGTGCCGTGGGTGCCGGTCTGGATGGCGCCGGCGACGGTCTGCTCGGTGATGTCGCCCATGTTCGCCAGCGCCAGGCCGCGCTCGGCGAGCAGCTCGTTCAGCGCCCGCAGGGGCGTGCCCGCCAGCACGGTGACGCGGTCGTCCGCGCATGACCTGATCCCGGTCAGCGCGCCGGGGCGCAGCATGATGCCGTCGGTGAGGGCCACCCCGGTGAAGGAGTGGCCCGTGCCGATCATGCGGACCCGCCGCCCGGAGGCGGCGGCGTCGCGTACGGCGCGTACGACGTCCTCGACGGAGGCCGGCGTACGCACCTCGGCGGGGGTGCCCGACTGGTTGCGCGCCCAGTTCACGAAGGCCACGAGCACCCCTCACCCAAGAGCATCGTTCCGACTAAACGCGAACGATACTCACTTCTCCCAGCCCTCCGGAACGGGGTAGATGTCCCCGGGCTTGAGGTCCTGGCTCTTGACCACGTCGGACACGGTCACCAGGTGGTAACCCTTGCCCTTGAGGGTCTTGATGAGCGAGGGCATGCCGTCCACGGTCTGCTTCACCCAGTCGTGCATGAGGATGATCGAGTTCGGCTTGGCCACGGCCAGGGTCTGCTTCTGGATGGCCTCGACGTTCTTGGAGCTCCAGTCCTGGGAACCGGCGGTCCACAGGATCATCGGCATGCCGAACTCGGCGGCGATGTCGGAGACCTGCAGGTCTGCCATCCCGTACGGCGGGCGCAGCAGCTTGGGCTCGACGCCCGCCGCCTTCTTCACCGCGTCCTGGGTCTTCTGGATCTCGCTCCTGATCGCCCCTGGCTCGATCTTGGTGAAGTCGGGGTGGCTGTAGCTGTGGTTACCGAGTTCGTGGCCCTCGGTGGCCATGCGCTTGACGTAGGAGGGGCGGCTCTTCACGTATTGGCCCTCAAGGAAGAACGTCGCTTTCGCGTCGTACTTCTTGAGCGTGTCGAGCAGCGTTCCCGCGTACTTGCCCGGACCGTCGTCAAAGGTCAGTGCGATGCACTTGACCTGCTCGCAGTCGACCGGCTCCTTCTTGGTGGGGGTTTGCGCGAGAGCCGGTGCCGGGGCAAGAGTCACGCAAACAGCCGCGATAGCTAGAAGTGAACTGATTTGTCGGGACATAACTAGAGCTTCCAGTGTGATGGGTGTTGCGAGGGATGTCCCGACCGTAGCGGATCAGGTCCGCGGGGGTGAAGGAGCCTCGGGAAGTCTCAGCAAACCCGAACCTCCGATTCCCACGATCACGGCCAGCACCGCCGCGCACAGCGAGAAGCCGTACGCGCTGGACGCGCCGTACGTCTCGGTGAGCTGACCGCCCGCCCACGAGCCGATCGCCACACCGAACCCGATCGCCGTCGAGATCCACGCCATGCCCTCGGTGAGCAGGGACGGCGGCACCAGCCGCTCGGTGAGCGAGAAGCACGTGATGAGCGTCGGCGAGATGGCGAACCCGGCCAGGAACAGCGCCCCCGCCATCAGCCACGGGCTGTCGATGAACAGGATCGGCACCAGCCCCACCATGAACAGGGCCAGCGCCCGCACGAACCGCGCGCGCATCGAGATGCGCCAGTTGCGGGACCCGAACCAGAGCCCCGACACCATCGACCCGCCCGCGAACGAGGCCAGCAGGAACCCCGCGGCCCCCTTCACGCCGCGCTCCTCGGCGAACGCCACCGTGATCAGGTCCACGGACCCGAAGATCGCGCCCAGCGCCAGGGAGACGCCGGCGATCAGGGCGATGCCCGGGATCAGGATGGGCGTGCCCGCCGACGTCCTGAACTGCTGCACGGGCGGCTGGGTGCGCCCCTGCGAGGCCAGGGCGAGGGAGCCCAGCAGCATGCAGACCAGGGCCACGATCAGGCCCGCGTACGGGTTCACGGCGGTCGCGAGCACCGTGACCAGCGCCGGGCCGGTGACGAAGACGACCTCGTCCGCCACGGACTCGAACGCGAACGCGGTGTGCAACCGGCCGGAGCCGCCGTAGATGACCGACCAGCGGGCGCGCACCATCGAGCCGATCGACAGCGAGGTGGCGCCCACGATCAGCCCCGAGGCGTACAGCGTCCATTCGGGCAGCCCGGACCCGGCGAGGATCATCAGGGCCGCCAGGGCGAGAGCGTTGACGATGGCGATCGGCGCGATCACCCGCCCCTGCCCGAACCTGTCGGCCAGCCGGCCCGACAGGGGCGCGGCCACGGCGAAGGCGACGTTGGAGGTGGCGGCGACCGCGCCGGCGGTGGCGTAGTTGTCGGTGAGCGTGGAGATCAGCAGGATGACCCCGATGCCCAGCATGGACATCGGCATCCGGCCGATGAGTCCGGCCAGCACGAAAGCTTTGACACCGGGCCTCTCGAACAACCCCCGGTAAGGCCCGACCACGCTGTTTCCCCCTTACTCAAGCAGCTAACCATTGCGCACTGTATGTCCGGATGGCAAGTGATTTGGCGCGGGCGTGAGTTAACGTGTCCCGGGTGTCCGGTCTTCCCAGCCTTCGCGCGGTCATGCTCATGGTCATCGCCGTGCTCGCGGTCTGCGCCGCTGCCGGCGGCATCGTCGTGATCATGGACGATGACCTGGTCAGGACCGTGCAGGAGCCCGTACGCCGGGAGCCCCGTATCCAGCCGCAGACCGGACAGTCCGCCGCTCCCCGCCTGGACCAGATCGTGCCCACGGCCGCACCGGTCAAGGATTTCGGCCAGGGCGGTCCCGGCGTCACCTCCACGCCGCCGCGCGTGCTGGCGATCGCCCCGGGCACCGTGCCCAAGCAGACCAGGTTCCGCCTCGGAGAGCTGAAGCACGTGCAGAAGGTGATCGTGGTGGACGCGGGCGCGGTCAAGGTGTCCGGCACCGCGCTGAACCTGCTGGCCGTGGACCCGTCCGACTTCCGCTCGTGGACGCCGCAGCCCGTGGCCGACCAGCCCGCGCTGTGGAGCGCGCTGGCCAGGGGCGGGCTGGTCGCCGACGCGGGCGCGATACGCAAGTTCGGGATGATCCTGGGCGCGATGTACCAGGTGGACGGCGGGCCCCGGCTCCGCGTCGCGGCCTCGGCCACGCTCGGGCTGCACGGCGTGGACGGTCTGGTGAGCGCGGACCTGGGCCGGTCGCTGGGGTTCGCGCCGGGGGTGGCGGTGCTGCTGCACGGCAAGGAAGGCAAGATCAGCGAGTCGGGCGTACGCAAGCTGCTCGGCAAGGGCGCCCAGGTCGTCGTGCTGGACGCGGCCGCCCGCACCGCCAAGCAGCAGCAGCCCGCCCAGCAGCAGCCGCAGCAGGTCAACGTCGGCCGGCCGGGCAGCTATCTGGAGCTCTACAAGGCCGCCGCCACCCGCTGCCCCGGGCTGTCCTGGACGGTGCTGGCCGCGATCGGGCAGGTGGAGAGCTCGCACGGGCGCAACAACGGGCCCTCCAGCGCGGGCGCGCTCGGGCCGATGCAGTTCATGCCCGCCACGTGGAAGCACTACGGCGTGGACGGCGACGGGGACGGCAAGAAGGACATCTGGAGCCCGTACGACGCCGTGCCCGGCGCGGCCAACTACCTGTGCGCGAACAAGGCGGGCCAGGGCGGCGAGAGGCTGCGCAAGGCGATCTGGTTCTACAACCACTCGTGGGACTACGTGAACAAGGTCATGGGGATCGCCGAGGCGTACGCCCGCACCTACGCCTGAGGCGCCTGAGCCGCCTGAGCCGCCTGAGGCCGCCTGCGCGGCGGCGGGCAGCAGGTGAGCGCGCACGGCACCGGCTCGGGCTCCTCCAGCAGTTCGCGCACCATCCGCACGAAGCTCGGGTGCGTGCCCGCCGTCGCCGCCCGCTCCATCGGCAGGCCCAGCTCCGCCGCCACCGCCCTGGCCTCGGTGTCGAGGTCGTAGACGACCTCCATGTGGTCGGAGACGAAACCGATCGGCACGAGCACGACGGAGCGTGCGTCGGTCTTGCGCAGGAAGTCGCAGACGTCCGGCTCCAGCCACGGCACCTGCGGCGGCCCGCTGCGCGACTGCCACACCAGGTCCCACGGCTCGGTGCGGCCGAGCGCCTGGTTGACCAGCTCGGCGCTCCTGCGCAGCTGCGCCTCGTAGAGGCCGCCGGACGGCCCGGCCGTCTCGGCCATGGAGACGGGGATGCTGTGGGCGGTGAACACCAGCCTGGCGTCGTCGCGCCCGAGCCGCTCCAGCGCCGCCCTGGTGTGGTCGGCCATCGCGGCCACGAACCCGGGGTGGTCGCCGTAGTGGCGCATCTTGACCAGCTCGGGGCCGCCGTCGACGGAGATCCGGGCGATGTCCTCGTAGTATTGCCGGCAGCTCGAGTAGCCGGCGAACGCCGACGTCGCGAACACGGCCGCCTTCCGGATGCCGTCGGCCCGCATCTGCCGCACCGTGTCCTCGCCGAACGGGTGCCAGTTGCGGTTGCCCCAGTAGACCGGGACGCCGGCGACCGGGCGCAGCGCCTCGACCAGGTCGCGGTTCTGCTGGTTGATCGGGCTGACCCCGCCGAAACTCTGGTAATGCTCGGCCACCTCGAGCAGCCGCTCGCGCGGCACTCCCCGGCCGCGCACGACGTTTTCCAGGAACGGCATCACGTCGTCCGGTCCTTCCGGGCCGCCGAACGACAGGACCAGCAAGGCGTCGTAAATTCCCACGTGACAACCCTATGCGGGAGTGTCGGCGGTCCCTTCCGCGAGGTAGGTTCGATCGAGTGAGCGCATTCAACGACATACGTGACTATGTGGCCATCCCTCGGGTTCTCTCGCTGCGGCTCTCGCCCGACGGCTCCAGATTGATCTCCACCGTCCAGTCCCTCAACCCTGACGGAAAGTCGTTCGGCACCGCGCTCTGGGCCGTTCCCGTGGACGGCGAGCCGTACCGGCTGACGCGCTCGGCCAAGGGCGAGTCCGCCGCGGTCTTCACCGCCGCCGGGGACGTGCTGTTCACCTCCGCCCGCCCCGACCCCACCGTGAAGGACTCCGGCGACGAGGTCCCCTCGTTGTGGTTGCTGCCCCGCGCGGGCGGTGAGGCCCGCCAGGTGGCCACCCGGCCCGGTGGCATCGGGGCCGTGCGCACGGCCGGCGACGTGGTCGTGTTCGTCGCCGACGTGCTCGACGGCGAGGAGGCCGCGGAGGAGGAGAAGCGCAAGGCCCGCAAGGACGCCGGGATCAGCGCCGTCCTGCACGAGGGTTACCCCGTGCGCTACTGGGACCAGGACCTCGGCCCCGGCCGGCCCCGCCTGTTCGTGGCCCGGCTCGGTGCCGACCGCCTGGAGGACGTGCGCGACCTGACCCCCGACGCCGGCGACGCGCTGCGCGAGGGCGGGTTCGAGCTGACCCCCGACGGCGCCACCGTGATCTCCACCTGGCGCAACTACCTGCCCAAGGGCGAGTGGCGTACCGACCTGGTGGCCATCGACGTCGCCACGGGAGAGCGGCGGGTGCTGCTCAGCGACGAGGCCCACGACTTCACCGGCCCGCTGGCCGTCTCCCCTGACGGCACCAGGATCGCCTGCTCCCGCGACCGGCTCACGGGCCTGAACGTCTCGGCGCGCAGCGAGCTGTGGATCGCCGACCTCGCCACGGGGGAGGGCCGTGCGTACGCGCCCGACCTGTTCCCCTCGGACGTCGAGTGGTCGCCGGACTCATCGACCGTCTACCTCGCCGCCGACTTCCAGGGCCGCCGCCCGATCTTCCGCGTGCCCCTGGAGGGGGAGGCCACCAGGCTCACCCAGGACGACTGCGCCTACCTCGGCCTCAGCCCGTCCCCCGACGGCCGGTTCGTGTACGCGCTGCGCAGCGCCGTCAACCTCGCGCCCGCCCCGGCCAGGATCGACGCGGCCACCGGTGAGATCACCGAGCTGCCCTCGCCCGCCCCGCGCCCCGAGGTGCCCGGCACGCTGACCGAGATCTCCGCCACCGCCGACGACGGCGCCACCGTCCGCGGCTGGCTCGTGCTGCCGGAAGGCGCCTCGGCCGAGGACCCCGCGCCGTTCGTGCTGTTCATCCACGGCGGCCCGGTCGCCTCGTGGAACGACTGGCAGTGGCGCTGGCAGTCCTGGATCATGGCCCAGCACGGGTACGCCGTGCTCATGCCCGACCCCTGCCTGTCCACCGGCTACGGCCAGGAGATGATCGACCGCGGCTGGGGCAACTGGGGCCCGCGCACGCAGGCCGACCTCGACGCGATCGTGGACGTGGCACTGGCCAGGGACGACATCGACAGCGAGCGCATCGCCGCGATGGGCGGCTCGTACGGCGGCTACATGGCCAACTGGCTGGCCGGGCACACCGACCGCTACAAGGCCATCGTCACCCACGCCTCGCTCTGGAACCTCGACCAGTTCGCCGGCACCACCGACGCCTCCATGTACTGGCAGCGCGAGTTCGGCGAGCCCGGCTCCGAGCGGTACCAGCTCCTGTCCCCGCACCACTCCCTCACCGACATCACCACCCCGGTGCTGGTCATCCACGGCGACAAGGACTACCGCGTGCCCATCGGCGAGGCGCTGCGCCTGTGGTGGGACCTGCGCCGCACCGAGGTCGAGTCGAAGTTCCTGTACTTCCCCGACGAGAACCACTGGATCCTCAAGCCCGGCAACGCCGTCGCCTGGTACGAGACCGTCCTCGCCTTCCTGGCCCAGCACGTGCTCGGACAGGAGTGGAAGCGCCCGGACTCGGTGGCCTGATGACGGATTTCCTGAGGCTCGCCGAGGACATCGCCCGCGAGGCGGGGGACATGCTCCTCGCCAAGCGGCCCACGATGTCCGGCGAGATCGAGACCAAGTCCAGCCCCACCGACGTGGTGACCACCCTCGACAAGGCGTCGGAGGAGCTCATCCGCGAGCGCATCCTGGCCGCCAGGCCCGGCGACCGGATCCTCGGCGAGGAGGGCGGGGAGGAGCCCGGCGAGTCCGACGTGCGCTGGATCGTCGACCCGATCGACGGCACCGTCAACTTCCTGTACGGCCTGCCGGACTGGGCCGTGTCGATCGCCGTCGAGGTGAACGGCCAGGTCGTGGCCGGGGTCGTCAACGTCCCGCAGCGCGGCGAGGTCTACACCGCGGCGCTCGGCGAGGGCGCCCGGCTCGGGGCCGGGCGGCTGCGCTGCAACACCGGCGTGCCGCTGGCGCAGGCGCTGGTCTCGACCGGCTTCGGCTACGCCCAGGCCCAGCGCGCGGTCCAGGGCGAGGTGGTGGCCAAGGTGCTGCCCCGCGTGCGTGACATCCGGCGCGGTGGCTCGTGCGCCGTCGACCTGTGCTCCGTGGCCGCCGGGCGGGTGGACGCGTACTACGAGCGCGGCGTCAACCAGTGGGACTTCGCCGCGGCCGGGCTGATCGCCACCGAGTCGGGCGCCAGGCTCGGCGGGCTGCGCGGCGAGCCGGTCAGCCCGGCCTTCGCGCTGTGCGCGGCTCCCGGGCTGTTCGAGGAACTGCACGACCTGCTGGCGCGGCTGGACCCCGAACGCGCCGCCTGATCGCTGAACCGGGTCGAGAAACGGCCGGAGCCGGGCTCCGGCCGTTTCGCACGGCTAGCGGGGCAACGGGATGCCGTGATCGTCGGCCAGCCTGCGCAGGTCCTCGATCTCGGCGGTGAGTGTGTCGGCGAGGTAGTCGTCGCCGACGCTACGGGCCTCCCGAAGGCCCTTGTAAGCCTGGTCGAGGCGGTGTTCGATCGTGGTCGTGAACTCGCCCATCTCACCTACTCTCTGGGGGTTCGATCCGTGTGGGGGGCGAAGTTACCCCATCGCCAGATGAAGACCGGGCAATGGGTGTCCCGCAGGCATACCCCGGCTTGTCGCCCACCGAAACATGAATTTCTCCAAGGGCCGTCTCACCGCGGGGTCACCGAGCCCTGAACATGCCTTACCGTGCGCTTATCGAGGCCGTGGGCAGAATGAGTGCCCAGAATCCGGAGAAGAGGTGTGCCAGGCGTGCGGGTGCTGGTGGTAGAGGATGAGCGGGTGCTCGCCGACGCGATCGCGACGGGGCTGCGGCGTGAGGCCATGGCGGTCGATGTCGCGTACGACGGCGGGGGCGCCCTGGAGCGGACCTCCTACATCGACTACGACGTGATCGTGCTCGACCGCGACCTGCCCGTCGTGCACGGCGACGAGGTGTGCCGCCGGCTGGTGGAGCAGCGGACGGCCTCGCGGATCCTCATGCTGACCGCGTCGGGGGACGTGGACGACAAGGTGGAGGGGCTGGGCCTGGGGGCCGACGACTACCTGGCCAAGCCGTTCGTGTTCATCGAGCTGGTCGCGCGGGTCCGCGCACTCGGCCGCCGCTCCGCTCCCGCCCTGCCGCCCGTCCTGGAGCGGGCCGGGATCCGGCTCGACCCGGGCAAGCGGCTGGTGGAGCGCGACGGCAAGGAGGTCGTGCTGACCAAGAAGGAGTTCGCGGTGCTCGAGGAGCTGATGCGGGCCGAAGGGGCCGTGGTCAGCCAGGAGGACCTGCTGGACAAGGCATGGGACGAGAACATCGATCCCTTCACGAACGTGGTCCGGGTGACCATGATGACGCTGCGGAAGAAGCTGGGCGAGCCTCAGGTGATCGAGACTGTGCCCGGGGTTGGGTACAAGTTGTGAATGATCGGCCAGAGCGTGAGGGCCCGACGCATCCGATGATCAGCCCGCACTCGGCGAGGAAGGCGACGCGGGTGCAGGAAGCGCCGCCCCCGGTCGGCCCGCCCGCCTGGGACGGTCCCCCTCCGCTGGAGCAGCAGGCGCCGGCCACACGATCCACTATGGATCGTGTGAAGGATCTGCCGGGCAAGGTCAGCATCCGATGGCGGCTGACGCTCACCTACGGCGCGCTCGTCTTCGGGGCGGGCGCGGCGCTGCTGCTGTCGGTGTACGTCATCCTCGGCACGGCGATCAGCCGCGCCTGGCCGACCCTCGACACCGGGCTCGACCCGATCTCCGACGCGCAGATGCAGGCCCGCTGGCGCCAGTACGAACAGCTGGCGATCATCAACGCCCGTGACGCGCTGCTCGGCAGCGCGCCCATGGCCCTGGTGGGTGTGGGGATCCTGGCCCTCATCATCGGCTACTTCGTGGCCGACCGGGCGCTCAAGCCGGTCGCGCAGATGACCGTGACGGCGCGCAAGCTGTCCGAGAGCACCCTGGCCCACCAGCGCATCGCCCTGGAGGGCCCCAACGACGAGCTGAAGGAGCTGGCCGACACCTTCGACGCCATGCTCACCAGGCTCAACGTCGCCTTCGACACCCAGCGCAGGTTCGTGGCCAACGCGTCGCACGAGCTGCGTACGCCCCTGACCATCAACAGGACGGTCCTGGAGATCGCCCTGTCGGATCCGGAGGCGTCGGAGGACCTCAAAGCGCTCGGCCGTACCCTCCTCGAGGTCAATGCGCGCAATGAGAAGCTCATCGAGGGATTGCTGCTGCTCGCCAGGAGCGAACGCGAACTCGCCGTGCGCAAACCGCTCGACGTTCAGGACGTCGCCGAGACGGCGCTGGAACAGGTCACGCCCTTCGCCGAGGAACACGGCGTAACCGTGAGCGCCGAACTGGTCAGCGCGCCTACCATAGGCGATCCCGTGCTCCTCGAGCGCTCCATCAGCAACCTGCTCGAGAACGCCGTGAAGTACAACATTCCCGAAAACGGAAAAGTCTGGATCCGAACGGGAATGGTGGACGGTGCCTTGGTTGTTCAGGTGGCCAACACGGGACAGCACGTCCCGGCGTACGAGGTGAACAGCCTGTTCGAGCCGTTCAGGAGGCTCCATGCGGACCGCGTGGAATCGGCCAAGGGAGCGGGGCTCGGGCTGTCCATCGTCCGTGCGGTGGTACAGGCGCACGGCGGGAATGTGGCCGCCGTGCCGCGTGATGGTGGAGGGCTTGTCGTGACCATTCAGCTGCCGAGGCGTTGACGGGCGTGTCGTCCAGGCGCGTTCGTCCGCGTGGTGCCGCGCGTGTTGAGGCCCGGGGGGCGTCTCATTCGCGCCGCACATGTGGTTGGATGTGCCGTCGAACACGGTGGTGCATGACGCCAAGGCTGTGGGTTTCGCCATATTTGGCTAACCATTGCCGTCGGCAGCAGGCCCTGACGTGTTGGGAGGTTCGTTGTCCGTTTCCGCGGGGTACCGATGGGAAATCTCCCCGACGGAACGGGCACAAGATGGGCTTCCCGGACGTTAAGACGCGCGATGAGCGCGAACACATATGGATGAGGGGGATGGAGTAAGCACAATGGCTACCGACTACGACAGCCCGCGCAAGACAGACGACGACCTGGGGGAAGACAGCCTCCAGGAACTCCAGGCGCGGCGCACCGACAAGTCGTCTGGCAGCATCGACATCGACGAGACCGACCTGGCCGAGTCGCTCGAACTGCCCGGTGCGGACCTGTCGAACGAAGAGCTCTCCCTGCGGGTGATTCCCCGCCAGGCCGACGAGTTCACCTGCTCACGCTGCTTCCTGGTGCATCACCGCAGCCAACTGGCCTCTGAGAGGAACGGCCAGCAGGTCTGCCGGGAGTGCGCCGCCTAATTTCTGGAGCGAAAGTGCTCGGGGTAGCGAGGGAGCGATGACCGAAGCCCACGAACCCTGAGCGGTCGCGACCAAGAGACATGGAGGCATCGCGTGGCCGTACCGGAGAAAGACCAGCAACCAGGCAGTGAGATCGCCGACCCCGACCGTGAGGTCGGCGAGCTCGTAGGCAGGCTCACCGCGTCCGGTGAGCTCGCGCCGGCCGAGCGGCGCAGGCTGCTCGGCCGCCTAGCCCAGGCGTTGTCCGCGGGAGCCAAAAGGGCACGCGCGACCGGCGCGGGCCGGGGACGCTGGCTGGCGGACGTCTTCCTCAACATCGCGCCGCGCATCCCGATCCGGGATCTGCACACCCTTGCCGAACATCATCACGGCCTGACCGGCGAGGAGCTCGCCGACGACCTGGTGCGCACCGCGCAGAAGGCCACGATGACGGTCGGCGCCATCGGCGGAGCACTGGCCGCGGCCGAGTTCGCCGCGCCACCCCTCCTGCTCTCCGCCCCCGCCCAGCTCGTCGCCGAGACGATCGTCGTCGCCGCCATCGAGGTCAAGCTCCTGGCCGAGCTGCACGAGGTCTACGGCGTACGTGTCCAGGGCACCGGCACCCAGCGCGCGGTCGCATTCACGGCCGCCTGGGCCAAGCAACGCGGCATCGACCCCCTCGCGCCCGCGTCCGTCTCACTGGCGCTCGGGGCGGCCACCAAGACGGCTCTGCGCAACCGTCTCATGCGTACGCTGGGCCGCCATCTGACCACGTTCGGCCCGTTCCTGACCGGCGCCGTCGCCGGCGGCGCGCTCAACCGCATGGCCACGAAGAAGCTCGGCGAGACCATCCGCAACGACCTGCGCGTCAAACGCCCGCTGCCCGGTGCCGGACAGCCCGAGGCCGTCGAGTCCCCGCCGCGTAACGAGCTCGACCCGTAGCCCTGCCTCCCGGCCGCGGGCCCGGTGTCTAGGCCGCGTCCGAGCGCAGCCCGTCGAAGGCCATCTTGATCAGCGCGTCCGCCAGGTCGTCAGCGCAGGCGCCGCGTGACGGGTGGTACCAGTCGGTGATCGAGTTCACGGTGCCGAACAGCAGCCGCGTCACCAGTGCGGGATCCAGGTCGGCCCGGATGCCACCCTCCGCCGCCGCCTGCCCGACCAGGTGGCTGATGAAAGCGTCGAACTCCCGCCGCCGCTCCAGCGCCGCCCGCTCGGTGCGGCTGTTGCCACGCACCCGCAGCAGCAGCGTCACGTACGGCTGCCGGTCGACGAGGATGCGCACGCTCTGCCGTACGACCCATTCCAGCCGCTCGATGGCCGCCCCCGAGGCGGCGCGCTCGTCGGCCACCATCTCGAACAGGCCGTCCAGCGCCCGGTCGAGGGCGCGGGCGAGGAGCTGCTCCTTGCCCGGCACGTGGTGGTAGATGGCCGACTTGGTGACGCCCAGCGCCCTGGCGAGGTCCTCCATGCTGGTGCCGTCGTAGCCACGCTCGTTGAAGACGCCCACCGCGATGGACAGCACGGACTCGGGGTCGTGCCCGCGCCTGCGCTGACGCGTGGGGGCTGATGTGGCCATATGCCCGATTATCCCTGCTTGTCCTGGTCGCCCGCCGCAGCTCGCCGGTCGATGACCCGCTTGAGCTTCCCGACCGACCGCTCCAGCGTCTCCGGATCCACGACCTCGACCTCCACGCTCACGCCGACGGCGTCCTTGACCGCCCTGCGCAGCGCCTCGCCCGCCTCGCCCCGCCCGCCGCCGAACTCGGGACGCGCCTCGACCCTGACCGTCATCACGTCGAGCCGCTCGGGGCGCGTCAGGTGCAGCTGGAAGTGCGGAGACAGGCCCCGCGTGGCCAGCACGAGCTCCTCGATCTGGGTCGGGAACACGTTCACGCCACGCACGATGATCATGTCGTCGGTGCGCCCGGTCACCTTCTCCATGCGGCGGAACGCGGGCCTGGCCGTGCCGGGCAGCAGCCGGGTCAGGTCGCGCGTGCGGTAGCGGATGACCGGCATGGCCTCCTTGGTGAGGCTGGTGAAGACCAGCTCGCCCGCCTCGGCCGGCTCGCCGGTGAACGGATCGACGGTCTCCGGGTAGAAATGGTCCTCCCAGACGTGCAGGCCGTCCTTGCTCTCGACGCACTCGTTGGCCACGCCGGGCCCGATCACCTCGGACAGGCCGTAGATGTCCACGGCGTGCAGGTCGAAGCGCTCCTCGATCTCCGCGCGCATCCGCTCCGTCCACGGCTCCGCGCCGAAGATCCCGACGCGCGGGGACGCGGCGCGCGGGTCCAGCCCCTGCGCGGCGAACTCGTCCAGCAGGGCCAGCATGTACGACGGCGTCATCATGACGATGTCGGGCCGGAAGTCCGCGATGAGCCGCACCTGCCGGGCCGTCATGCCGCCCGAGACGGGCACCACCGTGCACCCCAGCCGCTCGGCCCCGTAGTGCGCGCCCAGCCCGCCGGTGAACAGGCCGTAGCCGTAGGCCACGTGCACGATGTCGCCGGGCCGCCCGCCGGAGGCGCGGATCGAGCGGGCCATGACCTCCGCCCAGACGTCGATGTCGCTCCTGGTGTAGCCGACCACGGTCGGCCGCCCCGTGGTGCCGCTGGAGGCGTGCACCCTGACCACCTGCTCGCGGGGGACGGCGAACATGCCGAACGGGTAGCTGTCGCGCAGGTCCTGCTTGGTGGTGAAGGGGAACTTCGCCAGGTCACCGAGCTCCTTGCAGTCGCTCGGATGCACCCCGGCTTGGTCAAATTTCGCCCGATAAATTGGTACGTTCTGGTACGCGTGGTCGAGGGTTCGCCGCAGGCGCTCCAGCTGCAGCGCCATGAGCTCGTCGCGGGACACCCGCTCGACCGGGTCGAGCTCGTGGTCCGCGGGGGGATCTCCAAGTCTCACTTCAGCTCCCGGCTCCGGCCGCGGAACTCCGCGACCACCTGTCCGTCCGGCCTTCGCACGGTGATGTCGTAGATGCCGCTGCGCCCGTAGCGGGTGCGCTCGGCCGCCTCGGCGACCAGCACGTCGCCCGCGCGGGCAGGCGAGACGAACGTGATCTCCGCGCCCGCCGCCACCGTCACCGGGCCGTAGGTGTTGCAGGCGCACGCGAACGCCGTGTCGGCCAGCAGGAACACGTATCCGCCGTGGCACAGGTCATGGCCGTTGATCATCTGGCCCGTCACGGTCATGCGGCACACCGCCCGGCCCTCGCCCAGCTCCGTCAACTCGATGCCCAGGGCCGCGGAGGCGGTGTCGGCGTCCATCATGCGACGCGCGCTCTCCAACGCAAGTCTCCCTTGTCAACTGACCGAATGTTCGGTAAACCAATCACCGTCCTGACTTCCCTGTCAAGAGATGAAGCGCCGGCCCGGGCCACGTCGCGGGGCGCTTCCACGCGGTGCGGTCCGGGCGGCCGGCGTGGCACGCGGAGTGCGCCTGATCTCGGGAGAGATGGGCATGGGCAGGACGTCGGGCGTGCGGATGGACTTCGACGGCTGAGCGGAGGAGGAGCGATGGCCAAGCCGTTCGCCTCGTCGGCGGATCTCGGCGAGAAGAGGCAGTCTCTGGAGGTGCTGGCGGAGGGCGTCTACGCGCTCACGGCCGAGGGCGACCCCAACGTGGGCGCGATCGAGGGGGAGGACTTCCTCGTCTGCTTCGAGGCGCTGGCCACGCCGGTGGCCGCCCGCGAGTGGCTGGCCCGGCTGCGCGAGCACACGGACAAGCCGGTCAGATACCTCGTGTTGTCGCACTACCACGCGGTCAGGGTGCTGGGCGCCTCGGCGTTCGGCGCGGACGTGATCGTCACCCACGAGAAGACCCGCGAGCTGATCGCCGAGCGCGGCGAGCAGGACTGGGCCAGCGAATACGGCAGGATGCCGCGCCTGTTCAAGGAGCCGGGCTCGATCCCGGGCCTGACGTGGCCGACGGCGACGTTCAGCGACCGGTTCACCATCGACCTGGGCGGCGGGCGGGGCGACCTCGTCCTGCAATACTGCGGGCGCGGCCACACCGAGGGCGACCTGGTGGCGTGGCTGCCGGATCGGCGCATCATGTTCGCCGGAGACCTGGTGGAGTCGCAGGCCGCCCTCTACACCGGCGACGCCTTCCACCGGGAGTGGTCCTCGGGGACGCTCGACCGGGTGGCGTCGTTCGGGGCGGAGACGCTGGTCGGCGGCCGGGGCGCGGTGGCCAGGGGGAAGGACGGCGTGGCGGCGGCGATCGGGCAGACGCGCGACTTCGTGGCGGTGATGTTGCGCGAGGTGGGCGCGGCGGGGTCGATGAAGGAGGCGTTCGAGCGTACGCACCGGGCCCTGGAGCCGCGTTACGGCGCCTGGCCGATCTTCGAGCACTGCCTGCCGTTCAACGTCTCCAGGCTCTGGGACGAGCTGCACGGCGTCGAGCGGCCACGGATCTGGACCGCCGAGCGCGACCGGCAGGTGTGGGACGAGCTGCAGTCATGAGGAACGACGCACAGGTCATCGTGATCGGCGCGGGCCCGGTCGGGCAGAGCGCCGCGCTGCTGCTGGCCCGCTGGGGCGTCCAGGTGCTGGTGCTCGACCAGCGCCCGTCGCGGGGCAGGGGCGGCTCCAAGTCCATCTGCCAGCAGCGCGACGTGCTCGACATCTGGGCCGCCGCCGGCGCGGCCAAGGTGGCCGAGGAGGGCCTGGCCTGGACCACGGCCCGCACCTACTACCGCGACCGGGAGCTGTTCTCCTGGGCGTTCGAGCGTGAGGGGCCGCTGCCACCCTGCGTGAACATCTCCCAGAGCCGCACCGAGCAGATCCTCGACGAGGTCATCGCCGGGCAGCCGCTCATCGAGGTGCGCTGGGACCACGAGGTCACCGGCCTGTCCCAGGACTCCACGGGCGTCACCGTGCACTGCGGCCAGCGGCGGCTGCGCGCGCCCTACGTGCTGGCCTGCGCGGGTGCCAGGGCCCAGGGGCTGCGCGGGGGACTGGGGGTGGCCTTCTCCGGGGAGACGTTCGAGGACCAGTTCCTGATCTGCGACATCAAGGCCGAGCTGCCGGGCTGGGAGAACGAGCGCCGCTTCTACTTCGACCCGGTCTGGAACCCGGGGCGGCAGGTGCTCATCCATCCCTGCCCCGGCGGCACGTACCGGATCGACTGGCAGATCGCGCCGGACTTCATCCCAACAGAAGCCGATATATCGCGAAAAATCCGGCAGATCATCGGGGATCGGCCGTACGAGCTGCTCTGGCACAGCACCTACCGCTTCCACTCGCGCATCGCCTCCCGCATGCGGGTCGGCCGGGTCCTGCTGGCGGGCGACTGCGCCCACCTGGTGGCCCCGTTCGGTGCGCGGGGGCTCAACTCCGGCGTGCCCGACGCCGAGAACGCGGCCTGGAAGCTGGCCTTCGTGCTCAACGGCTGGGCGGGGGAGGAGCTGCTGGAGTCGTACCACGCCGAGCGGCACGCGGCCGCGCGGGAGAATCTGCAGGTCACCGCGGCCACCATGCGCTTCCTCGCGCCCAGGAGTGTGGAGGAGCGGATGCGCAGGCGGGCCGTGCTGGAGGGCGGCCGGGTCGCCGAGGTGGACTCGGGGCGCTTCGCCGAGCCGTACTGGTACGTGGACTCGCCGCTCACCACGCCCGAGCCATCGCGGCCCTTCCTCGGCAGACCGCCGAAGGGAGCGCTGTGCGTGCCCGCGCCGGGCGTGATCCTGCCCGACGTGCCGCTTCCCGGGGGCAGATTGCGGGAGATGGCCCGGGACGGATTTCTCGTGCTATTGGGTGATATGTGCGATTCGAGTTTGTTTGTGCAGGTCCTGGGCAAGGTCATTACGGCGCCGCTCGCCGTACGCGGGCTCGCGGAGATGGATGGGACTGGCTCGCTCGCTGAGAGGCTCGGCGCCGGGCCGGATGAGGCATGGCTCATCAGGCCCGATTCCCACATCGCCGCGATCATCCCCCATGCGGGGCCGGAGTCGGTGGCGGCCGCTGTGAGCCGCGCACTCGGCGGCTCTCCTGACACATGACCCCATAGGAGGACTGCGTGAGTGGCCGTAGCTCGTTTCTGATCGTCGCGAACCGGTTGCCGGTGGACCGGACGATCGAGCCTGACGGAGCGGCCTCGTGGCGCAGGAGTCCAGGAGGCCTCGTCACCGCCATAGCGCCGGTGATGCAGCGCCGCCATGGCGCCTGGGCCGGCTGGCACGGGGCGCCCGACGAGAAACTGGAGCCGTTCGAGCAGGACGGGATGAGTCTCATCCCCGTGCCGCTGTCGGCCAGCGAGGTGGAGCTCTATTACGAGGGCTTCTCCAACGCCACCCTGTGGCCGCTCTACCACGACGTGGTGGCGCCGCCGGTGTTCGACCGGGCGATGTGGGAGACGTACCGGTCCGTCAACGAGCGCTTCGCCGTCGCGGCCGCCGAGGCCGCCGAGGAGGGCGCGGTCGTGTGGGTGCAGGACTACCAGCTCCAGCTCGTGCCCGCCATGCTGCGCAGGCTCCGGCCCGACCTGCGGATCGGGTTCTTCCTGCACATCCCGTTCCCGCCGACCGAGCTGTTCTGGCGGCTGCCGTGGCGCAAGGAGCTGGTCGAAGGGCTGCTCGGGGCCGACCTGGTGGGCTTCCAGCTGCCCGGCGGCGCCTCGAACTTCCGCAGGTTGTGCCGGCGGCTGCTCGGGCTGCCGTACAAGGGGAACGAGATCTTCCTCGACGACCGGATCGTGACCACGCAGGCGTTCCCGATCTCGGTGGACTTCGCGCAGCTCGACACGATCGTGCGCGAGCCGCACATCGTGGCGCGGGCCAAGGAGATCAGGATGGAGCTGGGCGACCCCGAGCACGTGCTGCTGGGCGTGGACCGGCTCGACTACACCAAGGGCATCGGGCAGCGGCTGGAGGGGTTCGGAGAGCTGCTCAAGGACGGGCAGCTGCGGCCCGGCGAGGCCGTGTTCGTGCAGATCGCGACGCCGAGCCGGGAGCGGGTGGACGAATACCGCCGGCTGCGCGACGACATCGAGCTGCAGGTCGGCCGGATCAACGGGGAGCACGCCCAGCTCGGCTACCAGCCGATCTGGTATTTCCACCAGTCCTACGGCCACGAGGAGCTGGCGGCGCTCTATCTGGCGGCCGACGTCATGGTCGTCACGCCCTTGCGCGACGGGATGAATCTGGTGGCCAAGGAGTACATCTCCTGTCACCACGACCTGCACGGCGGGCTGGTGCTCAGCGAGTTCGCCGGGGCCGCCGACGAGCTGCGGCAGGCCTATCTGGTCAATCCGTACGACGTGGAGGACGTCAAGCGGCAGATGCTGGCCGCGATGCGCGCCACCCCGCACGAGCTGGCCCGGCGGATGCGGACGATGCGCCGCCGGGTCGCCACCTACGACGTGGACCGCTGGGCCAGCGAGTTCCTCACGGCCCTGGAGACACCTGCTTCACAGACTTCCACGCGTCGTAGCGCTTCTTGGCGGTCCGGTTGACCACGATCTGCGCCACTGACATGCCCACTCCCATGACGACGGCGTAGCCGATCGCCTCACCCATGCTGACCTCGGGCGAGTCCGTGTCGATGGGCGGCTCCTTGCCGGTCGCCTTCCGCCAGGCGAACCCGAGGATCTTCCGCGCCGCCCAGGCGGTCACCAGGCCCACCAGGCCACCGATGACACGCCAGGCGACATCGGGCTTGTCCTCCGCCATGTCGATCTCCCTTCCCCTTTGTAACGAACACTAGTCTCTACCGCAGGCCGCGCCCGTGAAGCCGTACCATAAGGAGGCATGACTCAACAGCGACTACGCCGTCCATCCATGCCCCAAAAGCCGACCCTTGACGGCTTGGAGCAGGTATGGGTAGCTCGCTGGGAGGACGAGGGCACTTACCGCTTCGACCGGTCCAAGCCGCGTGAGCAGGTCTACTCGATCGACACGCCGCCGCCGACCGTGTCGGGGTCGTTGCACGTCGGGCATGTCTTCTCCTTCACCCACACCGACATCATGGCCCGCTACCAGCGGATGATCGGTAAGTCTGTCTTCTACCCGATCGGGTGGGACGACAACGGGCTGCCCACCGAGCGCCGGGTGCAGAACGTCTATGGCGTGCGCTGCGACCCGTCGCTGCCCTACGACCCCGAGTTCGTCCCCCCGGACAAGCCCGGCAAGCGTGAGATCTCGATCTCGCGGCGCAACTTCGTGGAGCTGTGCCACAAGCTGACCGCCCTCGACGAGCAGGCGTTCGAGGAGGTGTGGCGGCGGGTCGGGCTGTCGGTCGACTGGTCGCTGCTCTACACCACGATCAGCGACGAGTCCCGCGCGGTGTCGCAGCGGGCGTTCCTGCGCAACCTGCTGCGCGGCGAGGCCTACCTCGCCGAGGCGCCGACCCTGTGGGACGTCAGCTTCCGCACCGCCGTCGCCCAGGCCGAGCTGGAGGACCGGGAGTGGCCCGGCGCCTTCCACAAGATCTCCTTCTACGGCGAGAAGGGCCCGGTCTGGATCGAGACGACCCGGCCCGAGCTGATCCCGGCCTGCGTGGCGCTGGTCGCCCATCCCGACGACGAGCGCTACCAGGAGCTGTTCGGCACCTCGGTGCTGACGCCGCTGTTCGGGGTCGAGGTGCCCGTGCTGGCCCACCGGCTGGCCGAGCCCGACAAGGGCACCGGCATCGCGATGATCTGCACGTTCGGCGACATCACCGACGTCACCTGGTGGCGCGAGCTGCACCTGCCGACCCGGCCGATCCTCGGCTGGGACGGGCGGCTGCTGCCCGAGCCGCCGGAGGGCGTGGAGGAGGAGCCGTACAAGGAGCTGGCCGGCAAGACCGTCCACAGCGCCCGCGAGCGGATCGTGGAGCTGTTGCGGGAGTCGGGCGACCTCGAGGGCGAGCCCCGGCCCGTGCGGCGCACGGTGAAGTTCTACGAGAAGGGCGACAAGCCGCTGGAGATCGTCACCACCCGCCAGTGGTACATCCGCAACGGCGGCCGTGACGAGGAGCTGCGGCAGCGGATGCTGGCGCGCGGGCGCGAGCTGACGTGGCACCCGCCCCACATGCGCGTGCGCTACGACAACTGGGTCGAGGGGCTCACCAGCGACTGGCTGATCTCGCGCCAGCGCTTCTTCGGCGTGCCGTTCCCGGTGTGGTATCCGATCGACGAGTCGGGGCAGGCCGTCCACGACGCGCCGATCCTGCCCACCGAGGACATGCTGCCGGTGGACCCGTCCTCCGACGTGCCGCCCGGCTACACCGAGGAGCAGCGGGGCGTGCCCGGCGGGTTCATGGCCGACCCCGACGTCATGGACACCTGGGCCACCTCGTCGCTCACGCCGCAGATCGCCGGCCGATGGGGCTCCGACGACGACCTGTTCCGCCGCGTCTTCCCCGCCGACCTGCGGCCGCAGGCCCACGAGATCATCCGCACCTGGCTGTTCTCGACCGTGGTCAGATCGCACTACGAGTTCGGCGGCACGCCATGGAGCGACGTGGCGATCTCCGGGTGGATCCTCGACCCCGACCGCAAGAAGATGTCCAAGTCCAAGGGCAACGTGGTCACCCCGCTCGACCTGCTGGAGCAGCACGGCTCCGACGCGGTGCGCTACTGGGCGGCCAACGGGCGCTACGGCGTCGACACCGCCTTCGACGCGGGGCAGCTCAAGATCGGGCGGCGGCTGGCGATCAAGGTCCTGAACGCCTCCAAGTTCGTGCTCGGGCTGGCCTCCGACGACGCCGGCTCCGAGGTGACCGAGCCGCTCGACCGGTCGATGCTGACGGCGCTGAGCGACGCCGTGCGGGAGGCGACGGAGGCGTTCGAGGCCTACGACCACACCCGGGCGATCGAGGCCGTGGAGCGCTTCTTCTGGGCGTTCTGCGACGACTACCTGGAGCTGGTCAAGGCCCGCGCGTACGAGTCCGGCGCCGCCTCGGCGTCGGCGCACGCGGCGCTGCGGCAGGCGCTCGACACGCTGCTGCGGCTGTTCGCGCCGTTCCTGCCCTTCGTGACCGAAGAGGTGTGGTCGTGGTGGCGCGACGGCTCGGTCCACCGCGCCGCCTGGCCGCTCACGGAGCGGGGAGAGGGCGACCCGGCCGTGCTGGCGGTGGCCTCGGAGGTGCTCGGGCAGGTCCGCAAGGCCAAGTCGGAGGCCAAGCAGTCGATGCGGGCCGAGGTCTCCCGGCTGACCGTGTGGGCGCCCGACGTGGAGCTCGTGCGGCAGGCGCAGGACGACCTGTGCGCGGCGGGCAACGTCGAGGAGTTCGTGCTCGACTACGGCGACGAGCTCAAGGTCGAGGTCCAGCTGGGCTGACCGGCGCTCCGACGCCGGGCGCCCCGCGCGGGGCGCCCGGCGTCAGCCGTCT